>NZ_JAGSYE010000002.1:0-354147 GCF_025685565.1 Granulicella aggregans
GGAAATCGACAAAGAACGTCGATTCCCACATTACGCACCGCACGACGACGAAGGATTATTCAACAAGTACTTCAACAGATAGGCCTATACTGACATTTCTAATGGGCTAGCCACCCTGTCATTTCTAATGAGCTACAACAATTGTCACACCGAAGGGAGCGCACTATCGCCTGGCCGTAAGCTGTCTCCTCGCTCGATCTTTGGCGTATCCTAAAGGTGTATGGCGTTCCCTGTAAAAGTCTGCGTGGTCTGTTCTGAGGAGTTTGAGTTGAAGCCCAATAAGCCTGGCTTCGCAAACCGGTGCCCTAGCTGCAGTGAGCCAGAGTCGCAGGACTCAGGTGGCAAGCAAAGCATGGATGCGGACGAACGCAAAGCCAACGCTGAGGCGAACGAAGCCCGGCGTGCAGCGATGAAAGATCTGCTCTATCGAAAAGATCGCTGATTGCGGCATGACTGTAGGTTTTGAAGCTTCGCAAGAATTCGCCTGACGGTTGAACTACCTGGCCCCACCGCCCACAAAATGAACGAGTTCTACGCGGTCAGAATTGCTGACTTCGGTCTCCGCCCAGCTCGCTCTGGGCGCAATGGAGCCGTTGAGCTCAATCGCAACGCGATCGTCCTTGAGCCGGAGCGCTTCGATAAGCTTTGTGACAGTGGAACGACTCTCCAGCTCCGCGAAGACGCGAACCTGGCCGTTGAGGACAATTTCTAGTGCCATACGATTTTGAGAGTATCAGTTAGCCATGCGGTATGTTGATGGTCGACAGTACAACTCGGTGGAACACTACCCAGCTTAGGGTTCGGAACTTCTCTTGCCGATCTGGGTTCAAATTTTCGTAGCCTGCCGCGGAGGTCCCATGTCTCTACACGCAATCGGATCAAAGGCCTATTCGCTCATTGCCGGGCTCCTCATCCCTCTCTTGATTGCCCCAAACGGCAGCTATGGGCAATCCAGCGCAACAGCCCCTTTGGCGAAGCCGGCAAAGGTCGCTCAACTTAGTTCCGACGAGAAGTTGTTGCTTGTCCTGAACCGGTTTACCTATGGACCACGGCCGGGCGACATGGAAAAGTTGCGCGCGATGGGCTTGCAGGCCTGGTTTAACCGCCAACTGGCTCCTCAGACGATCGATGACAGTGATCTGGATCGACGGCTGGCGCGCTTTCCTGCGATGCAGCTCCCCCTTCCGCAGTTGATGGCGCTCTACCCCAATCGGCAGGCAATCCGGAAAGAGATGAATGGCAGAATGGATCGCCCTGGCGGTCAGATAGCGAACGCGATCTACAGAAACTCCATCGAGCGCTACAAAGACAAGTTGAAGAACAAGGCCGGTGAGGGCGAGCAAGGCCGGATGGCTGACGATCAGCCTCTGTCGCTTCCCCAGGATGCCGCGACGCTGATCGCGATGACCCCAGAGAGCCGTTTCGGTGCGCTTTGCAAGTTCACGCCCCAGCAGCTCACCGAGCTGCGTCGCTCTGCCCAACCTGCAGATCGAATCCGCCTGGTTGAGGGATTTACGCCGCAGCAGTTCGAGGCGCTGGCTGCCTTTGAATCTCCCGTAGGACTTGTGGGAGCCGAAGATGTGCAGACCAAACTCCTTCGCGACATCTACAGCGAGCGGCAGCTAGATGAAGTAATGGTTGACTTCTGGCTAAATCACTTCAATGTTTACATGAAGAAATCGCAGGATGCTCCTTATTATATTGAGAGTTACGAGCGTGATGTGATTCGACCGCACGCGCTTGGGAGTTTTGAGAGCCTGCTGGTTGCGACGGCTGGAAGTCCGGCGATGCTGAACTACCTCGACAACGCGCAAAGCGTCGGACCCAAGTCCTTGTTCGCGATGCGAGCCGGAATGCGGCCTGGGCAGCCTAAAAAACAGACGGGTCTCAATGAGAACTACGCCCGTGAACTTATGGAGTTGCACACGCTCGGCGTGAACGGCGGCTACACCCAGAAGGACGTGACCGAGGTGGCGAAGGTGTTCACCGGATGGACGGTTGGGTCGCCTGAGAAGGGCGGAGTTTCCTCGCGGGCGGAGTTCGACGAGACCAAGCACGAGCCCGGATCGAAGATGGTGCTTGGCGTGAAGATCAAAGAGAACGGGGAGAAGGAAGGCGTCGAGGTCTTGCACCTGCTGGCGACAAGCCCGCAGACGGCTCGCTTCATCTCCATGAAACTCGCCGTCCGGTTCGTGTCGGACGACCCTCCCCAGGCGCTTGTCGATCGGATGACGAAGACATTTCTTTCGTCCCATGGCGACATCCGCAAGATCTTGCTCGCGATGGTGAACTCTCCGGAGTTCTTCACCACGGCAACCTATCGCGCCAAGGTAAAGACGCCACAGGACTTCGTGATCTCGGCGATTCGCGCTTCGGGGGCGGAGGTGGAGAGCGCGGGTGCCATCTCCAATGTCATCGCCGATCTCGGGATGCCGGTATACGGGATGCAGACTCCGAATGGCTACTCCATGAAGGCAGATCCGTGGAACAGTTCGGCCTCGCTGATCGCCCGGCTGAACTTCGCTCTGGCTCTCTCGTCGAATCGGGTTGTTGGGGTGAAGGTGGACTGGAGCAAGCTTCTGGATGCTTCGGAGGGCGGGAAGTCGGGGGCGGAGCTCGGTCCGGAAGAGAAGGAATCGAAGCTCGAAGCGAACCTTATCCACATGGCTGCGAGCGAGCGCACGCGCGGCGCCATACTTGCGCAGGTGACCTCTGACCCTGAACAGCAGCAAGCGAGCCTGAAGCAGGTGGCGGTGGTTGACCGGAAGCGGGATCCCCTTGCTTTGGGCACTCCGGGCTTGCGCGGTGCAGTTCCATTGCCGACAGATACTCAGGCTTCGCTGGCGGCGGGACTGTTGTTCGGTTCGCCGGAGTTCCAGAGACGCTAGGCTGATCGGATCGGCCAGAGGTGGTTCATAGGCCCTCGGCCTTGACCGATGGGGACTGCGGATCGCAAGGCTTCGGCTACGTAGTTTTTGGCATTTTGTGCTGCTGTTGCCGTATCGTCCCCGAGAACCAGTCTGCTGAGCAGCGCGCTTGAGAGTGCGCAGCCCGTTCCGTGGGTCGATCTCGTCTCGATGTGCTCTCCCGCGATCCAGTGCTGCTCGCCTGCGGCAGTGACCAGAAGATCGTTGGGAGGAATCTGATCTCCTCCGGTCGCAAGTATGTGAATTGGTCTGCCTCCCAGGAGCGCCAGTTCCCTTTGCAGAGCTTCGGCAGCTCGGACGACCTGGTTTTGTGAGGCCAGATCTGAGTTCCCTGTCAGCCCACCCAGCTCGGCGTGGTTGGGCGTGACCCAGTCCACCAGCGGGAGTAGCTTTCTTCGCATGAGGTTGACTCCTGCGGGTTCGAGCAGCTCTCGGCCTGAGGAAGATCGAAGCACAGGGTCGAGCACAACCGGGATGGTTGAGCCGCGACTGCGGAGACGTTCAAGATAGTCACAGACCGCTGCGACCGCTGCGCTGGATCCCAGCATGCCGATCTTGATGCCGGCAGGTGGCAGGTCGTCGTCGAGGCACGCCAGGCTCTCTGCCAGGACTTCGCCTTCGACGGGGTAAACGGCCCGAACGCCCAAAGTCGATTGAACGGTCAAAGCCGTGATGCAGGAGGTGCCGAATAGACCATGCGCCGCGAAGACCATCAGGTCTGCTGTTACACCGGCACCTGATGATGGATCGAAGCCAGCGATCGTGAGGAGGGTCTGCACCTCTCCGATAGTATTCGTTACACTTGGAGGCATGGAAATCGCATCGCCTCACAGGCTGGGCCAGGCTGTCGTTGAAGGTCGACTGGATGCGAGAGACCGCCTCGCAGTGGCTCTGGACTTCCCTTCTGCCACTGCCGCGCTTGCCTTCGTCGACCGGCTTGAAGGGCGCTGCCGATGGTTCAAGGTGGGGATGGAGCTCTTCTACGCCGCTGGGAGCGGGCTGATCCACGACCTCCGCGAAAAGGGTTTTGAAGTCTTCCTAGACCTGAAGCTGCACGATATTCCGAATACGGTTGCTGGCGCGGTTCGATCGGTCACTGCAACCGGAGCCTCTCTGCTTACGCTTCACGCGTCTGGTGGCGAGCGGATGATGCTTGCTGCGGTTGAAGCGGCGCAGGCATCGGGATCGCCGAGACTCTTAGCGGTCACGGTCCTGACGAGCATGGACGCAGCCGATCTGAACGGGACGGGTGTAGCGTCGAGTCCACGCGACCAGGCTATCCGGCTGGCACTGCTGGCGCAGAAGTGTGGCGTTGCCGGGATGGTCTGCTCGCCGGAAGAGGTGGAAGTCCTGCGCGGCAAGCTTGATGTCGGCAATCTGCTGGTGGTGCCCGGGATTCGTCCGGCTGGCGCTCCCATTGGCGACCAGCGGAGGATTTCGACTCCTGGCTCGGCCATTCGCGATGGAGCATCGATGCTGGTTGTGGGCCGGCCGATCACGCAGGCGGCAGATCCGGCGCAGGCAGCGGCGTCGATTTTGGCTGAGATTGAAGCTGCCAGCTAGTAGCGACATATTGCGATCATTCTGAGGCGCAGCCGAAGAATCCCCACATTTTGCTCGTGCTGCCGGAAAGCTCTGTAGGCAGGACACAGAATGCGGGGATTCTTCCCCTTCGCTACGCTCAAGGGTCAGAATGACGGCCTCTTCGGATATGAAGAGGCTTGCGCGGACGATCTATCCCCTAATTCGCGATCTCCGTCTGCAGTTGAATATCGCTAAGCCGGAGCGCAAGCGATTTGGCGGAGCCGCCTCCCTTGAGAAACTCGCTCAGGTCGAGCTGAACGACGTCGAATCCAAGACGGGCCAGCCGGCGGGAGAGGTCGGGCGAGACCTTGTGCATCAGGATGGTCTCACCGACGTTAATGACGTTGCACGCAAACGCGGTGGCTTCGTCCTCGGAGACAGCGATTCGCTTTTCCGCAGGGTAGCTGGCTTCAATCGCCGCGCGTGAGGCTGCGTCGAAGGCATCCGGGAAGTACAGCAGATGGCCGCCGGAGAGCGGAGCGAAGCAGGTGTCTAGGTGGTAGAAGCGCGGATCGACGAGGTGCAGCGAGACGACCGGGAGATGCCAGGCTTGCGCCAGATGGCGGTGGCACTGGAGACAGGTGCGAACGCCGTGCGCCGCCCACAGGAGCTTGCCGTTGAAGTCGAAGATGGCATCGCCTTCGCCCTCGAAGGCGGTCTCGCGAGGCGTCTCCCAGAGGAGAAAGCCGTGATCGTGCAGCCAGCGCCGCACCGGTTGCTCTTCGACGCGGCGCTCGGGGTGAGCGAAGCTCGAGACGGCAGCGACGCCGTGCTGAACCACGGCGGTGTGGCCGACGAAGACCATGTCAGGCGATCCCTGTACGGCGGGAATCAACCGTACATCAGCGATCATCTGCAGCTGGCGATGCAACTCGCGCCACTGGGCGAAGGCGAGATCGCGGTTTAAGCGGTGAAGATTGCCCGCCATCCATGGGTTGATGACGTAGTCGACATCATACCACTGTGGGGCGCACATCAGGAAGGTCGGGGTATCGAATTGGGGGGGAGGTGGGGTGTTTCGGGAGGTTGTCGTGCTGCTCACTGTATCCAACTGCAAACCGGTACTGCTTTTCATGACAAGAGGTCCTGCTTTCAGTGCTTGAGTCTCCCCCTGTCCACACAGCTTCGTCAAGTGCTTCAAGCAAAATTAACGGTACCTCTATGGGATTGAATCAGAAGAGGTAACTTACGGCTGGGAGGGCGACTGCCGATTATTCGAGTCGACGCAAAAAGCCCCGTTGCCGGAGCTTATTTTGCTTATGAAACGAGTATGAGATCGATACCCTGGTTTAGAGCTTTTCGAAGAACTCGCACGCCGAGCAGGAGATGTACACTCCGCCGGGGATGCCGCGCTCGCGGTCTTTTACGCGCTTCACGATGCGGGTGGGCTTGGAGCACTTGGGGCAATCGGTGCTCTTGTTGGTATCCATGACTTTCTTGCGGTCGCCGGTCTTGGCAATCTTCGACATTGTCGTAATCTCCTGATGCTGATCTCTAGGCTGTCCACGGAAAGCACGACTCCAACCATGGCTGCCGGTTCGGGCAAGGCATCGGAGGGTCGGACGAGTGTTTGACGCCCTTCGATAAGTCTACATGAAGGAGCGCGATCAGGGGCTTTGCCATTGCATGAACATGATCCCGTGACGGCGTAGAGGCGGGAGGCCGCCTTGGGCCTCATGTATCCTTTCTCTATACGCAGCCTTGCCATACGACCGTTCGAGGAGATTGCCGTTGAAGCGAATTGTTGAACTGGACGGGGTGCGGACGGTAGCGGTTGCAGGCGTGATCGCCTGCCACTTCGCTCCCTTCTCGAACTGGTTCGGCCAGATTCCAGCGCACTACGGCGGTTTGGGAGTGGATATCTTCTTCGTCCTCTCCGGCTTCCTGATCACCACCATCCTGCTGGAGCTCAAGCACGCGGAGCATCCCTACAAGGTCTTCTACGCGCGCCGGTTCATCCGGATCATGCCGCCTTATATTCTGCTGCTGGTAATCGTCTACGGGATCGCCCTTTTCGCACACGATCCGATTGAGCCGCAGAAGTTCTTCGGACAGATCCTCTTCCTGCGAAGCTTCCTGAATATTGGGAGCGATCTGCATCGGCTCGTAGCGGTGATTCATCACCCAAGCCTGATCCCGAATCCATTTGCCATCACCTTCAACAAGTTTGTCGAACCGGATTACCCGATCCTGCCGATCACAGGTGCCCTGGGGCCGACCTGGTCGCTTTCGGTAGAAGAGTGGTTCTACGTTCTGTGGGCACCCGTGGTCCTGTTGCTCAACCGAACATGGATCGTCGCGGTGGGAGTTGCGATGTGCGTTGGGGGATTTCTGCTCCGGTGGATCATCAGCCCGCCTTCGATGATCCTGCGCTCGAGCGACATACTGATTGCGGGTGCGCTGCTGGCCCTTTGGATTGAGCACCGCAGAAGCCTCGATCCTCAAACGCAGCAGCGAAATGATCTTCTCTTCGGATTCGCTTCAGCGCTCTCGGGCGCTGTCTATCTGCTGCTTGTGATCGTGCATCGGGAACTTGTGAGCATGACGTTCGCCGAGTTCGCATTCGCGGGAGCCGTGGGTTGGCTGATCCTTCATGCGGGATCGTCGAACCCTGTCAGCTGGTTTCTACGGTTAAAGCCGATGGTCTATCTCGGTTCGATCAGCTACATGCTGTATCTGATCCACCTTCCCATGTACTTCCTAGTCCGGGCGGGTGTGACGCGAGTCGCAGGGGGAGTAAACCAGGAGGCCCGCTACTGGATCGTTTCCGTAACAACCGCCATTCTGTCGGTGGCGTTCTCTGCCGCGTCCTGGAAGTTCTATGAGTCGCCGATCCTGAAGCACAAAGACCGTTTCACGGACTGGGTGCTGGGGCGGAAAGAGCAGCTTGCAACGGTAGACACCACTCACTGAGTCGGTGGTGCCGGGGGAGATGCCGGCTGCTGCGTTGGGTCAGGAGCGGAACCGGTCTTCGACGGCGGAGGATACTGGACGCGATGGGCGTTGCTCACCGGCGCCGTATCGTCCTTCTCACCTGCCTGGCGAAGAGTCGGCGGAGCTACCGGGTGATTCGGGTCGATTCCATCGCCGAGAGCGATGTCTCGCTTGTCGGGCTCAGGAGCGAACTCGCCCATCTCGTTCTGGTCGTGAACCTCGATCGGCTTGCCTAACGCGGCAACCTTGACCAGCACGACGCGATCGCCTTTGAAGCGCACGAAGCGGACGGTCTGCGGGACATGGCCGTAGATCCATTCCTCGTAGTGAACGCCCTCCGGAGCGTCGTCGGCGTGTTCGCGGACTTTGCTTTCGGGTGCGCCTACAGAGGCGAGAACCATCTTGCGGTCCATCCCGACCAGGACCTCGTGTGCGGAGATAGATTCTTTGACTGGGGCGGGTAGGCTATCAGCGTAGGCGTCGGTGGAGGTCTTAGCACCGAAGTCGATCACAGGCGCGAGGAGAGCCTTCACCTCAGGCGCGGAGATCTCGGGCACTCCGTCCTTGAAGACGAGGGTGACGCGACTCCCCGTCGGGTCGTCACCCCGGCGCACGACCGGTGCATCGCCGAAGGAGACGTGGCTGAGAAAGCGATGCTTGGCGTAGGGGCCGCCGTTGACGTCGATCACGATCCGGTCGGGCTTGAAGGTCAGGGCCGTCACCACAACCCTGTCTCCGACGTTTGCGGAGGCGCCCTTCTCGTAGATCATCTTCTTGTACTCGGCAGGCCCGGGCGTGAGTTCGCCGTTCGCTTCGAGGGTCAGGCCCGGCCCCATGGGAAGCACGCGGTGGGCGAAGCCCTGCTCTGACTCGAGGTCGCGGATCAGCTCGCGGCGTCCGCGCTCTGAGAGGCGACCGTCGGGTAGCTGCATATGGGTGGGGGTGAAATCGGTCGATATTCCGGCGGTGGCGCTATGTTCGCCGACCACGAAGACATCCGGCTTCGGCTTCGCCGGTTCACCGTTCTGCGAGATGGCGGCGGTCGACGACGCGGCGATCAGAAATAAAGGGGCCCATCTGGACGCGGAGTTCACCATGTTGCACCTCAGATGCAAGTGATTCTCCGCTCATCCAGGAGGTTTGACAAGTCAATTGCGAAGGCGTAGCGACCGGAAGGTTCAATTTCGACACTGCGCTTTCAGCGGCGCCGGAACTAGCGGTCCGGCTCGACCGATCTAGACTGCGGAGTCGTGGGCAGAATCTGCACCAGAGCCGGAGGGGCTGGAGGAATCGACCGCTCCATCTCGGTGTGGGCGGCAGGCGGAGGAACATCCATTGCATACCCGGCGGGGATCAGCGGCTTCCGGGTGTAGTCCCATGCCCAATCGCTGCTAACGAGAACAACCGCAACGATGGCTGCGCCAAGCGGGATGAGGGTCCATGGGGCGGCCTCGATTCCGAAGAATCCGCCGGTCAGCCACGGGCGGCCGATCGCGCGAGTCTCCACGAAAGAGGCTAGATTATCGATGCCATTGACCGGCAGGCCAAACAGAATGCCCAGACTCGCGATCCAGGCAAAGTGAATTCCCCAGCCCAGCCAGAGGCCGTGGGTTCGCAGCCAGGCGAGGCAAAGGGCGACTCCGAAGAGCGTCCAGGCGATGACTGCTAGAAGAGTTGACTCACGGCTGAAGCTGCCGACGATCCCGAAGAGCAAGGAGATGACGACCGTCGCCCATGCCGGACCGATGGCGTCGATGAGGCGGCGAAAGGCGAAGCCGCGGAACCCGATCTCAGACGCGAGAGCCAGAACGGTGACGGTGGCGAGGTTCAGAGCCAGTAGGTAGATCGAACGCGGGGCGATCCAAAGGCGGACGTACATGGCCCCGAAGAGTGTCTGCGGGAGCACGGCCACCAGCACGATGCCCCAGCCGATCGCAGCTCCGGTCGCCCACTCTTTGCGTGACGATGGGCGACGCGGCAACCCAATCAGTTGGCGGATCGGGGTTCCAGCAGAGAAGATCGACTGTAGAAACATCGTGCCCGCGACGAGCAGGAAGAGCAGGAAGAGGGATTGAAGGAGTTGATAGCCGTCGCTTAGGTTCAGGCGTACCGTGATTCCACGGGCGGCCTGGGTCGCGAGTTGGTCTGCCGCAGCAAACCAGAGCAGCGAGGCGGCGACCACAGCCAATTGAATGGATCGGTGATGTTTCGATTCAGTTCGGATCTCGTTCTGCGGCAACGGCAAATTCATCTCCTGCGTCTATCGAGGCGTTCCTGTTGGGGCAGACCGTTCCCGACACCTCTAAGTTTATGCCTTTCCAGTTCAACCGGACTAGGACCGGGCGGTTCGTTCATCGCACTGTAACCAGAATCCCTGACGATCGATCGATGTTCTCTAAAGACTTGTTCGCCCTGCGGAGCTCCGCCGCTTTGCTTGTTGCCCTCGCTCCAACTGTGACCGTCGCTCAGCAGCCCGTGCAAAGTGAGAACCCGTACCAGCAGCTTATGAAGAGTGCGGCCGCGCACGCCAAGGCTAGCCACGATTCGACTATCCCGGCGCTCTCGCCGTTGGACTCGACCGTGATTGATGGGTCGGTGCCAGTTGCGGCGCTCCAGAAGCTGGGGATTAAGGTCGTTCCGTGGACGACGAACGATCCCGAGAAGATGCGGGCCGTAATTCGTACCGGTGTTGATGGGCTGATCTCTGACCGTCCCGATTTGCTGCAGAAGGTCATCGCGGAGGAGCGTGCGTCCTCACCGCAGATGGCCGCGAAGCTGAAGGACTTCAACGTTTCCGGCCATCGCGGTGGCCGTGGTCTGAGACCGGAGAATACGCTGCCTGCGTTTGAATCTGGCCTCGACAACCTGATCGACACCATCGAGACCGACACCGGGGTTACGACCGACCGCGTTTCCATGATCTGGCACGACCAGTTCTTCAACCCGCAGTCCTGCCGTAAAGCGGACGACTCGCCGTACACGATGGAGAACCGGATCTATCTTCGCGATATATCGAGCCACGATGCGCAGGCTACGCTGATCTGCGACAAGTTGAAGAATGCGCCAAACCAGTTTCCGGACCAGAAGAACGATCTTGCCCTCTCTCCGGTTGCGGTCGCCTTCGCCGCGCAGGAGCACCTCATCAGTCCTTACGTACCGACCTATGCAGAACAGCTCTTCCGCTTCACGGCTTTCTACACGGACTACTACCGCAACGGCGCGGGCAAGGCGACTCCGCATGCCGCCGAACGGGCGAAGGCTGGAGAACGGGTGCACTTCAATCTCGAAACGAAGATTCTGCCGGATTACGTTCCGCCGATGGACCCGAAGCTGAAGATTCCCGTGGAGATGCTGCAGAACCATACGGTCAGTCCGCAGGAGTTTGTGGACACGCTTTGCGGAGCGATCGTGCGGAACCACATGGAGGCGCGGTCGGATGTACAGAGCTTCGACTTCCGGACGCTGATTCTTGTGGAGCAGCAGTTCCCTGCTATCCAGACCTTTTACCTGACCCAGGATTCGAAGTCGTTCTCGACAGAGTTCGTGCCCGCCGCGTTGCGTCAGGAGCCTGCAAAGTAGCTACTTATTTGCTGCGTTGTAGGCGGCAAGAAGATCATCGATTGGGATGCCGTTGATCGTTGCGCCAGCCAGGTTGCAGTCAGCAATGGCGACTCCGCTCAGATTGGCGTCGTAGATCTTTGCGTTGTGCAGGTTGGCGTTGCGGATCGTCGCGCCTGCAAGGTTGACGTCATCCAGCAGAGCTCCGGAGAAGTTCACGTTCTGGAAGCTCGAGTCGGAGAGGTCGGCATCGACCGCGTCGATGCGCTGCCTCAAGTGCGCGAGTTTGCTGGTCTCAGGAGGATGCACGGGTGCCTCTTGCAGAGATGCTAATCCGCGCCGATGAAACCTTCAACAGAAGCAGGAACGCCCACTCGCGCATTGGAGTGGGCGTTTCCCGTTTGCGATGCGTCCCAGTTACTCGCCGTAGTACTCGAGGCCGAGGTGAGTGATGAGATCCTCGCCCATGATGTGGCGAAGCGTGTTCTTCAGCTTCATCTGTTGAATGAAGAGATCGTGCTCCGGGTAGATGCCGGGCGCGGTCTGCGGGGCCTTGAAGTAGAAGCTCAGCCACTCCTGGATGCCGAGGCCGCGCAGCGAAGGTGTGCGGGCCGCGAGATCGAGGAAGAGGCAGAGATCGAGCGCCAGGGGAGCTGCAAGGATGGAGTCGCGGCAGAGGAAGTCGACCTTGAGCTGCATCGGATAGCCGAGCCAGCCGAAGATGTCGATGTTATCCCAACCCTCTTTGTTATCGCCGCGGGGCGGGTAATAGTTGATGCGGACCTTGTGGTAGATGTCCTTGTAGAGGTCAGGATGAAGCTCCGGCTGGAGGATGTAGTCGAGCACGCCCAATTTGGACTCTTCCTTGGTCTTGAAGCTCTCGGGATCGTCGAGAACCTCGCCGTCACGATTCCCAAGGATGTTGGTGGAGTACCAACCGGAGATGCCGAGCAGGCGGGTCTTGAAGGCGGGCGCGAGGACGGTCTTGATGAAGGTCTGGCCGGTCTTGAAGTCCTTGCCGCAGATGGGCGCGTTCATCTTCTTTGAAAGCTCAACCAGTGCCGGGACGTCGACGGTGAGGTTGGGTGCGCCGTTGGCGAAGGGTATACCCTCTTTGAGTGCGGCCCAGGCGTACATCATCGACGGCGTGATGCCGGGGTCGTCGTCGACGAGGCCCTTCTCGAAGGCCTCGAGAGTCTGGTGAACCGCGGTGGGTTCGAGGAATATCTCGGTGGAGCCGCACCAGATCATGACCTGGCGATCGGTCTTCGTCTTGAACTCGGCAATATCATTGCGGATCTGGTTGGCGAGGTCGCACTTGTTCTTGCCGGTCTTCGACTTCTTTGCGGTAAGGCGCTTGACGTAGTGCTGGTCGAAGACGGCGGGCATCGGCTCGATGGATTCGAGATAGGGGCGGATGGATTCGAGTTGGTCGCGGTCGAGGACCTGTGCGGTCTTTGCTGCGTCGTAGAGGTTGCCGCCGAAGATGTCCCAGCCGGTGAAGACGAGGTCGTCAAGCTGGGCGATGGGGGCGAAGTCCCTGATGAGCGGGCTGCGGCCATCGGTGCGCTTGCCGAGCCGGATGGTGCCCATCTGCGTGGTCGATCCGATCGGCTTGGCGAGGCCGCGCCGTACTGCTTCCACACCAGCGATAAGAGTTGTAGCGACGGCTCCCATGCCGGGGATCATGATGCCGAGTTTTCCAGTTGCGGGCTTGATGCTGGCCGCGTCTTGCGTTGCGGCGCCGGGTGTTGACATGCTTGGCGATACCCTTCTTTTGCTTCAGTGTTCCGAGTTACGGACAATCTAAGTATCAAGCAGCAGGAAATTGCTTGCAAATCATTGCAAACAATAGGGATGCGGCGTTACCGGTAACTCCGGCGTTTGGCTGTCGATTGCCCCTTTGCTGCGCAGGCGACCCTTCACGCTCCTACATGGATCGTTATCGCTAACTTCATAGTCGCAGGAGCAAACGATCGCATCGGTCGCAAATGGCGCTACACTCGTGTAAGGTGAAGCGTCATGTTTGACTATCAGATCGAGCTCATTTGGCAAGGCCTGTTGGGCGCTGAAATTCGAGCAGCGTATTTCGGGGAGCTAAGCCATAGGCTGCTCCGTACCCAGAGATTGCTAACGTTAGCCAGCTTGTTGCTTTCTTCAGGAGCGGGTGTTTCTTTGCTTACATCCGTCCCGACCCAATACAGCTGGATCAAGCCGGCGATGGCCTTTCTCGCGGCGGGCATCAGCCTCTGGTCACTTGTGGCGAAGAACGAGCGCGGTTCGATCGACGCGGCAGATTTACATCTCCGGTGGAATAAGCTGGCCATGGGTTACGGTGACCTTTGGGCTAACGTTCACATTGATCGTGCCGCAGAGCAACTCGCAAAGCTGCGCGATCAAGAAGCGGATATCTCCAAGAGCAGTACCGCGATGCCCGACAAGAAAAGTCTTATGTTGAAATGCCAGGAGAACATCCTGATGCACCACCAGCATCAACTCGCTGCATGAGGAAGATCGCTTGAACGACGCTAACAAAAGAGCCAGCTACCCGCCGCTTCCAAGACCGCTCCCTCCGCCGCCAAAACCTCCACCACCGCCGCCACCACCGAAAAAGTAGGGATTGTCAGTAGCCTAAGCAGCCTCGACGCGGATGCGATTCTTCCAGTGCGTCCAGACGAACCACACGATTCCTGCAACCAGAACGACTTCCACGGCGAAGTGGAACTTGTTGAAGAAGGCCTTGAACTCTGGGTTGGAGTTCCATGTCGCTCCCAGCTTCATGCCAACGTAGGCCAGAGCGTAGCACCAGGGCCACGATCCGATGAAGGTGTAGATGTGGAAGCGGACCTGGTTCATCTTGGCTACGCCAGCGGGCAGAGCGATGAACGTCCGAACGATCGGGAGCATGCGGCCAATCAGCACCGTGATCGAACCGTACTTGTTGAAGAAGTAGTCCACGCGATCGAGGTCGTGGCGGCTGAGCAGGACGTAGCCGCCGAAGCGCTCGACCATTGGCCGGCCACCCCATGCGCCGACCCAGTATGCGGGGATCGAGCCGATATTCGAGGCCAGAGAGGCCACTGTCGCCAGGAGCACCAGTTGTAGCTGATTGTGTGCCAGGACAAAGCCCGCGAACGGCATAATGACTTCCGACGGGATCGGAATGCAGGCCGACTGGATGGCCATGAGCAGAGCGACGCTGGCGTAGCCGCCCGTGGAGATGAAGGCGACAAGGAGTGCAAGAATTTTCTCTGACATTGCCGAGAAGTATATCGGATGGCGATTTCAGGATCGTGTCTGGAAAGGTTTTTGGTCGACGTAACTACTTGTGCGGCTTCTGCAGGGCCTGTTCGATCTCGGCCTTCATGTGGTCGAAGTCGCCCTCGCAATAACCCACTGTCTGGAAGAGAATCTTTCCATCTCCATCCACAACGTAGCTGCGGGGAATGCCGGACTCAGCAAACAGGCCGTAGGTAGAACGCTTCGGGTCGGATGCGATGGGATAGCTGAAGTGACTGCTCTTTTGAAATGGCACGATCTCTTTGTCCGTCTGTTCGCGAGCGATGGCCATCATCACGAAGTTGGGATCTGACTTGTATCGCTGCCAGATTTCTTTTTCCAGACGCGGGATCTCGTACTTGCATGGGCCGCACCAAGTCGCCCAGAAGTTCAGAACGACGACCTTACCTCGCTGGCTCTTCAACGAGAATGTCTTCCCATCGCTGTCGGTCACCGTAAACGCCGGCATCTGTGTGCCAACCTTGGTGCGAGTTGCGGGGTCGCTTTCGGTGGAGCAGCTCTGCGCAGGCATGGAAGTTCCTCGCAGAAGAACCGTCAAGATGCAGCAGGTGAGCAGCTTCTTCAAGACGCCATTAGCAACTCTCTTCACAGGATCGCCTCTCGCCTAACCGTCGATTTGCATCAATCTATCATCCTGCGCCCGGATGCGTGAGGATTTATCATCTTGCCAGAGGGACAAGAGATGTCAGAGACAGTAATTGCTCCGGTCGAAGCCGGAACCGTAGAAGCACCGATTGGTACAGCCACAGCAGTGGCACCGCCCGCAGCATCGGGCCGTCCTGCGAGCAGCTATGGCGCGGCACCCCATGATCCATCGAAGCCGCCCGTGAAGCGACAGATTGTATGCTTCAGCTTTTACAAGGTGATGCCTGAGTGGCGGCGTCTTCCGAAGGAGACCAAGGCCACGCAGAAGGCGGAGTTTGCCGCCGTCATCTCCAAGTGGAACAAGCCGGGTGAGTTTCTCTCGCTGACCTACTCCACCATTGGAACCCGCGGCGATGTGGATATGTGCATCTGGTCCATTGGCTATGCCGTCGATGAGTTGAACCAGATGCGCAGCGAGTTGATGGGCACGGAGCTCGGCGGATACCTTACGTCGCCGCACAACTTCCTTGCGATGACCAAGCGCTCGCAGTACCAGATTGACCGCCCGGATGAGAGCGAAGGCGAAGGACGCGGCGCGATCCGTCCCGGCGGGCAGAAGTACATCTTCATCTACCCCTTCTGGAAGACGCGGCCCTGGTACCTTTTGTCTGCAGCTGAGCGGAAGCGACTGATGGACGAACACATTCGTATCGGCTTGATGTATCCGCGGGTGAAGCTCAATACTACGTACTCGTTCGGCATCGACGATCAGGAGTTTGTGGTGGCGTTTGAGACCAACTTCCCTGAGGACTTCCTTGACCTGGTGCAACAGCTTCGCGAGACGGAGATCAGTCTCTATACGCTCCAGGACACGCCGATCTTCAGTTGCGTCCGGCTGCCTGCTTCAGAGATGCTGAACCGGCTGGGATAGCGATGGCGAATGGGTAGGCAGATACGGTTTTACCTTATGCCCGACGACGTTGACTCTCTGATAGAGAAACTGAAGAATGAGCTGGAATGCCGTTCATTTCTCGCGAGTTCAACGTCATCTTTGCCGGTTGCTGTGACATCCAGCACCCTCTCGCGCTCCTCTTCGAAATTTGGCGGCTTAATCGGCTATGAGCGCTGTTATCTCACGCGCGACAGCACTGCACCCGAGATGCGATTCATTGAGAAGCAGGATTACTGGCTCGTTGATCCTAGCTCGGAAGCGATTGAGTTCGATGGCTGCGATTATGGTTCGCATTGGTTGTGTGAGGGACGTCTCTACTACCAAACAGACACCTTGAACAACACGGCAGACTGCTTACTTCCGAAAAGTCAGGCCTTCGTTGCATGGGCCGAGCAGATCTTCCGAGCGGCTAAGAAGCAGATGACTTGGAACAATGAGCTCAAGACTTACATAGGACGAGAGGCGGCGCAATGGGTAAGTCAAGGCGGCCAACTGGCAGATGAGCGAACGCGATCGCTCCTTCAACGAGCGGTAAGTGTGGGGTTGGTGTGAAGAAGTCGGCAGAGCTAAGTTTGACTCCACCGCAGAGGCTCAGCTTGGCGGCGCGAAAGCTCGCGATTGAGGGCGTGCCTGCTAAGAAAGCAAAGTCGATCGCCAAGTCTGAACCGGTAGCTCCAAAGGCAAACCCTGGGAAGACCAAAAAGCCGCTCGCACCGGAGCGCATCGCGGCAATTCTTGATGGACTGAGGAAGACCTATCCCGGTGTCGTTTGTGCGTTGAATCATCGCAATGCGTGGGAGCTTACGATTGCCACGATCCTCTCCGCGCAATGCACCGACGTGCGCGTGAACCTCGTCACGCCCGCGCTCTTCAAGGCTTTTCCGACACCGAAAGCGATGTCCGCCGCTTCCCTTCCCGAGCTTGAAGAGTTGATTCGGACGACGGGTTTCTTTCGCAACAAGGCGAAGTCGATTAAGGGCGCGTCTGAGGTCGTTGTGAAAGACTTCAAGGGACAGGTGCCGCAGACGATGGAAGAGATTCTGACTCTGCCCGGAGTTGCGCGCAAGACGGGCAACGTCGTGCTCGGCTCGTTCTATGGAATTGCTGTGGGCATTGTCGTAGACACACACGTGCTGCGGCTCTCAAAGCGGCTGGAGCTGACGAAGAACACCACTCCCGAAAAGGTCGAGCAGGAACTGATGAAGGTCATTCCGCAAGACCGGTGGATTCAGTTCTCACACGAGTTGATCCATCACGGAAGGCAGATCTGCGTTGCTCGTAAGCCGCGCTGCTCGGAGTGCTCGCTCGAGCATCTCTGCAACGCCTCCGACAAGACGTGGAGTTCACACTAGGGTTCCTTGAGATGTCGCGATATTGCAGCCGCAAGCGAGTCGATCGTCGGTTCATCCGCCTCGAAGGTTGGCTCGTATCCAAGTTCACGAAGAGTAGTTGAGGTGATCGGCCCAATCGAAGCCAGGGCGATTCCGTGTGGAATCTTCAGATCGATCGAGGCAAGCAGTGCCGCCAGATTTCTCGCCGTGGAGGAGCTGGTAAATGTAATGACATCCGGATAGCAGGCACGGTCTGCGAAGATCTCTTGAAGCGCAGGCAGCGTGCCGGGGGGCGTGACATTGCGATAGGCGGTAGCGATCGTCACGGAGTGCCCCGCCGCTTCGAGGGCCGTCGGAATCACATCGCGTGCCTCTTCGGCGCGAACCAGCAGGAATCTCTGCTGGCTACCGCACTCCGCCAGCAACGCATTAGCCAAAGACTCGGCGACGTACTCGGTTGGCACAAGCATAGGCTCGATCTCAGGCGCAAGTCGTGCCGCCGCGACCGCTTTGCCGGTCGCTGGACCGATGACTGCAATCCGCTTCAATCGCGGCAACGCTCCGAGCTCGCGCGCTCGCGTTGAAAGAGCTTGTGCCGCATTCGCGCTGGTGAAGACGACCCAATCCAGCTTGTCATCCGGTTGATCGAGCAGCCGAATCGCGGCGTCCAACTCCTCAAATGATCGCGGCGGAACGACCTCGATCATGGGCACGAGAACCGCCTCCGCACCGATGCGCTCGACCGCCGCAGCAAGCTCCGAGGCCTGGTGGCGCGTCCGCGTGATGAGTATCCGCGGCCGATTCAGGACCGTGCTCCGCTCGTATCGATTCGCTTGCTCACCGTGTCACTTTACAGCAAACCGCGCGATTCGCCCGGGAGCTATTCGAAGCGATAGAGCTTCACCTTCTCGATATGTAGTGCACGCGGATCGAAGCGGAAGTAGCTGCCCTGGTCGTTTTCGTCGCCGTTCAGTCGCCGCCCTGCGAGCCATGCGCCGTCGACGAAGTGCCCCTCGTCAATCGAAGCGATGCCGACTTGCTTGTCGCCTTGCGCGAGAGGCGTGAACGAGACCCTGTAGCCTTTGCCCGCTCCCAGGAACTCCTCTGGCCCCGTCTGAACCAGAAGCCCGAAGCCCTTCTCTGCGTGGTTACCAAAGATCTCGTCCAGGCTTACGTGAACGATGTACTCGCCCATCTTGAAATCAACGGAAGAGTTCGACTTATCCAGCAGGAAACCGTGGGTCTTCGCGTGGCCATGCTGGTCGAGTCCGCTGCCTTGCACTTCAAGCAGGGTGGGAACGATCTCTGCGATTGCCGCATAGCTCGCCGTCATCGCCTCTGTTCCTGGCTTGTCCCGCTCTGGTAGAGAGTCGATCGCGAAGGGGGAGAACCCGAGGGCTGCGTGTTCGCCCGTCGCGTAGAAGATATTCTCCGCGCCGGGTTCGCCGCCGTTTGTCTCCGGCAGAAAGAGCGGATTGCCATCGCGATGATATTTGGCTGTCCATCCCGCGAAATCAGACGCGTACAGGTCGGGCGTATACATGTCGAGGGACGGGCCCTTCTGCAGGCTTCGCGCTGCCTTCCACACATCCGTCACGCGGGGTTGCGGCCCGCCGCTGGGATAGTTGCCCGGCTTGCTGCTCCCTCCGCCAAGCCACGTGTTGACGAAGAGCGGCAAGGCGTATGCCTCTTTCCCCTTCGCGGCGACTGCGTGAACGTAAGTCGCGTAGTGCCATGCCATGAAGAGCTCCTCGGCACGGTCGGCGTCGCCGAAGATCTGCGTCCATGTCCCCGAAGACTTGCTGCCGTTCTCCTCCCATAGAGCACGGAACTCGGGATCGAGCGTCTCGCGATGCGCCACGAGGTACTTCATCAGCTCGGCTGGTACCTCCGCGGCGAACTCCTTGTCGGCGATGGCCGAGTGGTCGCGGGCCGCTCCAAGGATGCCCACCTCGTTCTCCACCTGCACCATCAGGACGGTGTGCTGCTCGGCGTCCACCTCTTTGATGTGTTGCATCAGGGCGGCGAAGGCGCGGGAGTCGGCGTCGCGGGTTGCAGGGGCGAAGGTGCTGAGGATGTTCACCTCTGCCCCATTGATCACCACACGCGGGAAGCGCTTCGTGTCCTGCTTGACCCACACAGGCGGATATCCCGACATGCCGTTCTTCCACGCCGCCAGCCATAGGAAGACGATGTGCTCATGCTGCTCGCGGGCCTGCGCGATCAGACCGTCGACGAGCGCAAAATCATAGTGACCTTCGGTAGGCTCGACTAGCTCCCAGGAGACAGGAGTCAGGACCGTATTCAGGTGCATCGCCGCCATCTGCGGCCAGATGGGCTTCATGTACTCCAGGCTGGACGAGCTGGAGTTGTGCAGCTCGCCGGCCAGCATGAAGTACGGTTTGCCGTCGACGATGAGCTGCGTCGTGGTCCCGCGCTTCTCCAGGTGGGGCATCGCCGGGGTTTGGGCAAACGATAGAGTTGAGGCTAGAAACGCACAGGAGACCAAGGCAACCGGGAAACTTCGCATGGTCGAACATTATGACAGCGCGGGGAAACATTTGTCAGCGGTAAACCGTTTCAGCATCGAAGTTTGGCCGTCACGCCACAGTCTCTGCCAGAAGCAGATCGAGTGCGCCTCTGGCCTTGAGATCGTCTGCGATTCTTTTACCTAATGCCTCTGCGTTCGGCTGCCGTACCATCGGCTCGATCTGGTCGAGCTGCACCATGGTCTCACCGTCGGGTGCGACCACCTGGGCATAGATGCGGTAGAAGTCGCCGGTCTGCGCGTCGCAAACGGGAGCTACGTGAATTCCCACAGGAAGCGAGCATCCGCCGCCCATCGCGTCGAGCGCGAATCTTTCTGTCTCAACACAGAAGCGCGTCTGAGGATGGTTGAAGAACTTGACCGCCCCGCGCACGAACTCGTCCCACTTTTCGTCAGGAGTGTCCGATGCGAGAAAGCCCTCGGCACGAGTCTCGATCGCCAGCGCTCCCTGGCCGGGTGCGGGACAGAGTTCGTCGGGGCAGAAGCGGTAATGGACCGACTCTGCGCGCTTCAAGCGGTCAAGGCCGGCTGCCGCTAGGACCAGCGCATCGCATTGCCCCGAAGCCAGCTTTTTCAAGCGGGTGTCGACGTTTCCACGAACTTCAACGAAGGTTACGTCTGGCCGGAGAGCAAGCAACTGAGCCTTGCGGCGAGGACTTGTGGTTCCAATGCGTCCGCCCTCAGGTAGGGTGTGCAGTCCCCAGAACTCTTCGCATACCCAGACGTCGCGAGCGTCGGCGCGTTTCGGGATGGCGACCAGCGTGAACTGCGGGGCGATCGTAGTCGGAAGATCTTTGAGCGAGTGCACCGCGAGGTCGATCCGTCCCGATTCCAGCGCTTCCTCGATCTCCTTGATGAAGATGCCCTTGCCGTCGAGGCCCGGCGGCAGAACGAACCCCGGCTGCTGCATTCGGTCGCCCGTCGTGCGGATCACTTCAAGTTCAACGGCGTAGCCGGCATCGCGCAGGGCGTAAAGGACATGGTTCGCCTGCCAGAGAGCAAGCTGCGAACCACGAGAGCCGATTCTGATCGGCCGTTTGCTATGAAAGTCTTTCGTCATCTGTTCTCTAAGAATACTTGAGAGCGAGGTGCGAGACGTATCAATTCAGCGAGAGGGAATGCCCGTTGGGATCAAGAGCGACAGGGCGTCCGGGACCAACCGGACGGAGATTGGAAGTCGACCGATCCACTCTCCATCCACCTGGGCATGCACATTCGAGTGCGGACCGATCGGTTCGCAGCGGAACTCGTCGGCGTCGATGGTTCGCAGCCACGGGTTCCTCCCGTGGATTCCCAGTTGTCCTGACACGAACCATGAGGGCAACGAGATCCGCCCCGGTGGCCGCAGATAAGAGAGCCGCAGGCTTGCCGAGTGGAGCGAACTCCCTTGCGTGAGCTTGCTGAAGAGGCCGCCGAGGTCTCCGACGCGGGCGCACATCGCGCTGACCGCGCGGTCCTCCTGCCAGCAATCGGAACCGGTCAAGCGGTAGGAGATGCGAAAGGGTGGAAAGCGGCGCGTCATGAAAAGCCGGGCAGCATGCGCGTAGTACGCCATGCGCCCCAAAGCCTGTTTCCCGGCGAGAAGGCTGTAGACCAACGCTCCGTCGGGTCCAGCGCCCGACAGTACTGAAAAGTATCTGCTCTGAAGTTCTGATCCGCCATTCCCTGCGGAGTACTCGACTCGGCCGACCGGGATCCTTGTGGCCGGAGCACCGGCGAGTTGCGAGATAGCCCGCAGCGGATCGGGCGATAGGCCGAGGTTTCTGGCCAACGCATTTGCGGTTCCCATCGGAACGACGCCAAGGGTTATGTTGGTTCCAACCACTCCCTGCATTACCTCGTGGACGGTGCCATCCCCGCCGCACGCGAAGAGAGTGTCCGCGCCTTCGCGAACAGCCTTTGCGGCCAGAGCGGCGGCTGTGTTGGGGCCGGTCGTCTCGATGCAGTTGGCGATAGTGCCCTGACCCTCCAGCTCTCGAATCATCGCCGGGAGGAGGGTCGCGAGATCGCGTAGTGAACCTGCCCTGGGGTTGACAATGAATGTGGCGCGGCTCATGCGATCAGCTTTACACGTCGGCGAGAGCTGGGCTAGAGGGCTGCCGTCAACGCTTTCAGCCCGCGCACCGCGATATACTCAGAGTTTGGGACAGAGTGTCGCGGGAACGTGTATCGCCCTGTCAACCGATATTGAATCATCAAGATATGTCTCTTCTCTGGCTCAAAGTCGCGGTTCTCTTGTACGGCGTTGCAGCGCTTGCGGTGCTGCCCGCCGCGCTCTACGACCGGCCGCGCTGGCGCCACGTTGCGATCCCGCTGACGATCGCGGCCGCCTTGTTCCACTTCGTCTCGCTCGCCGAGATGCTCTACGCTGCCCACCATAGTCGGCCGGTGGAGACGCACGAACTCCAGTCCCTGCTGGCGCTGATGCTGGTCGCTGGATTTCTGGTCGTCTATCTGCGATACCGCACCGTTGCGCTGGGAATCTTTGTTCTGCCGATAGCGTTTCTGCTCAGCGTCCTCGCGGCATTTCGGCCCGGGCAGGAGGAACTGCTACCGCTCCGCACAGGTTGGATCTTCTTGCATATTGCTTTGCTGCTTGCGGCTTACGCGGCGCTCTTTGTCAGCCTCCTCGCTTCCCTGCTCTATCTCATACAGGAGCGCCGGTTGAAGTCCAAGGCCCCGACCATACCGTGGCTTCCACCGCTCGAAACGACAGACCAGATAGCTCTGAAGAGCCTTCTCTTCGGCCTGCCGTGCATGACCGGCGGGTTGCTCATCGGCTCTCTCGTCGCCCAGCAGACGGTAGGCGCAAGCTACTTTCTTGACCCAAAGATCCTGCTCGCCTTCGCTATGTGGGTCGCCTACTGCGCGATGATCTTCATCCGGCGGCACTCCGGTTTGCGTGGCCGCCGGGCGGTCTATCTGTCGAGCTTCGTCTTTCTTGTCGTCATTACCGTCTGGGCCGCGAACCAGTTCTCCGCCGTCCACAGGTTCTCCGCCCCATGAGCCAGATATTGGACAACATGGATTCGAAAGGAACGGCGGTGGACGCTGCTGAGAGGCCAGCGACGCGTTCTCTTGTGCTGCTCGGCATCAATCACAATACCGCGCCGATTGAGGTGCGCGAACGTCTGTCGGTTCCTCTGACGCGGCTTGCCGACGCCACGCGATCCCTGCTTCATCAGCCCGGCGTTCGCGAGGGATTGATCCTCTCGACCTGCAATCGGATCGAGTTGCTCACCAGTCAGGAATCGCTGCCGTCCGCACCCGATCTTCCGCGGTTTCTTGAGGAATATTTTTCCGTGCCTGCGGCTCTGCTTGCCCCGCACCTGTACGAATACCGCGAGCGCGAGGCTGTCCGGCATCTCTTCCGCGTCGCCAGTTCGCTGGACTCGATGGTGGTTGGCGAACCGCAGATCCTGGGCCAGGTGAAGGAGTCATATGGTGTCGCCCGCCAGGTGGGCGCTGTGAGCTCTTCGCTCGAAGGGCTGTTGCAACGGGCGTTTACGGTTGCCAAGAAGGTGCGGAGCGAGACTGAGATTGGATCCTCAAGTGTCTCGATCGCTTCCGTTGCGGTCGATCTTGCGCGGAAGATCTTCGGCACGCTGCAGGGAAAGACCGTGCTCCTGGTCGGCGCGGGGAAGATGTCTTCGCTTGCAGCGCGGCACCTCATCCAGCAGGGCGCGTCAAATATCCTCGTAGCCAACCGCACGCAGGAACGCGCGGAGGCACTTGCGGTCGAGTTCCTTGGCACATCAGCCTCTACCGCCGTGTTGCCCTTCGACCAGCTCTACTCCCATGCGGATCGGGCGGACATCGTCATCACATCTACCGGCTCCGATCAGAAGATCTTCAACCGCTCGCATGGTCAGCACTTCCTCGAGCGCCGCCGCCACCGGCCAATGTTCTTTATCGACATTGCTGTACCACGCGACGTCGACCCTGCTATGAACCAGGTCGAAGGCTGTTTCGTCTACGATATCGACGACCTGCAGCAGGTCGCGCAGTCGAACCTTGCGGATCGCGGGCGCGAGGCAGAGGCGGCCGAGTCCATCGTTGCGAGAGAGGTCGATCGCTACCAGCAACGAGTGCAGTCCCTGGATGCCGTCCCCGCTATCCTGAGCCTGCAGCAAAACGCCGAAGCAGTCCGAGCGGCGGAGCTTGCGAAGTCAGCCAAGCGTCTGGCCGGCCTCACTCCCGAGCAGCAAGCCGCAGTCGAGGCGCTGACACGCTCTCTGACCGCCAAGCTTTTGCATCCGCAGATCGTCGCCATCCGCCGCGCCAGTACAGAGACGGACGAAGATTAGTGGCTACAGCCAGGCCTTCAACTGGTTCTCCACCATCGACTCGGACAGAAACATTGGCTTATCGATAATTGTGATGTTGAGAACACCGTTCTCATAAACGTAGTGCGCCTTCACGCCCATCTTTTCAATCGTGCCTTCGTGCCCTATCAGGTTAATTCCCTGCTGTGCGGCGATCTGTGCGGCCTTCGAATCGAACTGTTCGGGAGTCAGGGGAATCTGGATCATGGGGCTTCCTTCGGGCGTGAGATGGTCTTCGTGACCTCAGTCTACCGCGTGCGATATTCTGCAAGTCTTGGATCGGTTACTGGGTTAAGAATTGGCGACAGAGACAATCAACGAAATTGCGGGTATGGACGCGGCCTCCCTTACGCCGGTGATGCGGCAGTACTTTGCCGCGAAGCAGCAGTATCCGGACTGCCTGATGTTCTGCAGGATCGGTGACTTCTACGAGCTTTTCTACGACGATGCCATCCTCGTCGCGCGCGAACTCCAGCTCACGCTGACGGCACGCGATCGAGAGAAGAAGCAACCCATGTGCGGCGTTCCTTATCACGCTGCGGAGATCTATCTGCAACGCCTGCTGCGCAAGGGCTACCGCATCGCGCTTTGCGAGCAGATGGAGGACCCCAAGACGGTCAAGACCATCGTCCGGCGCGAGGTCACGCGCGTCCTGACGCCGGGAACGTCGCTCGATCCGTCGCTCGGCCCGGAGCAGAGCAACTACCTGGCTAGTATTGCGGTGAATGGCACTGGCGTCAATGCAAAGGCCGGCCTTGCCTTGCTGGACTTGTCCACAGGTGAGTTCCGCGCGACAGAGTTCAGCGGCGCATCCTCATGGACAGCGGCGATGGACGAACTTGGCCGCATCCGGCCTGTTGAGTTGATCCACGCTCTTGGCTTATTCGGGCCCGGTTCAGGCGGACTTCTCAATGCGAAGAATGGCAACGCTGAATCATCCGAAGACAGCGCCGGACTTGAGTACATTCGCACCCGAACGCCGGTCGAAGAGTGGGTGTTCACCGGAGACTACGCCCTTCCTCTTTTGACCGGGCACCTGCACGTTCACTCGCTCGACGGCATCGGCATGGGCGGCCATGACAGCGCCGCTATCGCCTCCGGTGCTTTGATTCACTACATGCGGGCCACGAAGCAGGGCGCGCTCGAACACATCGACGGCATTCGATACTACGAGCGATCCACTTGCCTCGAGCTCGACTCCGTAAGCGTGCGCAATCTCGAGCTCGTCGAGCCGCTCTTCTCCGGGGAGTCCGTGCAGACGACGCTGTTCCACACGCTCGACGCATGCTGTACGCCGATGGGCAAGCGCCTGCTGCGGGCTACGTTGCTTCGGCCATCGAACGAACTGGCGGAGATCAACGCTCGCCTTGACTCCGTTTCGGAAGCAGCAACGGATCTACGCAAGCGCGAGAATCTGAGGCGTTCGATGGATGGCGTCCTCGACCTGGAACGTTTGCTGGGCCGTGTTGCGCTTGACTCTGCTGGCCCGCGCGAGGTGATGTCGCTGGCGGCGACGCTCGGCTGCCTGCCGGGCGTGGCGCTTGCGAATAGGTCTTTTGAGTCAGCCCGGTGGCGAGAACTCGCTGCGGCACTGGATCCGCTTGAAGACCTGCACTATGCCATCGTGAAGACTCTTGCAGATGAGCCGCCGATTACATTCGCGGACGGGGGCGTCATTCGCGCGGGTGTCGATGCGGAGCTCGATGAACTTCGCGAGCTGAGCCGCAGCGGAAGGCAGGCTCTGATTGCCATCGAGGAGCGCGAACGTCAGCGCACCGGGATCGGCTCACTGAAAGTCCGGTTTAACAGTGTCTTCGGCTACTACCTTGAAGTGACCAAGGCCAATGCAAAGTCTGTGCCCGCGGACTACGAGCGCAAGCAGACACTGGTAAATGCGGAGCGATTCACGACGCCCGAGCTGAAGGACTACGAGACGAAGATCCTCACCGCGCAGGAGCGCTCGGGGGAGATTGAACGCCGTATCTTCGCAGAGCTTCGGGCGGAGCTACTGGTTAATGCAGGCCGCATTCGCGAGACGGCGCGCCGCATCGCCGAGATCGATATGCTCGGCTGCTTTGCTCACCTCGCCGCGCTGCGTGGATGGACACGTCCGCTGATCGAAGACTCGGGAGTGCTTGAATTCGTACAGGCTCGACACCCTGTGGTTGAGCGGCGCATGGAAGAGTCGGGCAGCGGCCGATTCGTTCCGAACTCGGTGCATCTCGATGCCGATGCCGGGCCGGCTGTGTTACTTATCACTGGACCTAACATGGGTGGTAAAAGCACGTATCTGCGACAGACAGCTCTGCTTGTCATCATGGCGCAGTGTGGCTGTTTTGTGCCTGCGGAGCGTATGAAGCTCGGCCTTGTCGATCGCATCTACACTCGGATCGGTGCCAGCGATAACGTTGCGCGCGGTCGCTCGACGTTCATGGTCGAGATGACTGAGACCGCTGCGATCCTCAACACCGCGACTGCACGTTCGCTCGTGCTGCTCGACGAGATGGGACGCGGCACGGCAACCTACGATGGTCTTTCTCTGGCATGGGCAACAGTGGAGCATCTGCACGATCGAATTGGCGCGCGAACACTCTTCGCCACGCACTATCACGAATTGACCCTGCTCTCTGAGCAACTGGCGCGGCTCAGAAATCTGCGGGTCACTGTCAAAGAGACGCCTTCGGGGATCGTCTTCCTGCACAGTGTTGAAGCGGGACCGGCGAGCAAGAGCTACGGCATCGAGGTCGCGAAGCTGGCCGGGCTGCCTGCCGCGGTCATCTCTCGGGCGCGCGATGTGTTGAAGGTCCACGAGCGCGTCGAAAGCTCCGCGCTTCGACCAGCGCAAGCAAAAGAACAGATGCAGATGACGATGTTCACTCCGCTCTCGCAGCGCATCGTCGACCGCCTCGGAGAGGTGGACGTCGACGAGATGACACCGCGTGAGGCCCTCAATCTGCTCGCCGATCTGCAGCGGGAGTTGAAGGCATGATCGTTGCTGGCGTGATGAGCGGAACCTCGGCTGACGGAGTGGATGTTGCGATCTGCCGCATCGCGACTCCTGCAAAGCCGGGCGGCACACCGAGGATCAAGCTGCTTCATCATGCGGGATTTCCTTATCCGAAGGCAGTACGCGCTGCCGTTCTTGCTGCAATGAATGCTGAGTCGATATCTGTTGCGGAGATGAGCCGTTTAAACTGGCGGCTGGGCGAGGTCTATGCGGATGCGATCGAGAGGGCGAGTGCAGAGGCCGGTTTGAAGCTCGATCTCGCAGCCTGCCATGGGCAGACGATCTACCACCAGGCTGTGGCGCAGACGTATCTTGGCAAACCAGTCCGCGCGACATGGCAGATCGGCGAAGCGAGTGTACTCGCAGAACGCCTGCGGGTTCCTGTCGTGAGTGACTTCCGCCCTGCGGACTTAGCTGCTGGTGGCCAGGGCGCGCCGCTGGTGCCGATGCTCGACTACACGCTGTTTCGTGATGCGAAGAAGAGCCGCGTACTGCTCAATCTCGGCGGAATCGCGAACCTCACCGCGATTCCCGCAGGTGCGTCCATCGATCGTGTGATGGCCTTCGACACCGGGCCGGCAAACATGGTCGTTGACGCCGCCATGCTTCGTCTGTTCGGTAAGAAGTTCGACGCCAATGGGACGATCGCGAATCGTGGCACAGTCCTGCAGGACGTCGTTGATGCTGTTTTGAAGGAGAAGTTCTTTTTGACCGCCCCGCCGAAGTCCTGCGGTCGAGAGGAGTTTGGCAGCAGCTTCGCATCGCGCTTGATCGAGGTTTGCCAAGCGGAGGCAGGTTCGGATAAGGACATCGTCGCGACGGCGACCGCGCTCACCGTGCAGTCCATTCTCTCTGCTTACCGGACCTTCGTATGGCCGCACCTCGGGCAGAGCGCACCCCTCGCGGAGACGGAGGTTATCGTTGCGGGGGGCGGGGTAAAGAACAAGACCATGATGCGCCTGCTCGCTACGGAGTTCATGGCACTGGGTGTGCAGGTAAGTCCGATGGACGACCTTGGCGTTCCCGCGCAGGCAAAGGAAGCTGTAGCCTTCGCTTTGCTCGGGTGGCTTACATGGCATCGTCTGCCCGGCAATGTGAAGTCAGCTACCGGAGCCGCTCGCGAAGTGATCCTCGGCAAGGTCACACACCCTTGAAGCGCTCTCTGTATTGCTATGTATTCGCGTGTCTGTTCTTCGTTGCAGGATGCCGCAGCCATCGACCCGCCCCGGACACACTGGTCATGATGATCGAGAGCAGCCCCAACAATCTCGATCTTCGCGTTGGCACGGATGCGCAGTCTGAGCGCATCGGCGCTCTCGTCTTTGATGCCCTCGTCAAAAAGGACGACCACTACAATCTGCAGCCTTGGCTCGCCACAAGCTGGGAGCAGCCCGATCCCGTCACCTGGATCTTTCATCTCCGTGATGGAGTCACTTTTCACGATGGGCGCGCTCTCTCAGCCGAGGATGTCGTTTGGACCATCGAGAGTCTGATCGATCCTGCCCACGGGCACCTGATCACTTCGAAGAGCGGTAACTTCGCCGCGGTTGCAAGCGCCGAAGCGAAAGACCGGCTCACTGTCGTCGTCCACTTGAAGCACCCGGACGCAGAACTTCTCTTCAATATGAGTGACGGCCTCTTCGGGGTCGTGCCCAATGGCTCGGGGAGCGACTTTGGCCTGCATCCTATCGGGACCGGGCCTTTCCGCTTCATCTCCAGCGTGCAGGATAAGGAGGTGCTGGTTGAGCGCAACCCCGGCTACTGGGCGGGATCGCCGAAGATCGAGAGAGTCCGCTTTGCTGTAGTGCCTGACGCGATCACCACGGCGCTCGAACTGCAGAAGGGTTCGCGCGACATGGAGAGCAACGCCATTACGCTCGACATGGTCCACGCTCTGCGTAACGAGCGGAGCCTCGCCACAGAGACGGGGCCAAGCTCAGTCGTGGTCTACATGAACTTCAACGTTCAGGACCCCATTCTTCGCGACCGGCGCGTTCGCCAGGCCATTGCCTGCGCCATTGACCGCCAGGCTATCGTGGATGCCATCTGGCGCGGCAAGGCAAGGCTGGCGAACTCGCTGCTTCCTCCTGAGCACTGGGCGCGTGCTGCTGACTCCGAGATGGCGAGCTATCCCCATGACATCGGGCGGGCGCAGAAGTTGCTTGGCGATGCCGGCTTCCCTGCCAGGAAAGATGGAGTTCGCCTACATCTCACTCTCAAGACAAGTACAGACGAGACCACGCGTCTGCTTGCAGCGATCCTTCAGCAACAACTTCGTCCCGCAGGGATCGACCTCCAGATACGCTCCGCGGAGTTTGGTACGTTCTATTCCGACGTCACCAAGGGCGCGTTCCAGATCTACGCTCTGCGCTGGATTGGCAGCAATGAAGATCCCGACATCTTTCGCTATGCTTACGGCTCCGCGAGCGTTCCTCCCAAGGGCGGGAACCGGGGTCGATACGCAAACCCGAAGTTGGACGATCTGTTGAAGAGTGCCGCGGCATCCTCCGATCAGTCTGAGCGGCGAAGAGACTACGTTGAGGCTCAGCAGATTCTTGCTGAAGACCTGCCTGGAATTCCCCTCTGGTATCCGGACAACGAGGTCATTCATAACCTGCGGGTGAATGGCATAAGGCCGGTCGGTGCAGGAGGCTTTGACTATCTTCGATTCGCATCCTTGCGCACTTCGCCGTGAGGATCTTCGGCATCGTTACCAGGTTGCGTACTTTGTGCCGTCGAGCGCGGTTCCACTAGACTTCGAGTACACGTTCCAGACGCTCACTCCATTCCAGGATGTGCCGTCGTTCTCATCCTGCATGGAGCGCAGCCCCGGTCGCGGGTGCCGGTCATAGGATCCACAGGAATCTCGCGTAGAAATTTCACCTTTGTTCCCGCAACATCGACGCCTTCAACGAGCCGCTCTAAGCTGTCCGGGTAACCGTGAGTATCCCCTCTGACTAGAAAGCCGCCGCGGTCGCAGGCTTCCTTATATTTATCGATCGCGCGTCTCATGCGTTCTAGGTCGCTGTGGAGTTCCTTCTCCTTTTGACGGCGAACTGTGAACCGTGCCACCGCCAACGCCATCCCAGCAAGGATTGAGAGAATGGTCATGGTGATGATGAGCAAGTTGCGATAAGAATTTACCCCAACAAACTGTTGGGTCGAAGACCACACCCGCTGCTATGGCAGCTACGATGCCTTGCAGCGGGTTTTATGTGCTTCCCATCTATTCATTCAACGTTGACAGCGACCCACCGCGCGCTCACGTCCAGGCGGTATTGCTTACGACGCAGATAGACGGGCATGGCGAGCCCTTCGGTGAAGAAGTCCTGCACGAGCGCGGGGCGAGTGCCAAAGATAGAAAGACCCGGGTCGTGTGCTGATCTTTGGGCGCTCGAGTCAGGGGGCACCGGGCTTGCCGGGTCGATCGCCACAACGGTCAGACGATCGGACAAGCGGCCTTCGACGGCGGCGATGCGAGCGTAAGTTCGGTGATATCCCCTCCCCAGCAGAAGCCGGTTGCCTACGCGCATGGTGTTGATGTATCCGAGGAACTCCTTCGGGCCGAAGGTCCCGTGAGCAGCGGAACGATCCACTGCGACTGCGCCGTCCATCTGCGCTGAATCCGTATTCACGCCGAAGATATATTCCCCGTGAGGGAGTTCGATGCGGATATCGGTGTCGAAGCGCCGCCGTGAGAAGGTCATCTCGAGCTGCGAACTCGGCCTATTGATGGGGAGAGCTGTCGTGAGCCAATCCGCTTCTACGTCGGTTGCATGGGAGTAGATCATGGAACGCTCGATCGCGATCTGGAACTGGAACACGATCAACTTCATCGGATCGATCTTGACGACGCGAACACCGGCGACGCCCAAAGTTGCCAGGTACTGCAGAAACTTCGCGGCGTGTTCTTCTTCCGCCGGATTGAGTGGAAGCTCCTCCGGAGCGACGGCCAAACGTTCTGGAAGAGTCGCTGCCCTCTCTCGCCAGACGTGCCACGTCTCTTCGGCTTCAGCCTCGGTGATGGGGCGGGCGAAGACGCAGTCGTGGACCAGGAAGCGAACTGCCTCTTCGTGAGACATCCAGCCCGGCAGCGCGACACCAACGAGAGTGTTAGGAGGTTGCGATCCGAGTTCCAACATAGGTCTCCGTTGCATACCAGGATGAGTTGGAAAGGCCGAAGCTGGCGAACCGCAGCGGCAGCTAAATTTACATGCGTGAGTCTATAACGATTCTTATCCATCCATGTTGAAATGTAATGCGCGCAGCTTGACCTGGAGCCAGCCACTGATACACTGGCCGCCAGATCAGGAAGCGGTAATCTCATTTGTCTGCCCTCGGCGCATCCTGCGTCCTGTTCAACAATTCTGTTCGGCGGGGATGCTCGATGCGCGTGCTCTGGATCTCGGATAGTCCGGATACGCCCTCGGGCTTCGGCAATGTAACCCGCTTCATCTGCGGGGGCCTTGCCAGCCGGGGACATCACGTCAGCATCCTTGGCTGGCAGACTCTGCAACAGCAGGAATGGAACGGGTGCCAGGTCTATCCCGCTTCCGTCGGTCTGGGCAGCCGATCGCTATTTCCCTTCCTCGTGAGGCATCGTCCAGAGATTGTGATCGCTTTGGCCGACGTATGGTGGTTGCCCTATTTCTCAGCTCCGCATATACGGCGGCAGATGCTGCTGACCGATACTCCGTGGGCCCTCTATTTCCCGATCGATGGCTGCCTGAAAGAAGAAAAACTTCCTGCGAGCTGGGTGCAGCTGCTTGGGGCGGTCGACATACCCATTGCGATGAGTGAGTTTGGGCGGGACACCGCGCAGCGAAGCGGGATCGATTGCAAGTACATTCCTCATGGCGTAGACAGTGGAATCTTCTATCCTCCAGTTGACCGGGAGCGTGCCAAGGAAGAGGTGGACGCTGCGGGTAAGTTTCTGATCCTGTCCGATAGCCGGAACCAGCCGCGCAAGATGCTGCCCCGCCTGTTGGACATCTTTGCGAAGTTCGCCCAGGGGCGGCCTGACGCACTGCTGCATCTGCACACCGACCCTGACGACGAGTTCACCAAGTCGGGACTTTACTCTTACGACGTGCGAGCCGATCTTCGACATCTGGGAATCGAGTCCCAGGTCAGATTTAGTTCTGGCCATGTGATGAGTCGCGGCGGAGGTCTGCCGCTCGAGGAGCTTGCTCGCTACTATCGCGCCGCGGACGTCCATCTGCTGGCTTCCAGCGGAGAGGGCTTCGGGTTGCCGACTTTACAGGCAGCCGCAGCCGGAGCTGTGCCCATGGCAGGCGCTTACAGCGCAAGCCTTGAGTTAGTGAGTGGACATGGCGAAGCGGTCGCGATCAGTGACTGGAGCGAGAATGAATTCGGAATACGTCGTGCGCTGATCGACATAGACGATGCCGTGACCCGACTTGCCAGGTTGTATGACGATCGCGAGCTTTTAGCGGAGCGTTCCCGGCTGTCTGCTGAATTCGCTCTGCCTTACAACTGGAACCTGGTGCTCGATCAGTGGGATGACCTCTTGCGATCAACCGCGGCCGCAAAACGACGTATCTCCAGGGTTCCTGTGGCAAAGGCAATGGATGCCACGCTGGCGTCGAGATTTGCGCCGCAGGTGCCGAGTGGGTCGGTTACGGTCAACGTTGTGGAGCATCAATTCGGCAGGCTGGAAGCCGGTTTAGTGTCCGATACCAAGGGGCACCTCTCCGATGTACGCATTCCTTCGGTGCAGGAGAGTTGCGTAGTTAATCGCCTCAAGGTAATTCGCACTGCTGGATATATTGGCGTTGCTTCCGGCGACCTGGAGCTTTTTTATCGCTTGAAAGCGATCTTCCCGATGATCCAGGGATGGGTGCCGCTGGCCTCTGGCGAAACCCTTGATATATCCGGCTTTCCGAGTCTACAAGCTAGCGAAAAAGATTCTCAGACCATTGCAAAAATTGCTGTTGACAGCCCCTGGAGGGGACGCTACGATCTTTCGCAATCAGTGCTCCTGTTCAACATGTGCGCTGAACTAAAGGATGAGCTACTCATCGAGGCAGCTTTATTCGGTGTGGTGTGCATCGGTTCCCCCGGGTCAGAAGCGCAGAAAATGTTGTGGCCTGAGCTCGCTCTGAGCAGCCAGGAAGAAGCTCTCCAAACAGCTCGAAGACTGTTGACGAACAATGCTTTACTGCGGAGGGTTTCGGTACGCGCTCGCGAGGTTTGCGTGAAGCGTTATGGGCCTGATGAGGCGAGGTTGGCAGACTCACTTCGCGAGTTGCATGCTTCGCACTCGGGAGTGTCCAGTAACTGATTCGAGGTGAGGATTCCGTGGCTTTTCAAATGTATATGGTCGCATTTCAGGGCAGCTATTCGGAAGAAGGCTCGCGCAGCGTGCAACAGCGAATTCGAGAATGTAATGGCGTTACGTTGATGGTGATGAAGACGGGAATTATCGCGGCGTTCGACGATGGGTTGGTTCCAGCGGTGCGGTCTCACCCCAGTGTCGGGATGGTGGGCGGTGTCACTCTGAACCCACATGGGTATGCCGCAGACAGGCTGCAGCGTATTTTTGCGGAAAATCTAAGTAAGCAGATTGAAGTCAGCGGCACGACCGGGCCTGTTACCTAAGTTGGAAGAGTTCCAAGGAGGTGTTCGGTGCCAAATGTAGGAGCTGAATTAGCGAGTGTTCCGTTCGGGAAGATGATCTATGACATGGCCTCTGCAATTGCCAGAAGTCAGATTGCCCTTGATAAGGCATCGATCCAGTTGGTTAATGTATTGGCGAACACCACCTTCGACTATGTGCCTGATGTCACTGAGGTGCTCCTGCCGAATGTGAAGAACGTTCCCGGCGTGATGGACTCACAGGGCAATCAACTGACGATCACGGGTGTCAAAGTGGAGAGCGTGGTGGGCGACTCCTTTCCGCTGACCCTTCTTCAAGCTGGCGTCAATCCTACGTTCTACGCCTTTACCAATTCAACGATCGAAGTCAAGATGTCGATCACCAGCACCCAGGAGTCCTCGAATACCCTGAGCGTGGGAGTGAGCGTGCAGGCGTCGGCCGACTTCCTGTTTGCATCGGGGTCGGTCTCTTCTCACGTCAATTACACCACTTCGAATAAATACTCTTACTCCGTGACGGGCTCCAGTTCTATGTCGACGACGCTCGCGCCGGTGCCACCGCCGAAGAACATGATGCCTCGTTTCTTCCTGGTGAATGCCATCGATCCATCGAAGGTCTCGGTGAGCCAGAGCTAAGGGAACGGGACGCAGGCACCCACGTTTTCTCAGGTTCCTTGAGTCCAGGTGACATCGACGTGCAGCCGGGACTTCAGACGTCCGGCTGCACGGGTTCGTGCTACTATGTGAGGCTTTATCGTGCCAACGAATGTAGGTGCAGAGTTAGCGAGCGTTCCCTTCGGCCAGATGATCTACGACATGGCTTCAGCCATTGCGAGAAGTCAGGTCGCCCTCGATCAAGCTTCCATCCAGCTGGTAAAGGTGCTGGCGGGTAGTTACATCGATTACGTGCCGGATGTCACCGAGGTTTTGCTGCCCCATACGCAGACAATTCCGGGAGTGAACGACTCTCAGGGCAATCCGGTGACCGTCACTGGCGTGACCGTAAGCGGCATTGTTGGCGAATCGTTCCCTCTCAGCCTGCTGCAGGCAGGCGTGAATCCGACCTTTTATGCCTTTACGAACTCGCAGATTGTGGTGAAGTTGGCCATTACAAGTACGACGGATGTCTCTGCAAGCGTCTCCACCGACACAACTTTATCGGGACAGCAGAGGTGGTTCGGGGGCGGAGCTTTGGCGACCCACGTCAATGCAACCTACGCCGCAAAATATTCTTATTCGGTAGATGGTTCTAGCTCACTGCAGACGACGCTCGCTACCCTGCCGCCGCCAAAGAACGTGATGCCACGTTTCTTCCTCGTAAATGCAATGAATCCAAACAGCGTGCAGATTACCCAGAGTTAGTCGACTGTGCGATGCCGCAAAGCCAGCTTGAGTCGGATATAGCCTTGGTTCCGCAAATTGGACCATAGGTTACAGGAGCGAGAAAAGTGCCAGCGCCAACTTTCAGCAATATCGGCAGTGAGCTCCAGGAAGCACCCTTCGGCGACATCATCAGTAGCGTGGCCCAAGGCATTGCCCAGGGTCAACAAGCTCTTGACCTCGCCGCTATCGATACCCTGGTGACCCTTTCGAAGACCATGATCGATGTGATCCCCGAGATCTCCGAAGTGATCACAGGGCAACCGATCTCGGTACCGATCTCCGGGCAACCCTCGATTGAAGTCACGGGGGCAAGGGTGACCGCAACCGCGTCCGACCCGGTGCAGATGACAGCTCTGCAAGCCGGCCTTTTGCCGACTTTTTATCAGTTTACCGAGGCACAGATCAGTCTGAATCTCTCCATCCAGATACGAGAGGCCACAGAGACTGACACGGATGGCACGCAAACGACGGGGTTCTTCATCTTTGCGTCCAACGTCAATTTCCGGACGCAGAATACCTACTCCTTCCAGGCGGACGCGTCGTCGACCGTGACCGCAACTCTGAAGCCGGTTCCGCCCAATGTGCGTCTCACTCCGTCCGTGATTACTGTCAACGCATTGAATCCGGCCGCGCCCGTCGTAACGGTTAGTTCCTAGACCGAGCTGTGGTCGCCGAGTTACCAAGTCTGTCCGAGGAAAGGTAGTTTTATGCCAGACGATCCATTGGCAACGGCGGTGGAGGCCTTTTCGGCGCCGATTGAGAGTCTTATCTTCGCGCTTGGTCAGGGCTTGGCGAAGGCGCAGCAGTCGCTGGACGCAAATTCGATCCAGACCCAGGAAGCGATCGATAGCGATCCCGTTCTGTCGCAATATGGCTTACAGGCTTCGTGGTATCAGTTTCCCACGGTGAACATGCAGCTGAAGATGAGCCTCAGCATCGCCGAGGACCCGACGACGTCATCGAGTCCCAGCGTGAGTCAGGCCCGTGTCAGTCCGGTCTTACTTCAGTCGGATATCACGCGGTTTCGTCTGATCGCTCAGCCGTTGAGTGCGTCCTTCCAAACTCAGTTCAATTACGATGCGCAGGCCGCAACTCAGATCAACATTACGATGGTGCCGGTACCTCCTCCAAAGTCCGGCAACTCGGTCAGCATGCCTGCGGCGATGACTCAGGACGCTGTTCTGGCGGCAGCTCTGGCCAGCGGAGCTCCCTTCCTGACGACCAAGAATGCAGAGGGAGCGGTCGTGGATGCTGCCGGCAATGTCTACACGACTGCCGTGAATTTCAATGCTGTTTCGCGCTTCTGGTACGTGATCCAATATGCGCCCTCGAACTCTGCTATTTCACCGATCGTCGTCGCGGTGGATGATGCGACGGGGACGACCCGGATCCTAAGCACATGACATGGAGCTTGAGCGGCGCATGGGCAAGCCTGAAAGGTTGGCTCACTCGCTCTCAGGCGGCCTCTACGGGATCGAAACAAGACTCCAACAGTGAGAGAAGGAAGGATGTAATGGACGGCAACAACGACCCGGAGACCAGTCAGCAGGAGCAACCGGACAACAAAGAACAGTCTCCGCAGACTGAGGACGCGACTTTCGCACCTGTAGCAGGAAGTCCGGTTCTGAAGCTGGATCCAGTGCTGAATTTGCCGATTCGGCCGATCTTCCCGCCTATTTTGTTGCAAATCTTTCCTAGTATTAGTTCGATCTCTCCTACGGGCGCGATCGTCGGAACCAGCGATCTGACGCTTAATGTGTTTGGCAGTAACTTCGGCACCAACTCCACGGTGCTCTGGAACCAGGTTCCGCTCACTACGACGGTCATCAGCGGGACGCAGCTCTCGGCTGTCATCCCCGCGTCGGACATGGCCGTTGCCATCTCGGCCACTGTAACCGTTTCGGTTGTTGTTACAGCGGGCCAGGCGCCACGCGTCTCCAACGGCGTTTCGTTCAACGTCATTGTGGACATTTCGGCGATCATCAGCCAGTTACAAGCTATCAGCGCGATCCCGGCTGCCCTGCTGACTGAGCTTCAGACCTACGTCACGATTCAACAGGGACAGGTGGACCAGCTTACGGCGCAGGTCAGCACCGACCAGACGACAACCGCTGGATTGAACAGCCAGATTGCTGGTCTACAGACTTCAGTCACGCAGCAGCAGGCGCAGATCGCGACATTGACGGCCCAGGTCAATGCAGCGCAGGCGCAGACGGCATCGCCGCTCGATGTAGCGCAATCCTTCAAGAGTGTGCTCGATACGATTCAACAGAACGCGCAAGCGGCAGGAGGCGTGCAGACGACGGTCTCGAACATGAACATCGCGATCAAATCGCTGGTGAACATCCAGGCTGCGACTACGACCACGGCACCTCAGGCAATGCTGATCTTCCCGAGCCCTACGGCGCTTCCCGACCCCGCTCATCTTTCGACGTTAAACCTGTCGTTCAGCTCGGTACCGCATCTCAACGCTCCGCAAACGCCAGTGTCCGCTCAGCCATCGCCCGCGCCGTCACCGACGCCCACGCCGTCACCATCTTCTGCACCTGCACCTGCACCTGCGCCTGCGCCATCACCATCGCCCGCGCCGCCAGCACCTTCGCCCTTGGCAGAGAACACAGATGCCTAGCGCTTCCCGGCCCCACTGGAGACGGACGCATCGCTCGGTTGTCCGTCCCAAGAGGTGACATACTTCCTCGATCCTTGAGATAGAGAGCGCGCCAAGTCGTTGGAGGACCAATGCCACTTATTACCGAGGATATTTTTCAGGCTCGTTCGCTATTCAACGGGGTGGAGGTGCGTGCGCAGAATGCGGAGGTCGCATCCGCAATCCTCCAATCGACCGTGGACCGCCTGACCACCGTCCATGCTTCGCTAGTAGAGCACGCGGTCCTGCAGCAGAGTTTTGTTCTCGGCCAGATTCAGGTGAATGCGCAGCAAACGGCCCAGCAAGCGGCTGCCGTGAGTCCCGATCTCACCCTCGACAACTTTATTGCGTCACTAGGCCTTTCGATCGCACTGGCCGAGGCGACGATGCCCGATCGAACGATCTCGGCTGCCTCGGCGACCGTCCAAAGCTTTCTCACCTTTGCGGTCGGACCCGACGGGAAGAGCAGTACAGTAGGCCTGCGGCTCTATCAGCCGGAATTGGGTGCGGCTACTGCCTTGGCGACTACGTCGTTCGATCTCACCAAGATCCCCGGTGGACTCACGAGTCCAGCGCAGCGGAGTCTCTACGCTGTTCTTCAGGAAAAGCAGGCGCTCTACAGCGGCAGCTTTTGGACGGCGCTCTCCAGCGGCAGCCCACCGGCGGCGCCGGCAACACAGCTGGTAGCAGAGATCGTCAATGTCTTCGCCGCCATCGGTAACTGGTCTTTCCCCTATCTTCTACAGGAGGCAGCGGCCATCGCAGCGTTCGAGTCCAGTATTGCGGTTGCTGTCGCGGCATCTCCTCCACCGGGGACGGCACCGTTGGTGGCGAACTATGCCTCCAGCGTGGCCAACCTTTCGACGTTGATTGCCGCGCTGAATGGGCGTGCCATGCATGTTGCTGGCGATCTCTATGCATTGACCTCTGCGCTTGATGTCACAACCACCTTTGCCTCAACGGTGCATCTGTGAGCCTGCGAGAGCGACTTGAGTCGCGTCTGTCGAAGAGGCGTGCGGAAGACCTCGCTGCCGAGGAGTCAAGGCGGAGGCGCGCTGCAGCGCGGGAATCTAGCGGCGAAACACCGGCAGAACGACCTCGGTCTCGCGGCAAGGAGGATGACTCTCCACCCTCTTCAGCCAGCCTGTTCGAAGCGAAGTTGAAGACGGAAGGGCTGGGCCGTTTCCGTATACCGGCGAAGGAATTGCCTGAGACAGACGGGAGCGCAAGGGCGAACCCGGTACCGGAAGAGCAGCCAGAAAGAAGGCCAAAACTTCCAATCGTTGAGAGTAGTCAAGGAAAGCACGCGCAGGAAGCTCCTCGCGGAGGAAGTGTCGGTATCGCGGCCAATACGACCGCATTCCGTCGAAGATCCTGGGACCATTTCGAGGAGAAGCGAATCACCTCGGGCAAGGTTCCCGAGCGGGACGCAGAGGCCTCGCAACGGGGAAAGCAAAAGCGAGCATCAACGCGTGTGGCCGAGATGCGGCAATCGGAATTAATGAGCGCGAGACAATCTTCGAGTGCTCGGGAAGAAGCTGGCAAGGGCTATCGTTCGTCTGAGAGACGCCGGAGTGCCGGGACGCCGCTCTGCGATGAAACGCCGGAACGCGCCAGGCCCGTGCGGAGCGAGCATCTTGCCGTCAGCACGGCTGTGCCAGCGATTCGAGCGGCTGAGGGACGTGAGGAGCACGCACAGGATCGTGCGAACGATCGCAGGTTGGAGGAAGCGTCGTCGTCGGCAAGGCCCTCCAGAAAGGTCCGCGCGGAAAGCTTCTCGGGAAAACAGAAGGCTTCGCATCTGGGTGGGCAAGACGAGAAGCCCGACGCACGCCGCGCGGCGCTGAACCAAGCGAAGCGACCGCAAGACGGAGCCTCCTCCACAATGCGCCCTCGCAACGACCCTCCGGCGCATCGTGAACGAAGCGCGCCAACGAAAGCGGTACAGGTAACTCGAGCGGCGAGGCCCAACCAGACACCTCAATTTCGCAAGATCACGGCTTCGGCGAGCGCAAGGAGTGCCTTGGTAGAGACAACGACAAGCACCGCTGCGATGGCGGATCCCGAGTTCGATCCAACGTTTACCTCCATTGCCACTCCCATCGGAATTTACCCTCCGGCGGCAGTGCCTTTGCCCGCGCTGAGCACCCAGGGGGCGTATGTATTGACGCCGGATTCGGTAGCGGTCGGAATGCACGGCGTCAATGTTGTTGGGTTCGACACGTTGCAATCAACATCCGCTGCACGGTCCACTCTTGGTCTTGATGATGTGAGCCTTGCTGTCCTGCAGCAACTGTGGCATTTCAACGTGGTTCGCTTGCCGGTGCAGGCTCAGACCATTCTCCAGGGGAATGGATCGCTGAATTCGGATGATGTTCTGAACGTCTTGACCGAGATCGTCGAGGCAGCCGCGCAAGCTGGGCTCTACACTTTGCTCGCAATTGAAGCCGTCCCCGGGATCCCTGTGCAGTTGCCCGACGCAGCCACGATTCAGGCACTCCAGAAGCTGGCGGGCAGCTACTCATCCAGTACAGCGCTGCTCTACGAGATTTTTGCAACCGCCGAATCGCTCTCCTCAAGCTGGGTAGAAACTGCGCCCTCCCTGATTGCGGCGATTCGCAGTCAGAGCCCAGCCGCCCTTATCTTCGTGAACAGCGGCAATGGCGGCTTCGATATGACGCAGTTGCCGCTGCTTTCTCCGATCGGCGAGGCTATCTTTGGAATTGTGTACACCATCAACCTGGGGGGCGACTTTCCGACGCCCGATGTGAATCTGCTAGCCAATCTCGCAGGCAGGTGTCCGGTTTGCGCTACACAGTGGACGAGTGATGACGGGCCGATCTCCGCTTACCACGCTGATTTGCTGGGGCGAAACGGGATCCACTGGATCGCCTCAAACTGGAACGCCGATCCCCTGTTAGCGAATGACGTAGTGGCGCATGATTACAGCGCCACAAGCTGGGGAATGCTTGCGATCCGGGCTGCGCTCTATCCTCTTCGGCCATTCCTCTTGCCTTTCGGACGAACGGTCTCGAAAGAGCCAGAGGTTGTTGCCTGTTAAACCTTTATATCCGCACGATGTGCCGATCGTTCCTATCGTGACTCGGCCCGTAAGGATGTTGTCGCTGAGGCGGCGCGATATAGAGATCAAGCCTGGGGTCGTTGAAGGGCTTTCGGAAGACTTCGGCTCCGGCGAAGCCACCCCACTTACGCTTGTAATAACGCACATTCAGGGCTTGCGTCAGCAGGTTCTGGCGATGTAACGCGGGATCTGCGTTGATACTATGGCTCCCGGCATGGACGAGTTCGGTGTCGGCACAGTTCTCCTCCGATAAGCCGGCCAGATGGGCGCGGTAGGCATAGTCCTGATCTTCGCAATACGCGGGAAAGATATTCTCGTCGAAAGCCCCAAGCTTTTCGAAGGCGATCGGATTAATAGCAAAGAAGGAATATCCCATACTGGCGACTCGCTTTCGATGACCGAGGTGGTAGCCGGCACAAGAGACAATGTAGCGGTCAGGATTGGCTAAACTTTTGGCAGCCAGTTTCTTGAGATCATCCAAAGAAAAGCTGACGTCATCGTTAGCAACTACCACAACGTCAGATTGTCTGGACTGTGCGGCAAGGATTCCGTCGTTCCAACTTCGACTAACCCCTCGGTTTGAACCATGGGGGTAATAAAACACTCCCGGTAGCGGCGCGCAGGCCGCACAGGCCTCTGCAATTTGAGGATAGGTGGAGTGCAGAAAGAGCTGACATTCAAGGAGAGGTTCTGCCGGGTTCAGAGCCTTGCGAACACTGTCTAGACAAGCCGGTGAGCTATAGGCAATCAGGACGACCGTAATTTTCAAATGGAACTCCTGCAATGAGACGTTATCGTAGGACTATCGGCGAAGAGGAACAGCAAGGACAGTAGTTACGTATTTCCATCTGTCGTAGCTCTTCGCGCCAAGAATGATCTTGACGCGAGATATGCCTGAGTGTACGAATATTCCGTCGAGAGTTTAGCTTTCTTTCGGGCAGTGAGGAATGTGACGGAATTAGCTCCGTGTTAAGTGGTAAAAAACTGACGCGCAAGCCCTTTTTGAGGCCGGTCCCCAGTGGCGAAGACTGAACGATTCTCTCCCTAACTCTCAGTTCTTCAATTCCCCATCGCCACATGCATAACCAAATGTCGCATTGTTCCTTGCCATGGGACAAACGGGCTATTGGCTTAGCCTCTGGGGGTGAGCGCATCGAGATGTAGAACGTTGATGCTCGTTCTTCTCGACCCTCCTATCCCTGCAAGCGGGCCAGGTATCACCTCATATCTTCTCGGAGGAGAATCTCATGGCGGAGTCTAGAGTCGTCCTTTCCGGCAGCGCACGGTCTGCCATCAGCGAAGCACGCGTCATAGGACCAGCAACCCCGGACGAGCAGCTTACCGTTACCGTCGTGTTGAAGCCAAGGAGTGAGCTCCTCCCCAGAGATGCGGGACGGTATCTCACTTCAGCAGAGTTCGCAGAGCAGCACGGTGCGAGTCCGGCAAGTATCCAGGCCGTGCGTGAGTTCGCCGGGGAGCATGGTTTGACCATTGTGGCCGAGAGCGCCGGTAAACGGACGGTTGAACTATCCGGAACTGTCGCACAGATGAATGCCGCGTTCAGCGTGAACCTTGAGCGGGCCGAATTAAACGGCAAGATCGTTCGGCAGCGCACAGGAGAGATCATGGTCCCGGCGAGCATCGCCAACGTCGCCACCGCAGTACTTGGGCTGGACAATCGTCCCACTGCGCGACCGCACCATGGCCTCTTCGACCCGCACGCGAACCCGCGCGCGGGTGTGGTCGCCTTGAATCCGGTTCAGGTCGCGAAGTTGTATGGCTTTCCTGCTGACGTCGATGGGACCGGACAGATCATCAGTATCATCGAGCTAGGCGGTGGTTTTTCGCAGCCTGATCTTGAGACTTACTTTACGAATCTGTCGGTGAAGGTTCCCACGGTGACTGCTGTGCCCGTGTCGGCACAGAATTCTCCGGGAACCGATCCGGACTCCGACCTTGAGGTGATGCTCGACATCGAAGTGGTGGGTGGCGTGGCACCAGGGGCGACGCAACTGGTCTACTTCGGGCAGAATAGCGATGCTGGCTTCTTGAACGCAGTTCTCGAAGCAATTCATGCGACGCCGGCGCCGGCAGCGGTTTCGATCAGTTGGGGACATCCTGAGAGCACCTGGACGCCACAGTCGATCTCCGCGTTTACGCAGGCCTTCACAGATGCTGGTGCGATGGGGATACCCTGTTTTGTCGCCTCTGGCGACGCCGGTTCGTCCGACGGCACACCGGCCCTGGAGGTCGACTTCCCTGCCTCTTCGCCTGCGGCATGCGGATGTGGAGGGACCACGCTTATCGGGTCCGGCAGTTCGATCTTGAGCGAAGTCGCCTGGAATGACGATCCGACTCACTCGTCTGGCGGCGGCGTCAGCGTCCTGAATCCGAAGCCGCCCTACCAAGCATCCGCCGGAGTTCCCGCTCCTCCGAGCGGCGCTGCGGGAGGACGCGGCGTGCCCGACGTGAGCGGTCACGCATCTGCCTGGCAGGTGTTTGTATCGGGGAACCCAATTGCTCTCTCCGGCACGAGCGCGGTTGCGCCGCTATGGGCAGGTTTGTCGGGGTTATTGGCGCAGAAGCTAAACAGTCAACTCGGCTTCCTGAACAATGCGCTTTACGCGAGTTCAGCCAAGAGCGCATTTCGCGACATCACGCAGGGGACGAACGATTCCACTGGGACGCTTGGCAAATATTCCGCCGGCGCTGGTTGGGATCCCTGCACGGGATTGGGCAGCCCGAATGGTAACGTGTTGGCTACCGTTCTTGGCGCGGGCACTCCGACACCTGCTCCTACTCCGACACCCAACTCCGCGTAAGTAGCAAGGTCGCACTCCGGCTGCGTCGGGAAGACATCTGTGACCATTTCGTGGTCTTACGAGGTTAGCCCGCAGACTCCACGTGATACAAACACCTATTTTGTTCGAGAATGGACGATGAGATCCAAAGACCGGTAAAGGGCGCGTCCCGACCGACGCGCACAAGTCATGGTTGCCCCCCAGGGATTCGAACCCCGATCGAGCGAGTCAGAGTCGCTAGTCCTACCATTGAACGAGGGGGCAATGCAGAGTTGTGAAGGATGCGAGATGTTCGTCACAGCCACTTGTTAGAGTGTACGAGGCATTGGGCTTAAGGTCAACGCGCGGCGATCCACAGAGGTCACTCCACTGGCAACTTCGCTTTATAACCATCGCGCGCAATAATCGAGTACTTCACCGACTTGCCCTTCTCATCGACCATCTTCAACGGATGCCCTTCATTGTCCACTAGCAATACCTTGACCTTGCGATAGGTACCGTCCGGCTTCGTGTTCGTTGGCCTGTAGGTCAAAACGTATTGATTGCGGATCGAGTCGTTGATCTGGGCAAATACATCCGGAAGCTCGCCCTGAAAGATAGGGCTGAAGCTTAGCCCGCCTGTCATCGCGGCGAAGGTCTTCAGCTGGTTCTGGGCCTGCAGATAGTTCATGTCGCGTATGGATCCACCTATACCGCCCCGGCCACCGTACAACTCATTTTGGAACGCTCCGGTTCCGATGGTGAAGATGGTCACATTCGGTGTCGCCTTAACCTTGGCAAGAATCTTGTCGAGCGTCAGCTTCGAGAAGGTGTCCCGGCCTGAGCCGATTAGGATGATGTACTTCCTTCCCTCGATGCGGCTCACTCGATCGAGCGTCTCATAGAGAGCGTCGAAGGTGTTGGTGTCGCTGAAGCCCGGAATGGTTAGACTCTGCAGAGCCTGGCCAAGGACGTCCTTGTTGTTCGTGAAGTCGTTCAGGATATGGGTCTTCAGATCGAAGGTGACTACCGCGATGTAATCGTCTGGCCGCAGGGAGCGAAAGAAGCTGTAGGAAGCGTTTCGCATATCCTGGATGTAGCCCCAGTTGTTGGCTGCGAACTCCAGCAGCATGACCGCAGTGATCGGAGTCTGGGTCATGCGGACGGTGTCTACTTTCTGCTCGACGCCGTCTTCGAGAACGAGAAACTGAGCCGGCTTCAAGCCAGGAACAAACTGTTTTGTCTTGTCCAGCTGAACGCTAACGTCCAGCGAGACGAGGGGGTTGTCGACGCGCAGGTTGTAGTTCGCGCCGTTCGGATTTTTGATCTTCTCCTCGGCCGGGGCTGCCGGTGGCGGAGGCTCGGGCGCATCCTTCTTCTTCTTGATGACAACGGGCCCATCGTCCGTTTGCGGGCCGCCCTCGTCGGGCGCAGGCTGCTGCTGTTGCGCAGGGACTGTAGCTGGAGTCGACGTCTGGGCGCGCCCGGTCTGGGGCAACGGAATCAGGACGGCGAGGAGTAGTAAGAGGTTACGAAACTTCATGATGAAAACTGTACCTCACGCATCGTTCTACTGGTGTCGCTATGGGTGTCGCAATGCCTATTGTGCATCGTCGGCCGGCTTTGAATCAGCAATAGAGAATCGGTCTGGACCTGGGCCCGATGATCTGGGCCGATGATCTAGTCTGTACAGGTGAGACGAATTCAAATGAGCCATACCCCGGGACACGGACGGCCGTGGCTCCGCCTGCTGATCTCTTGGACGTTCCTGGTGCCTGGTTGGGTAACTTGCACTTTGGCGCAGTCGGCAAATCCTTGCAGCTCCGCGTCCGTGCCGCTTTCCCCTCCGGCGACCACCGTAGTCTTCCCTCTCTTGGAGGTCCATCGTGGCCTCTGCGGCGTCGCGTATACGGTCTTTGAGGGCGTCAACCCGGAGCCGATGCAGGTTGAGATCCTCGGGCTTCTCAAGAACTCACGCGGGCCCGGCCAGGACATGATCCTTGCGCGGCTTCACGGCTTGAAGCCTGAGTACACGGGGGTGGTCGCCGGGATGAGCGGCAGCCCTGTGTACGTTGACGGCAAGTTACTGGGAGCGTTGAGCTTCCGTATCGGTCAGTTCAGCAAAGAGCCGATCGCCGGCATCACTCCCATTGAGGAGATGTTCGCGGTTCGCGATGGAGCAACGGTCGATTCTGCGGAAACGCTCAAGTCCGCCGCTTCGGCAGCTCCCGACGGAGCCTCTGTGACTCCCATCGAGACGCCGCTGGTCTTCAGCGGATTCTCCCAGGAGACCATCGACCGCTTCGGCGACAGGTTCCGCGCCCTGGGGCTGACGCCGGTGATGGGGCTTGGCGCCGCTGCAAGCGACCTCCATCAGCCCGAACCGATCGTCCCGGGATCAGCGATCAGCGCCATCCTGGTTCGCGGAGATCTCTCCATGGCCGGAACCTGCACCGTCTCTTACGTCGACAAGTCGAGCTTGCTCGCCTGCGGGCATCCCATCACGCAGTTTGGCCATATCTCGTTCCCTATGACGAAGGCCACTGTGCTCGCCACGTTGCCGTCGCCGCTGAACGCCTTCAAGATCATCGCCACCACGGAGACGGCAGGCCAGTTCACCGAAGACAGGAACGCTGCCATCCTCGGGCGTTTCGGTGAGAGCGCGAGAATGATCCCGGTAGAGATCGACATCACCGGCGACCCTGGCGCGCCAGGTGCCGCTGCTCCGAAAAAAAACGTTCACTTCGAGGTTGCCGACAACAAAGATTTGACTCCTTCGTTGATGCTTGTCTCGATCTTTCAGAGCCTGCAGCAGAATAATCTTGCCTCGGCCGAAGCCAGCTATCGGATGACCGGAGAGATGACGGTAGACGGCCAACGTCCAGTAAAACTCGACGCAGTGATGGTTCCAAACGAGTTGAACCCTGCGGCGATCAACGCCGCCCTGTACGTGAATGAGCGCTTCTCCCGCATTTACGGGAATTCGACGGAGAAGCCGGTGATCTCCGGCCTGAAGTTAACTCTCTCTTCGGTTGGGCCGACTCATTCCGCGACTTTAGACAGTGTTCGCCTGAGCCAGACTGAGGTTCGCCCCGGAGATGCCATCGACGTCGAAGCTACCCTGCGTCCCGTGCGTTCCGCACCCGTGATCCTGCGACTCTCTGTCAAGATTCCTTCAGGAACCCCGCCGGGCGACTTGCGTCTGGTAGTAGGCGATGGCGCGACAGCCGACCGCATTAGTCTTTCCGGGGGCACTCAAGGCCAAAACATCTCACTCCCCGACGCCGTCAGCCAGCTAAATCGAGCGCATACGAACCACCGGATGTATGTCACTCTTTTGACACATGACGTTCAGACCTCGCTTGAGGGTGGGACGATGCGAATGGTGCCACTCTCCCTGGCGAATGTCTACGAGTCGCAGAGATCCGAGCAAAAGATCCAGCAGACAGGGGAAAGCTCGGAAGAGCTTGGGTCAGTGGAGGGCGGATTCGCGCTTAGCGGTTCACAGGTTCTTGTAATCAAGGTAAAGTGAGCGGCGACCCCATGATCGTGGCCGTCCCAGCCTGTAGGCTTAAGGCCGCGAGGAATTCCACCGGGGCGGTGTTGTAGCATCAGAATATCTGGGCCTGAGTAAATACAGCGCACAAGAAAGTCGGGAACAGAAAGATGAAACAGATCCATGGTCTGGCCGTGCACGCGGCCGGGGCCCAGTTGCTGGCCTATAAATACGGCGTTGAAGAGATCGCGCCAAACGATGTCGAGGTCAAGATATCTCACTGTGGCGTGTGCCACAGCGACGTTCATCTGATCGACAACGACTGGGGCATTAGTAAGTTTCCCTTTATCCCTGGTCACGAGATTGTTGGTGTCGTTACCGAAGTGGGCAGCTCCGTCCGCGATGTCAAGGTTGGGGAACGCGTCGGGATCGGCTGGCAGGCGGATAGCTGCGGCATCTGCGAGTGGTGCCGCCAGGGCGATGAGCATCTCTGCGCCCAATCACAGCCCACATGCGTTGGTCGTAATGGCGGGTATGCGGACAGCATTCGCGTCAACTCACGGTTTGCCATTCCTGTACCTGAAGGTTTGGAGAGCGAGAACGTAGCTCCCCTGCTCTGCGCCGGAATCACCGTCTACGCACCGATCCGTAACCACAACGTTCGGCCTTCCTCGCGCGTTGGAGTGGTTGGTATCGGTGGCCTTGGGCATATCGGGTTGCAGTTTGCCCGGGCTTTTGGCGCGGAGGTTACAGCGTTCTCCACCTCGAAGGATAAGGAAGCCGAAGCGAAGTCTCTCGGGGCTCACCATTTCGTCAGCACGCGCGACACCGGAGCTCTGAAGAAGGTAGCTGGATCGTTCGACTTTATTCTTTCGACGGTGAGCGCCGACCAGGATTGGCCAGCTTACATCGCGGCACTTCGTCCCAAGGGAACCCTCTGCGTCGTCGGTGTTCCTCCGCATCCTATTCAACTCCCAGCCTTCGGCCTGATCGCCGGACAGAAGGCCGTCTCAGGCAGCCCTACCGGAAGCCCGCGGGACCTGCACGAGATGCTCGACGTGGCAGCGCGGCATGGCGTCAAGGCCATCACGGAAAGCTTTCCCATGGCGAAAGCGAATGAAGCTGTCGCGAAGGTCAAAAAGAATCAGGTCCGCTACCGCGCGGTACTGGGAAACTAGGCGCGTAGAGTTCAACCAGACGCGATTCGAAGAGGGAACGACAGCATGCGCTGCGTTCCCTCTTTTCATGCGCGATTCCTTCATCAGCCAGGCTCCCTTCTTCGTCGCAGCTTCCGCTTTCGCTTAGACTCAAAGGACGATGATGCGATGGATGGTAGTGGTGCTGACGGCAGGTTCAATCTCATTGGGAACTCTGTCCTTGCAGGCTCAGGGAACAAAACTGTGGACGCAATCCCGCTACGACGAACTTGAGCGCGGCACGGCGGAGGGTGTCGCGATCCGCAACGATGGCCGGCTCGAAGTGGCCCCTGAAAAAAAGCTCGTGTACACAACCAGCGGAAATTATGTCTGGTCCATCGCCTCCGATGCGGCTGGTAACGCCTATCTGGGACGCGGTGGAACTGCTTCAGGTTCCGCAGTGGTTACTCTGGTCAAACCTGATGGCACCGCGACGGACATCTTTGCTGGCAAAGAGATGGCCATCCAGGCGCTAAGAACCACCCCTGAAGGTACAGTATTTGCAGCCACTTCACCGGGGGGAAAGGTCTATCGGATCGACTCACCCAAGACGACTGCGACGGCGAAGGTGGTCTTCGACTCGGAGGAGACACCAGAGAAGCCGAAGTATCTCTGGGACCTGGCCGTGGGTAAAGCTGGCGAGCTCTACATCGCGGCAGGAGCCCCGGCGGTCGTCTACAAGGTCGCACCCGGAGCCAGCAAGCCTACAGTTCTGTTCAAGACCTCCGATCAACACATCCGTTGCCTGCTCCTCTCCCCCGACGGCACACTCTTCGCCGGAAGCGATGGCGCGGGCGTGATCTACAAAATCGACACGAACAAGGCGAATGCCAAGCCCTTCGCGATCTACTCCGCGACTCGGCGCGAGATCACCGCTCTGGCTCTCGACTCCACCGGAGCGCTCTACGCCGCGGGAGTCGGCGCAAGAGGTGCGATCCCTCTGCCGAATCTTCCCGTGACTGGCACGGCAGGCATCTCGATCACCTTCGTTCAGCCCGGATCGGCCACGGCGGCGACCTCAAGCACGATCCTTCCTGACGGTTCGGAGATCTACAAGATCGCGCCTGATGGCTCGCCCTCGAAGCTGCTGACGCTCAAGGAAGACGTCGTCTACGCACTCACGCTGCGCAAAGGCAGTCTGCTCGCGGCGACGGGCAATCGCGGCCGCATCTATCGCATCGACACCACGGTCGCAGGAAGATGGACAGACATCGCCCATCTTGACGCCACCCAGGCCATGGCGTTCGCGCCTGCTCCGAACGGGCTCCTGGTCGCTACGAGCAACAGCGGCAGGCTCTTCCAGATCTCTGACTCTGAATCAACCGACGCGACCTATACGAGTGCGGTCTTCGATGCGCAAATCTTCTCTCACTGGGGACGGGCGGAGTTGCTTCCGACGGCTGCCGGTGGAGACCTGAACTTCTACGTGCGCAGTGGCAACGTCGAAAATCCGCTTCTCGGATGGAGCGACTGGATCAAAGCGGCTCCGAACTCGGGAGAAGCCGCCGTTCCGTCGGCCCGCTACGTTCAGTGGAAGACGGTGTTACACGGACGGGCCGTTATCGACTCGGTCAGCCTCAACTATCTGACCCGTAATGTCGCTCCCGTGGTCGAAGAGGTCGTCGCTCAGCCAGGAGCCCGTGTAGCTGCTGCGCCACCGACACCCAATCTGACGGTTCAGGTCAATCTCTCGCCAACAAGCTCCGTTGTTTCGCAGTCCGACAATTCCGCCGCGCCTCTTACCGCGCAAAAGGACAAGACGGCGGTTACAGTGCGCTGGTCAGCTCGTGACGACAACGGCGATGATCTCGTCTTTGCTGTGTACTACCGCGGCGAAGGGGAGCAGAACTGGCGGCTGCTCAAAGAGAAGATCACGGACCGCTTCTACAGCTTCGACTCTTCCCTGCTGCCCGACGGCACGTATGCCGTCAAAGTCGTGGCTAGCGACCTACCCGCGCACTCGCAGGCAGAGGCGCTCTACGGAGAGCGAGTCAGCGAGTACTTCGTCGTCGATACGACGCCACCAATTCCCGGTGCCTTGACCGCAACGATGGAAGGAGGCAGCATCCATGCACGGTTCGATGCGAAAGACACGACGTCTCCGATCAGTCACGCGGAATACTCCGTAGACGCTGGGCCATGGCAGTATCTTGAACCCTCGGGTCGCATCTCGGACTCGTTTGCCGAAAGCTACGACTTTCTTGCGGCGATCCCTTCATCGACGACTCCGGTCGCAGACACAAAAGAGCACGTCATCGCAATCCGCGTCTATGATCGCTATGAAAATGCCGTGACGGCAAAGGCAGTAGTGCGATGACCATGGAAGAGGTGGAGTATCGGACTCCGAATGGGCTGCATGACGCTTACCTGAAGGGCTTTTCCGTCGACTACGAGACGGCCACTTTGAGCCTGGAGATCGAATGGTTTGTGGAAGTCTTGCAAGAAAAAACTGCTGAGCAAGAGTCTATTTGGAAGCGAGGGACACTCGTTATCAAGGGGCTTGAATATTTTGTGATTGAACCGCCGCGAAACGCCCTGAAAGACTTGAGCGACTTTGCTCCGGATCAGATGCAGGGATATGGGACAACGGACCGAGAGGTTGCAAGCAAAGGTCTCCCCGGCGTGAGTGACAATGCATTTCGGCACTCGCTCTACTTGGGATACTGGGAATCATTCATTCACTTCGCGGGCACCTCGGCAGAAGTCTCGCCCACCGAACTGCTAGTGCGCGAGATGGGCGCGGAATAGCCAATGCGATTTGAACTCTTCATTGCCAGCCGCTACCTCCGCGCGAAGCGCCGCCAGGCGGTCGTCGGTGTCATCACGGCCATCTCGGTCATCGGCGTTGCTGCCGGAGTGGCGTCGCTCATCATCGCGCTCGCCATTACCAACGGCATGCGACGCGACCTGCAGGAGAGGCTTGTTGGCTCCACGGCGCACGTGATGCTCATGAAGGTCGCCGGAGATGGCATCCGCGACTGGCAGCCGTTGCTTTCTCGGCTGCGCACAACTCCCCATGTCACCGCCGCAGCTCCCGGCCTCTGGGAGCAAGTCCTCATCTCGCGTGGTGCCCGCAGTAGCGGAGCCCTCATCAAGGGCATCGTCCCGGCGAACGAACGCACCGTAAGCGATCTTCTGAAGGGCATGGTCTCCGGCTCGGCGAACGCGCTCGAGCCCGCGGCCCCTTGCGATGGTGTTCTTGATACCGGCAACGATTGCAGCCAAACTCCAGCGATCCCGCCGATCGTCATCGGGAAAGATATGGCCGATACCCTCGGCGTCCAGGTCGGCGAGACCGTCCAAGTCATCAGCCCGCAAGGCGAGATGACACCCTTTGGCCTCGTCCCACGCTATCAGCGGTACACCCTTGTAGGCATCTTCAAATCAGGTTTCTACCAGTATGACTCCGCCTACGCCTTCACCCGCCTCGCCGATGCGCAGCGCCTTTTCTCCGAGCCTGATCTGATCTCCGTCATCAGCTTCAAGGTCGACAATCTGTACGCCGCCGACAAGATCGGCCGCACCATCGAGCAGGCCGCCGGCCCCGGCTTCCAGACGACTAACTGGATGGAGCAGAACATCGAACTCTTCCGAGCCCTAAGGCTCGAACAGTACGTCTCCTTCATCGTCCTCACGCTGATAGTCTTCGTCGCCGCATTGAACATTCTGATCGCCCTGACCATGATGGTCATGGAGAAGACCCGCGACATCGCCGTCCTCATGAGCTTCGGCGTTCGCCCGGAGCAGGTCCGCCGCATCTTCCTCTTCCAGGGCCTGCTGATCTCGGTCATCGGCACGGTCCTCGGCCTGATCGTCGGCTACGGGATGAGCTGGCTCGGCGGACACTATCGTTTCATCCACCTCGACGCCTCGGTCTACTCGATCGAGTACCTGCCGTTTGCGCCAACGCTGATCGACGGCCTCATCGTCACTGCTGTCTCGCTGGGAGTCAGCCTGATCGCCACGCTCTATCCGAGCGGAAGCGCTGCGAGTGTGCTTCCTGCTGAAGCTCTGCGATACGAATAGAGAAGGTTCATGGAGCCAGAAGAGAAATCACACAAGGATCCCCGCCTAAGGTACGCGCACCTCATCCCCGACGGGATGGCAAAGATGCACACTCTCGAGCACTATCTCAACACGGCTACAAGCCTTGAACCTGTCCTCCTCGAACTCGTCCGCCTACGCGCCTCCCAGATGAACGGCTGCGAGTACTGCATCACCCTCCACACCGCCGAACTCAAGAAGCACAACGAGTCCCCCGCCCGCATCGACTCCGTCGCCGACTGGCGCAACTCCGATGCCTACACCCACCGTGAGCGCGCCGCCCTTGCCTGGGCCGAGGCCGTCACCAACATCCAGGACGGCCACGCGCCCGATGCCGTCTACAACGAACTGCGCGCGCACTTCACGGATGTCGAGACCGCCAACCTCACCCTTGTCCTTACCACGATCAACGCGTGGAATCGTCTCGCGATTGCGATGGGCTCGTACTCCGGCAATCGATCGCCCGCTTGCGTTACTGTTGAATCAGCATGACGGAAGCAGTCGACACATCACGCCTGGAACCTTGGATTGTTGAGCCCCGGGACGTCGTCCTGCGAGCGGCGAAGCTCTCGAAAACCTACACCACCGGAAGAGGTCAGCTAGACCTCTTCCGCGATCTCGATCTCGAAGTCTACGCAGGCGAGATGGTAGCCATCGTAGGCGAAAGCGGCGTTGGCAAGAGCTCCCTGCTTCACCTCCTCGCCGCGCTTGATCGCCCAACCTCCGGTGAAGTCTGGTGCGGCGAAAGCAAGTTGAGCCAGTTCACCCCATCGCAGGCCGCCGAGTTCCGCAACCGGGACGTTGGTTACGTCTGGCAGTTCCACTACCTGCTGCCCGAGTTCACCGCGGCCGAAAATGTAGCTATGCCGCTGCTGGCTCGCGGCGACACCCGCCGGGCCGCCATGCAGCAGGCGATGGTCTGGCTTTCGGAGGTGGGCCTTGCAGATCGCGCCGAGCACCGTTCCGGCGAACTGAGCGGCGGCGAACAGCAGCGCGTAAGCCTCGCCCGCGCCCTGGTCACCGAGCCAAAGCTCCTTCTGGCCGACGAGCCGACCGGGGATCTTGATGGAAAGACAGCAGATATCGTCTTCGACCTGATCCAGAACCTGCACAAAGCGCACGGTCTGGGCAGTGTTCTGGTCACCCACAATCTTGAGTTTGCCGCCCGCTGCGACCGCATGCTGCGCCTTCGCGACGGACGCCTATCTCCCAGCATCTAAAGGGATCACCCGGGAGCGAGTCGTGTACCACCTTTTTCACATGGCCGGCTGAACTCATGGTGATGTAACGTAACGGTAACTTTGGCAAGACGCAAACAGTGTATTGGTGGTAGGCCGCCGGACAGATACACTATTCGCAGCGGATGGATGTCCTGGCCGGTTTGGCAGGCAGCCTGTTAGTCATTGCAAGTGGACCAAAGGCACCCATCGTGCCCCAGGGCCGGTGGTTACCCAGTCTGTGAGGGGAAACATGTTCGAACGCTATACGGAGAAGGCGCGGCGCGTTATTTTCTTCGCGCGGTATGAGGCCAGTCAGTTTGGGTCGCCTTACATCGAGACCGAGCATCTGTTGCTCGGATTGTTGCGGGAGGACAAAGCACTAACCAATCGTTTCCTGCGGTCGCACGCCTCTGTCGAGTCGATCCGCAAGCAGATCGAAGGCCATACTACGATCCGCGAGAAGGTCTCGACCTCGGTCGATCTACCCCTATCAAACGAATGCAAGCGGGTCCTCGCCTACGCGGCGGAAGAGGCTGAGCGGCTCTCCCATAAGCACATCGGCACGGAACATCTTCTACTCGGCCTCCTGCGCGAAGAAAAGTGCTTCGCCGCGGAGATCCTCCAGGAGCGCGGTCTCCGTTTGCCCGCCATCCGAGAGGAACTCCAGCGCACCACGCAGGAGAAGGCTCCCGCAGCCCAGGCAGCCGGAAAGCAGAGCGGACAACGTGGCGAGCAGAGCATGCTTGCGGAGTTCTCCCGCGATCTTACTCAGTCCGCGATGGATCAGCAGCTTGATCCGCTCGTCGGTCGCGATACGGAAGTCGATCGCGTCATTCAAATACTTTGCCGCCGCACCAAGAACAACCCTGTCCTTATCGGTGAACCGGGCGTCGGCAAAACCGCCATCGTCGAAGGTCTCGCGCAAAAGATCGCGGACGGCGAAGTTCCCAGCTTCCTCGCCGATAAGCGCGTGCTCGCGCTCGACCTCTCTCTGATCGTTGCGGGAACCAAGTACCGTGGTCAATTCGAAGAGCGCCTCAAGACCATCATGAAAGAGTTGATGGAGAACCAGAACTCCATCGTCTTCATCGATGAACTGCACACCCTCGTCGGCGCCGGATCGGCTGAAGGTTCGCTAGACGCCGCGAACATCCTCAAGCCCGCACTCAGCCGTGGGGAGATCCAGTGCATCGGAGCCACTACGCCTGCGGAATACCGCAAGTCCATCGAAAAAGACCGTTCTCTTGAGCGGCGCTTCCAGGCGGTCAAAGTTCCGCCGCCGAACGAAGAAGATGCGATCAAGATCATCATGGGCATCAAGGAGAAGTACGAGAAGTTCCACGCCGTCAGCTACACCGACGACGCCATCAACTTCTCCGTCTCGCACTCCAGCCGATACATTCCCGATCGCTTCCTTCCGGACAAGGCCATCGACCTCATCGATGAGGCTGGTGCCCGGGTCAAGCTCCGCCAGACTTCCCTGCCCGAAGAGTTGACCGAAGTTCAGAAGCGCATCAAGTTCATCGTGCACCGCATGGAGAACGCCATTGCGAACCACGAGTTCGAGAAGGCGCGCTTCTACTCGGACGAGGAACGCAAGGAGCGTGAGAACCTTCGCGCCCTCCGCGACAAGTACCACCTCGACGACTCCTCCGCAGGCATCGTGACCCGCGAAGACATTGAAGATGTCGTCAGCCGCTGGACCGGTGTTCCGATCACCTCGATCAAGGAAGAAGAGACGCAAAAGCTTCTCCGCGTCGAAGAAGAACTGCACAAGCGCGTCATCTCGCAGGACAAGGCGATCTCTGCCCTTTCCCGCGCGATCCGCCGCTCCCGCGCTGGCTTGAAGAACCCTGCTCGTCCCATCGGCAGCTTCCTCTTCCTCGGGCCTACTGGCGTCGGCAAGACGGAGATGGCTCGCACCCTGGCCCAGTTCCTCTTCGGCAACGAGAAGTCGCTGATCCGCTTCGATATGTCGGAGTTCATGGAGAAGCACTCGGTCTCGAAGCTGATCGGTTCGCCTCCGGGCTACGTCGGCTACGAGGAGGGCGGTCAGCTCACGGAGCGCGTCAAGCGTTCGCCGTACTCCGTCGTGCTGCTCGACGAGATCGAAAAGGCGCATCCGGATGTCTTCAACCTGCTTCTGCAGGTCTTTGAAGATGGCCAGCTCACCGACGGTCTAGGCAACCAGGTTGACTTCAAGAACACGATCATCATCATGACTTCGAACATTGGAGCGAAGCACCTGCAGAAGCGGCAGGGTCTCGGATTCCAGAGCGAGAAGGAAGACATGATCCTCGACAAGATGGAAGAGCTTGTGAAGGGCGAGGTTAAGCGAACCTTCAACCCCGAGTTCCTCAACCGCCTCGACGAGATCATCATCTTCATGGCGCTGACCGACCACGACCTGATGCAGATTCTCGAGCTCCTCGTGCAGCAGCTCAACACCAACCTCGTCCACAAGGCGATCACCATATCGGTCACCGACGAAGCCAAGCAGTACATCCTGGCCAAGACGGTCGCCGACCGCACATACGGTGCCCGTCCGCTGCGCCGTGCCCTGCAGCGCTTCATCGAAGACCCGCTCTCCGAAGCCCTTATCGGCGGCGGCATCTCCGAGCGGCCTGCGTTCCTCGAGGTCTACCTCGACAACAACGTGCTCCACTATCGCCCCATCGCTGCAGATGGCGAAGAGAAAGCCGCAGGTCTCGCTCTCAGCACTGTCTAACGCGACCTAAACAGAAAACAGAAAGGCCCCGGATCAATCCGGGGCCTTTCTGTTACAGCCATGCTCATTATTGTTTGTCATTCCCGAAGGGAATCTGCTTCTAAAATCGAGCCGCAGAACTTAGATCATCGACTTGACTTTATTTACAGACTTCGCCGCACTCGATACAAAGTCACCCGCCGCATCGACCGCATTGTCTGCATACTCCTTCGAAAGCTTGATCGCCTTATGAGCTTCCTTGCTGAGCTTCTCAGCCTGTTCCTTCAGGTAGTCACCCGCATCTTCGAGATAGTCTCCGGCATCGTCGATGTTGCGCTTGAGCTTCTTGCGCGTAACGGTGCCCGTCTGCGGCGCGTAGAGAAGAGCGATCGCCGCGCCAATCGCTGCACCCGCACCAAAAGTGATCCAGAAGCCTTTTTGACTCATACGTACCTCGTCCTTTGTATTTTCAACCAACCTCCATTCAGATTCTCACTTTCGGGCAGAGGTTGGATTTAATTCTTTTTCCTTCCGCGCTCAATCGAGACCCGCCAACTCCCGCGCCCGCACGAAAATCCGTGCAAACATCACCTTGTCCAGCCGTCCCGTATTCGTATTCCGCAGAGAGGGATGATAAGCCGCCAGCAGAAACAGCCCGTTCGGCAACAGATACTCCGCACCATGCCCAAACTTGTAGGCCGACCGCCGCTCGATCACGCCAGCAGCGAGGAGGTGCGCCAGATAGCCATCGAATGCGATCTTCCCCAGCGCCACGACCACCTTCACCCGCTTGAGTTCCCCAACCTCTGCCGTCAGGTGCCTCGCGCAGTTGCGGATCTCCTGGGGCGTAGGCTTGTCCCCCGGTGGAGCGCATCGGACCACGGAGCAGATCCACGCGTGCCGCAGCTTCAGGCCGTCGTCTCGCGAGACCGCGTTGCCGTGGTTCGCCAGCCCCACCTCGTGCAGCACGGGATACATGAAGTTCCCGGCCCCATCCCCGGTAAACGGCCTTCCCGTCCGATTCGCCCCGTGCGCTCCCGGAGCCAGCCCGATAATCAAGATCCGCGCCTTCGGGTCGCCGAATCCGGCCACCGGCTTCGCCCAGTACGTCTGGTCGATGTAAGCCCTTCGCTTCACCACGCCAAGATTCTCGCAATAAGCCCGCAGTCGCTCGCACTGCCGGCAGGCCACGATTCCCGCCTGGATCTCCTGCAGAACCGTCAACTTCCCATCTGCCACGACACTCTTCTTCGCAATCGCTTTCACTAGGTTCAATCCTATTCGGTTCCAGGGCGGGAAATCCCCGTTTTCAGCAGGACCCCGTTTGACCCCTCCCATTCAAGGCTCGTACAGTAAAGGTTGAGGCGTCGGTCGCATCCTGCGTGAATATCCGCGCACACCGGCCTAAAAGATTTCGTCACACGCACTCCGAAAGGCAACAAGACATTGACCCCTACCGAGCTTGAAACGACTCCTGAAGCAGCACACGACCACACCCACGATCACGATCATGACCACGCGCACGATCACGACCACAGCGATCTCGCGCCCGGCCTGCACCAGCACCAGCACGGCCCCACGCTGAACCCCGAACTCGCCCGCGAGATCGAAGTCGAAGTCCCCGCCGACGAAGTCTCGAAAGCCTTTAAGACCGTCACCAAGCGCTACCAGAAGCTCGCCCGCATCCCCGGCTTCCGCGCCGGCAAGGTTCCTGAGTCGCTCATCAAGACCCGATTCGCCAAGGAAGTCCGCCAGGAAGTCCTCGAGAGCCTCGTCTCCGACCGCTTCAAGCAGGCCATCGATTCGCAGAAGATCACCCCGGCCTCGCAGCCGCAGATGGTCGATATGCAGCTTCTCGACGGTCAGCCACTGAAGTTCAAGGCCGCCTTCGAAGTCTTCCCCGAGATCGATCTGACTGGCTACGAGACCGTCCACGTCGAAAAGCAGGACGCCACCCTGACCGACGAGGAGTTCCAGGCCGAGCTTGACCGCGTTCTCGAGAGCCACGCCGTCGTCGAACCCGTCGAAGAAGAGCGCGAGCTTGTCGATGGCGACTGGGCCGAGATCGAGTTCAAGGGCCAGATCAAGGACCTCGCTCAGACCGTTACTGAAGATGGCGTCGAAAACACCTCGCAGACCGAGCCCATCACCGGCGACAACGTCCTCGTGGAGATCGGCGGCAAGAACACCCTGCCTGCCTTCAACGACGCTCTGCGCGGCACCAAGCCCGGCCAGGAGATGAGCTTCGAGGTCTCTTACCCGGCGGATTTCGGTGAACCCAAGCTCGCCGGTCAGACCGTCAGCTACGACGTCACCGTCAAGGCCATCAAGAAGAAGACCTTCCCTGCCCGCGATGCCGAGTTCGCTTCGCAGCTCGGAGCCTTCGAGACCTGGGAAGAGTTCGAGTCGAAGCTCCGAGAGATGGCGTCTAGCCGCAAGGCGGAGTCGCTCCAGAACGTCGCCAAGGACAAGCTCCTCGGCGACCTCATCGAGAAGTATCCCTTCCCTGTTCCGGAGTCTTTCGTGCAGCAGCAGATCGATGCTCGTCTCGACCGTGGCCTTCGCGCGCTTGCCCAGCAGGGCATGAGCACCGACGACATGCGCAAGCTCGACTTCGCCCGTCTCCGCGCCGCGCAGCGCGACCAGGCTGTCAACGAAGTGAAGGCTTCGATGATCCTCGACAAGCTCGCCCAGGCGGAGAACGTCGAGATCAGCGAAGACGAGCTCAACAACGAAGTCATGATGCTCTCCATGCAGTCGCGCGAGCCCTACGAGACGCTTGCTGCTCGTCTCGCCTCCGACGGCGGCATCGACAGGCTTCGCGATCAGATGAAGCGCGAAAAGGTCGGCAACCTGCTCTACGAAAAGCTGGCTTCGTAAGAGAAACCCTCATACACACAACCCAATCAAGTGCATCAGAACCGCGGTGGCAACACCAGCAAAAGGAAAGAGCGTGTTATGGGACTAGTACCTATGGTGATCGAGCAGACGAGTCGTGGCGAACGTGCCTACGACATCTACAGCCGTCTGCTCCGCGACAACATCATCTTTCTCGGCACCCCGATCGACGACAACATCGCCAACGTCATCATCGCGCAGATGCTGTTCCTCAGCGGTGAAGACCCGGAGAAGGACATCCAGCTCTACATCAACTCTCCGGGCGGCTCCATCACCGCAGGTCTGGCGATCTATGACACCATGCAGTACATCAAGAACGATGTCGTCACCTTCTGCATCGGACAGGCCGCCAGCATGGGAGCCTTCCTGTTGATGGCCGGCAAGAAGGGCAAGCGTTTCGCTCTGCCCAACTCGCGCATCCTCATCCACCAGCCGTCGATGGGCGGCCTCAGCGGACAGGCGACGGACATCGACATCCACGCCCGCGAGATTCTTCGCATCCGTGAGATCACCAACAAGCTGATGAGCCATTCCACCGGCCAGCCACTCGCACAGATCGAACGAGACGTGGAGCGCGACTTCATCATGACCGCGCCCCAGGCCAAGGAGTACGGCATTATCGACGACATCATCGACCGGCCGCGCACCTAAATCCGCTTCACTCTGTCATCCGTTGTACAAAGCAATCGCCCGAGCACTCTCGGGCGATTGTTTTGGCACATTACCAGCACGCACCCTAACCGGTACCCGCCGGCAATTAACTTCGACTTGCCCACAATGCCGGTCGCAACGATCAGGTGTAAACTTCGATATAACGTGACACAAGTAATGGGTCACCTTGGTCTCGACAGGAGCTGTTCCCTCAATGAAAACGTCGCGCGGCACTGACGAATCTCTTCGCTGCTCGTTTTGCCACAAATCGCAGGATGCGGTCGCCAAGCTTATCTCCTCCCCCTCGGACTACCCTCGCGCCTACATCTGCGATGAGTGCGTAGCCGTCTGCAACTCCATCCTCGAGGACGATCGCACCGAAGCCGCTCCCGGCTCCGCGCCTGCCCACCTGCCTAAGCCGCAAGAAGTGAAGGCGTTCCTCGACGAGTACGTGATTGGCCAGGACCAGACCAAGAAGAAGCTCGCCGTCGCTGTCTACAACCACTACAAGCGCATCCAGATGAACAAGACGCGCGGCAACGATGTAGAACTCGCGAAGTCCAACATCCTCCTCGTCGGTCCCACCGGCTCCGGCAAGACGCTCCTCGCGCAGACGCTCGCGAAGATGCTCGATGTGCCGTTTGCCATCGTGGATGCGACTACCCTCACCGAGGCCGGCTACGTCGGCGAAGATGTTGAGAACATCATCCTCAAGCTCCTCCAGGCAGCTGAAGGCGACGTCACCCGCGCCCAGAGCGGCATCATCTACATCGACGAGATCGACAAGATCGGCCGCAAGGATGAGAACCCCTCCATCACCCGCGACGTCTCCGGTGAAGGCGTGCAGCAGGCGCTGCTCAAGATCCTCGAAGGTACCGTCGCGAACGTTCCACCGCAGGGTGGACGCAAGCATCCGCACCAGGAGTTCACCGCTATCGACACGACCAACATCCTCTTCATCTGTGGCGGCGCATTCGTCGGTCTCGAGAAGGTGATCGGTCGCCGCATCGGCAAGAAGGCCCTGGGGTTCCGCGCTATTGCAGATGCTGACGCGAAGGAGATCGCGACTCCGATCCGCGCCCAGCGCGACTCCGAGATGCTCCGCCAGGCCGAACCGCAGGACCTGCTGAAGTACGGCTTGATTCCGGAGTTCGTAGGCCGACTCCCTGTCCTCGGAATCCTCGACGAGCTCGACGAAGCGGCGCTCATCGACATCCTCACCAAGCCACGCAACGCGATCCTCAAGCAGTACGCCAAGCTCTTCGACTACGAAGGCGTGAAGGTCACCTTCACCGACGATGCCGCCCGCGGCATCGCCCGTGAGGCACTCAACCGCAAGGTCGGTGCGCGTGGTCTGCGCATGATCCTTGAGGAGCTAATGCTTGACCTCATGTACCACGTCCCCGGCAACAAGAAGGTCAAGGACCTCGTTATTACAGAGGCCATGGTGCAGAAGCGCGAGCTTACGCTGCCGCTGATGCTCGAAAAAGCTGGCTGAGCTAGATGATTCAGTAAAGAGCCTGAAGAGCCAACCTCTCTTCAGGCTTTTTCTATTGCGACAAAGAAAGTTTTTCTGACGACTGAACAGGATGAGGCAAACTGCCGATAGGGCGTCCAGGGTCGTGTGCGAGCCAAGCTCTCTCCATCTTCTCCCCGCGATCCTGTCAAAATGGAGAAGACCATTGACACAAACTTTCCGAAACATTGTGGTGTTGGTTTTCTTGCTCTGCCTTGTAAAGTCGGCCGAGGCGCAGACTCCGAACTTGTCCCCTGATGACACAGTCGCCTACATTAACGGCACCCTCCACAAATACCCCACCCTTGAGTTTGTCGATCATGGTTGCCCTGGATACGAGCAGTCCGTCGCTATCTCGGAAGATCGCCGGAGCCTGTTGATTACACAGAATTTAGGGCATTCCGTGGTCGGAACCTGCGGGGACATTCAAACCCTGACGGTTCCCATATTCAGCCTGGATCGAGAGGGATTTGGTAGTTGGTCCAAGGTGGCCCAGCACTCCGCCTTTGCCTTGGCCTGCATCAATGGTGTGGACTGCTTCAGTCGCCGGTCGTCTGCTCAGCTCTTTCCGCGGGCTGCAAACCGCTGGCATCTGCGGATTACAGCGCCGGATCAGGTCTCGAATGAACTCACGAGGGCAGTTCAACATCTTCTGGATTCGCTCTTGACCGAGGCAAACGGCCGCCTCGATGCCAATGATCCCTTCGCAAAACGCGCTCACTGATTCTTCGCTACACCTGGGATCGGCAATTTGATCGGGTGCTAAATCAGGCCCCGGTCAGATTCGCATGTTCCTCCCTCCCCAATTACAATCACGTAAACGCGCGGTAGCCCCGCTTGCATCCTGCAGCGCTGCCGAACGTCTAATGGGGATATATGACAAATCGAGCAAAAGAGACTCTGACCGGCGAACTCCGCAAGCTTCCAATGATGCCGATTCGCGACATGGTGATCTTCCCCCATATGATGACGCCCTTCGTCGTCGGCCGTGAGTCCAGCGTCCGCGCCCTCGAAGAGGCTCTCAACGGCGATCGCAAGATCTTCCTCGCGACCCAGCATGACGCCTCGGTGGACGAACCCAACGCCGATGACATCTTCGCTACTGGCACCATCGGCAACATCGTGCAGAGCGTCAAGATGCCGGATGGCAACATCAAGGTTCTCGTCGAAGGCGTAGAGCGCGCCCGCGCGACTGAGGTCAACGACGAAGACGGATTCTTCGTCGCGACCGTCCGCACAGGCAAGTCCCGCCTCGAACTGACCCCACAGATCGAAGCTCTCGCCCAGCGCGTGCACACCCTCTTCGAGCAGTACATCAAGCTCCAGCAGTCGTTGAACTACGAGACCCTGGCCGCCACCGTCCGCATGGACGAACCCACCAAGCTGGCCGACACCATCGCCGCCAATCTTCAGCTCTCCATCGAAGAGAAGCAGCAGCTCCTCGAGGTCTTCGACCCCGAGATGCGTCTCTCCCGTATTGCCGATGTCCTCGATGTCGCGATCGAGAAGCTCAACATGGACCGGACTATCCAGTCGCGCGTGAAGCGGCAGATGGAGAAGGCGCAGAAAGAGTATTACCTCAACGAAAAGATCAAGGCCATTCAGAAGGAACTTGGCCGCGGGGAGAAGTCCGAGTTTGACGACCTGAAGAAGAAGATCGACGAAGCGGGCATGCCAAAGGATGTGCTTGAGAAGGCGACGCAGGAGCTCAAGAAGCTCGAAGCGATGCCTCCTATGTCCGCTGAGTCCACCGTCTCACGCAACTATCTCGACTGGCTGCTGGCAGTGCCGTGGAAGAAGCGGTCGAAAGAAATCCGATCCATCGAGCACGCCGAGAAGATCCTTAACGAAGATCACTACGGCCTCGAAAAGATCAAGGAACGCATCCTCGAATTCCTCGCTGTCCGCCAGCTCGTCAAGAACCCCAAAGGCTCGATCCTCTGCTTCGTTGGACCTCCGGGCGTCGGCAAGACCTCGCTTGGTATGTCCATCGCCAAGGCGACCGGCCGCAAGTTCGTCCGCATGTCTCTCGGAGGCGTTCGTGATGAGGCCGAGATCCGCGGCCATCGCCGCACTTACATTGGCGCACTCCCCGGTCAAATCATCCAGTCGATGAAGAAGGCCGGCACCAAGAACCCCGTCTTCATGCTCGACGAGATCGACAAGATGGCCTCGGACTTCCGCGGGGACCCGGCAAGCGCTCTGTTGGAAGTCCTCGACCCTGAGCAGAACACCTCCTTCCAGGACCACTATCTCGATGTCGAGTACGACCTCTCGCAAGTTCTCTTCGTGGCCACTGCGAACGTCCTGCACACCATCCCCGGCCCGCTGCAGGACCGCATGGAGATCCTCCGCCTGCACGGCTACACCGAGGTCGAGAAGCTCGAGATCGCCAAGCAGTATCTCGTCAAGAAGCAGCTTGAGGGCACTGGCGTCACCGCTCAACAGATCAACTTCACCGACGACGCGCTCAGAGGAATCATCCGCGGTTACACGCGCGAGGCTGGCGTCCGCAATCTCGAACGCGAGATCGGCAACGTCTGCCGCAAGGTCGCCCGCCGTGTCGTCCAGAACGGCCCGGAGCACCAGGAAGATATCACTGCGGAGAACCTCGAATCCATCCTTGGCGTCGCAAAGTTCCGCGACTCTCAAGTGCACGAGAAGAGCGAGGTCGGTCTCGTCACTGGCCTTGCATGGACGGAAGTTGGCGGAAGCATTCTCCAGACAGAAGTGCAGATCCTCGACGGCAAGGGCAAGCTGACGACCACCGGTCAACTCGGCGACGTCATGCAGGAGTCCGCACAAGCTGCTCTCAGCTACATTCGCTCACGCGCACGTCAGCTTGGCCTCGAGCGCGACTTCTATCGCCATCTCGATATCCACGTCCACGTTCCTGAAGGCGCCATCCCCAAGGACGGCCCGTCGGCAGGCATCACACTCGCCACGGCCCTCGCCAGCGCGCTCACGAAGATCAAGGTGCGTCGCGACATCGCCATGACCGGCGAGATCACTCTGCGCGGCAAGGTGCTTCCTATCGGCGGCCTGAAGGAGAAGCTCCTCGCAGCTCATCGCGCCGGTATCTTCGAAGCGATCCTCCCTGCAGAGAATCGCCGCGACTTCGCGGATCTTCCTGAGCTTTTGAAGTCCTCGATGAAGCTCCACTTTGTCGAACAGATGGACGAGGTGCTTCACCTCGCGCTCGAAGAAGAGCTCCCTGTTCTTTCGGAAGAGCTGCCCGAAGCTCTGGCAGGCACGGTCATTCCGCCCGTCACCTCAGGACCTCAGCCTATGTCGCACCAGTAAAAACACCCTGCGCCATAAAAAAGACCGGGCTCAATCGCCCGGTCTTTTTATAGCCATAACCTAAATTGCCGCTAGGCTCTTCGGCCGGATACAAAGTGCATGACAATCGAGATGACCGCAAAGATCAGCAGCAGGTGAATCAGAAATCCGCTGACATGGAACAGGGTGAAGCCACCCACCCAACAGAGTACGAGAACAACGGCGAGGATCAGGAACATTGGTCTTCTTCTTTCTTACGGCGATTTAGCCGCGCGCCCCGCGCAAAGCCACATCTCGTAAGAGGCCGGGAAGCTCCGTCCCGTTGCTTCGTGTCGTCCAAAGCAAACAAAATGCGCGCCGTAAGGGCGCGCATTTGTCGTCTGTAGCACTTATCGTTAGACGCTTCCGCCGGCGATGGACGGGATCAGCATCACTTCATCGCCCTCCTGGAAGCTATACGTATCGCCGCCCAGGAAGCGGATGTCTTCGTCGTTGATGTAGATGTTGATGAACTTCCGCAGCTTGCCATCGTCGCCCTTGATCTGCGTCGCAAGCGCGGGGAAGGTCTGGTCGATATCGGCAAGCAGGCCGGGAAGATTCTCAGCGGTTGAAGCAAACTGCTTTTGCCCATCGGTATGACGGATAAAGGCAGTCGGAAGTACAACTTTTATGGACATTGATTCAGTTCTCCTACTTTTTCTTTCAGGGAAACCAAGGCTTTAGCCTTGGCAACAAAGCCGTCACATTCTGGGGTATGCCTTCTTCTACACTCCGGCCAGTTCCAACTCCGGCTCACGGACTCCATCCAGGTCGTTGATGTATTCGGCGAAGTCCGCCAGCCGCGGACGAACCGCGCGATCCAGCTCGTACCGGTTCGCAATCGCATCCGTGGTCTTCAAGCCGTTTCCGGTGATGCAGACTACCGTCGTCTCGTCTTCGGAGATGCGACCGTCCGCATAGAGTCGCGCTGCAACTGCCGTTGTTACGCCGCCTGCTGTCTCAGTAAAGATGCCCTCGGTCTCCGCCAGCTCCTGAATCCCCGACACGATCTCGACGTCCGAGACGTCCTCAGCCCAGCCATTCGTACCCGCGATCATCTTCGCCGCCGCCGGTCCATCCGCAGGGTTGCCGATCGCCAACGACCGGGCAATCGTGTTGGGACGCTGTGGCTCAATGGAGTCCGTTCCCTGCTTCACCGCGGTCGATATGGGCGAGCAGCCCGACGCCTGTGCGCCAAAGAACCGCACTGGCTTGTCTTCCACCAGCCCCAGCGCGATCAGTTCGTTGAAGGCCTTGCGAATCTTGCGAATCAGCGATCCACCGGCCATCGGGCAGACCATATTATCGGGCAGCTTCCATCCCAACTGCTCGGCAATCTCGTAGCCAACGGTCTTCGAACCTTCAGCGTAGTAAGGCCGCAGATTCACGTTGACGAAGCCCCACTTGTAGTCGTCGGCAATCAGTGTGCAGAGCCGGTTTACGTGGTCGTAGTTGCCATCGATCCGCACCAGCCGCGCGCCGTATACCAGCGTGTTGAGAATCTTCGCCGGCTCCAGGTCAGCCGGAACGAGAATGCAGGCCTTGAGGCCAAGGCGCGCAGCCTGCGCTGCTACGGAGTTCGCCAGGTTCCCAGTTGACGAGCACCCGACCGTCTCAAACCCAAACGCCTGAGCATTCGCCAGCGCGACAGACACAACGCGGTCCTTGAAGCTAAGGGTCGGAAAGCAGACAGCGTCGTTCTTGATGTAAAGATTGTTCGCGCCAATGCGCTTGCCCAGGCGCTTCGCCTTCACCAGCGGCGTAAAACCCACCGGAAGGTCTGGCTCGAATCCAGCAGGGATCGGCAGCAGGGCCTTGTAGCGCCAGATGTTTGCAGGGCCAGCAGAGATCTTCTCGCGGGTGAACTCCGTGCGAACAGCCTCTAAATCGTAGTGAACTTCAAGCGGGGCCAGGCAGTCGTCACATGCGGAAAGGGGCTGGTTGCCGAATCGCTTGCCGCACTCATTGCACTTCAACTCATACGCCGAACAGGAATACTCCATTGCACACTCTCTCGTGCTCGAGGGGTGCGGCTGGCTGAGACGTTCTCTTTTCTGGAGGCCTTACAGGAAGGAAATGCGGGGATGCCCACCCTGGACTAGCGGCAGCGTGCTCCGAATCTCATGTTCCCTGTTTCCAGGAGAGAGTTGACACCGGTACGCATGTTCTGTCCGGTTGTCGTGGCGTCTCAGGGCTCGTCCCTCAACCACTCTGCATGAAATTCAAATTTGCCCGAAGGCAAACTGGAATATTTAGTTTGTATCACGCGTGATTTTTGAATGCAACAAAGGCTGGCTTACCAAGGTCGTATCGTGAGGTGAAACGGTTCGAAAGCCCACGTCGTTACTGCTTGGCGACGATATCCTGCACGCCGCCGACAAACCTTGCGGGATCAAACTCCGTCCGCAGAATCTCGTCCGGGCAGTCGCTCAGGATCGCCACGCGCCAGTTGCAGACAAACGCCACGAGTTGCTCGGGCTGGGCTGTCTTGATCTCCGAGCACATCGCCTCCGCCTCCTGGATCGCCTGCTCGCCTTCCACATCGATCAGCACCAAGTCGTAGTGCTTCGCCCAGAACATGCTCAGTCCTTCAGCCGGAGACAGCGTCGAGTCCACATCGAATCCCGAGATCCGCAGGATCTGGTCGCGCAGCGGACGCAGCATCTCCCGCCGGCAGATATGCAGAATGGCGCGTTTCTCGTTCGGCAAAACTACCGGAGTACTCGTCGAATCTTCGTTGATAGCCATTGCGCCTGCCGGACCCATTTCCACCGCGTCATCCGTCCATTCATACTGCGGTGACTACGGTCAATAAAATCTGTTTGTTGAAACTATTTTACGGTGCGCTCGTAACGAGCAGCAACCAAGGAGTCACGGTGTAGCGTTCACACTATCTTCCCCCAATACCCACTGTTCGTCTGTCGCCCGTCACACCTTCTCATCGACCGTCTAAACTGGACAAATCGCTAACCTACCCAATCCGAGCATCTTTCTCTCCGCCGGGGAAGCGAGCGGCGATCACTACGGTGCGCAGCTCATCGCCGATCTTAGGTCGAAGCATCCGTTCGTGACGTTCTTCGGGCTTGGCGGCAGGGAGATGGAAGAAGCTGGTCAGCGTCGCATCGTCCGAGCCGAAGACGTGGCTCACATGGGCATCACCGAGGTGATCCGCCACGCTCCGTTTATCTATGCGCAGTATCGAAAGCTGGTCAGCGCTATCCGCCGCGAACGGCCCTCAGTCGCCATCCTCATTGACTTCCCTGATGTCAACCTTCGGCTCGCGAAACATCTTCACCGGCTCGGCATTCCCGTCGTCTACCTCGTAAGTCCGCAGCTCTGGGCCTGGAAGCGCAGCCGCCTGCAATGGGTGCAGGAACGTGTCACCAAGATGCTCGTCATCTTTCCCTTCGAAGAGCCTTTCTACTTGAACCGCGGCGTCGACGCGGAGTTCATCGGCCACCCTCTTGCAACACTTCCCATGCCCTCGGTCACGCGCGAGGCCTACGCCGCGCACTACAAGCTCGATCCCGCCAAGCCCTGGATCGCGCTATTGCCCGGCAGCCGATGGAAAGAGATCAGCGCCAACCTGCCCACCATGGTGCAGATGGCCAGTCTCATTCCATTTCCCTGCGAATACATCCTTCCGGTTGCTTCCACCATCGATCGCGCCCGGCTTCAGGAGTTCGTCAAGGGATGGATCACCTTTCGCCCAACTGCCAGCTCAGCGCCTCTGCCCTACATCCATCTGGTTCCGGATGCCCGCGAAGCGCTCTTCCATGCTCGCGCGTCAGTCGTCGCCAGCGGGACCGCAACCGTCCAGGCTGCGGTCATCGGCAATCCCTTTGTCGTCGTATACCGTGTCTCACCGCTCACCTTCGCGCTCGCGAAACATCTGGTCAGGTACCCGACGGAGATCGCCGCCGAAGTCGACAGGCATGGCAACCTGCCCATCGCGATGGTGAACCTCATCGCGGGTAGGAGGATCGTGCCGGAGCTCCTCCAGCAGCAGTTAACACCGGAAGATCTCGCCGCCGCACTCACTCCGCTGCTGGCTGATACCTCAGAGCGCAATCAGATGATCGAAGACCTCGCCGGCCTTCGGATGCAGCTGCTTCCCGATCCGGAAGCTCACCCGATCGCTCGGGTGTCGGAGATCATCAGTGGCCTGCTCGGGCTCTGATCTTTTCGCGCTCTCCCGAATCCAGACCTCGCCCCGCAAAGTTTTGTGCAATCTCAATCGCCCACTCGCAGCGTCTAACCTATTGAAGATATCGTTGTTATCGTTGGTTGTGAGGAACTTCACGCGCATGAACCGCATTCTCCGCTCCCCCCTGGCGCACATCTCCCTCTGCATGCTCGTGCTGTACTCCAGCAGACTGCTGGCCGCCTCCGTGCGTGCACAGGTGCAGGCGACTGGATATGTCATTAACGCCGATGTCGATCCAGCCACGAACAAGCTGACAGCGACGGTTGCCGTCACGTTGACCGCGCTCGAAGATGTCTCCCAGATCACGCTTGAGCTGAACAATGGCCTCCAGATCTCGAAGCTTGTAGACGCTGCGCAGCACGCGCTCACGCCGGAACGCCTGACGACGAACTCAACTGTTCGCATTCCGCTTGCGTCGCAGCTCGCCAAGGGCTCAAGCACGACGCTCACCTTCGATTATTCCGGTACTCTGACCGGCTCTGACACCAGCCCCGTTGAAGGCATCAAGCTTGCCGCCGTCGCCGATCCTGTCTCAATCCTGCTCTACGCCGGGAGATGGTTCCCGCTCGCCACCCCTGGGTTGTTCACTAACCGTTTCACCGCGGAGATGCACATCCACGTTCCGTCGGAGTATCGCGTCGTCGGCAGCACGACGACAGAGTCGACGCCGAAGAGCATCGCTGGCAATCGCACCGAGTACAACTTCAACTGGACCAAACCCGGTTTCCCCGGCACCCTGATCATCGGCAAGTTTCTCGCGCCGATTTCGGCTCCTGGTATCCCGAACGTCCGCATCTGGGTGACAGAGAAGCACAAGTCGCCCGCAAGCGGATACGCCGAAACCGCGGCGGAGCAATTCGAGTACTTCAGCTCCATCTTCGGCCAGCCTGAGTCCGGACGCCTGAACATCGTCGAACTGCCTGATGACGCGGTTTCCGCGGCATGGGCACCCCAGATCGCTGCCATCGCGGGCAATCGCATTGGCGACAAGAACAGCCGTCGCCTTCTGGCCAACACCATCGCGCACCAGTGGTGGGGGTCGGAGGTCTCACCGGCAACCCTCAACGATGCCTGGATCACCAACGGCATGTCGCGCTACTCCGAGCTGATGTATCTCGAAGAGACTGCCGGCAAGACGTCCTTCCAGAACGCGATCACGGACGAGTCCGCCGCCGCGCTGGCCTATGACACCGAACCGCTCACAACGCTGGGCCGTCTCGACTACTTCTCCCCTCAATTCCAGAACATGACCATCGAAAAAGGCGCGATGGTCTTCCATATGCTCCGCTGGGAGATGGGCGACGAGGTCTTCAAGAAGTTCCTTCGCGGCCTTCTCTCCCAGTACACCGACAAAGGCATCCGCAGCTCCAACGTCGAGACGGTGGCCGAAGCTCAACTTGTCACTCCCGCCAACGGCAGCGCTCCGAACTTGCAGGCATTCTTCGCTCAATGGCTCGACGGCACTGGCGCACCGCAGTTCCACAACAAGTTCACCGTGTATCGTCTTGGCAACAACAAAGGCTTCCGAACCGTCGGCTCCATCGATCAGGATCTCGACCTCTTCCGCATGCCGGTCGCCCTGCGCATCGAGACGGACGGTAAAACCGAACTTCGCCGCGTCGACGTCTCCGGCAGCGAGTCGCAGTACACCATTGAGACCTTCGGCCGCCCTCGTCGCATCAACATCGACCCGGACAACTGGCTACTGAAAAGCACCCCCGACCTCGCTGTCCGCGTCGCCGTCCTTCGCGGTCAAAACCAGGCCGCCCAGGGAGACCTGATGGCTGCGCTCGGCGAGTATCAGAAAGCGCTCGATATCAACAAGACCAGTTCACTTGCCAACTACCGCATCGGCGAGATCTTCTTTACCCAGCGCAACTATCAGTCCTCGGCGAACTCCTTCCGCGATGCACTCCGAGGAGACGGCGATCCGAAGTGGGTCGAGGTCTGGAGCCACATTCAACTAGGCCGCATCTTCGACGTAACCGGCCAGCGCGATCGCGCCGTAAACGAGTACCGTCTCGCTGTTCAGACCAACGACAACACCCAGGGCGCAGTCAACGAAGCTCGCGCCCTCATGCAAAAACCGTATCAACGTCCCCGCGAAGAGAACTGAGTTTCGATCTCGTCTCGCATAGTGAGCCTCAGCGATCAGCCATTGAGCCGTTTGCAAGCCTGACCACTCCGGTAAACCTTCTCTTCAAAGGAATAAAGAATGCCGCCGCAAGTAGAAAAAGACTCCATCAAGGCCGCTGTACTCGGATTCGGTCTGGCTGGCCGCGTCTTCCACGCTCCCTTCATCAGCGCCGTCCCCGGTCTTCAGCTCTCGTCCATCATGCAACGCAAGGGTGATGAGGCCTCGAAGGCCTACCCCGATGCCACAATCCTTCGCAGCGTCGACGAAGTCCTCGCTTCAGACGCCCAACTCGTCGTCGTCGGCACTCCCAACGAGACCCACTTCGATCTTGCCATGCGGTGCCTCGAAGCAGGCAAGCATGTCGTCGTCGACAAGCCGCTGGCTGCCACCAGCGCTGAAGCCGCTACGATGGCGAAGCTCGCGGCGGAAAAGAAGCTGATCCTCGCGCCCTTCCACAACCGCCGTTGGGATGGCGACTTCCTCACCGTCCGCGCCCTTCTCTTGCAGGGAGCACTCGGTCGCCTGACCACCTTTGAATCGCACTTCGACCGCTTCCGTCCCATCCCGCGCACAGGAACCTGGAAAGAAGCTGCTCACCCCTCGAACGGCATGCTCTTCGACCTGGGCCCCCACCTCGTCGACCAGGTCCTGTGCCTCTTCGGCGTGCCACAGGCGATCACCGCCAGCGTGCGCACCGATCGCGACAACTCCGAGATCGAAGACGCCTTCGACATCACGTTGCATTACCCGCGAATGTTGGCGATCTGTCGCGCCACCATGATCGCCGCCGATCCCGGCCCACGATTTCACCTGCACGGCACCAAGGGCAGCTTCCGCAAGTACGGTCTGGACCCCCAGGAGCCGGCTCTTGTCGCAGGGGCCAAGGTTCCACGCCTCGGGAGCAACGGCAAGCCTGAGCCCGGCGACGACTGGCTCGGCGAGAGTTCTACTCGATGGGGCAAGATCTTCATCGCCCCCGACCCCGAGAAGCCCACAGAGCTGACAACCTACGAAGTCGAGACCGAACTCGGCGACTATCGCGGCTTTTACCTCAACGTTCGTGATGCCATCCGCGGCACCGGCAAACTCGCCGTCACGCCCACCGACGGCTACCAGGTCATCCGTCTGCTTGAACTGGCCCGCGAGAGCAGCGAGACCGGCCGCACGATCCCCGTCGTCTTCGAGCCTCTCGACTAACCCGAATCCGGGAGCCCCATCCATCGCCGTTTCACCGCGATGGGTGGGACATTTGTGCAGAGCACGAACCGCGTTATCTACCTCTGGCACATGTGCCTTACTGCCCGTACGTAGCCTTCGCGCCATGCTTTCGGAAGTAGTGCCGGTCCAGCAGCGCCTGTGAAACACCGTCACAGTCCGGGTTTAGCATCAGCGTCTTGTACGCCATCTTCGCAACTGCTTCGAGCACCACCGCATTGTGCGCCGCATCATGCGCGTCCTTGCCCCAGGCGAACGGAGCATGTCCGGCTACCAGTACCGCGGGAACCGCCATCGGATCAATGCCTTCAAATCGCTTCACGATCGCGACACCGGTCTCGTGTACGTACGCTCCACCGATCGCATCATCGGATAGCACCGCCGTTACCGGCACCGGCCCGTAGAAGTAGTCCGCATGCGTCGTGCCGAGCGCCGGAATCTGCATGCCTGCCTGCGCGAAGCTCGTCGCAAACTCAGAGTGCGTGTGCACGACCGCCCCGATCGCGGAGAACTCCCGATAGAGCAGCGTGTGCGTATCCAGGTCCGAAGACGGCTTCAGGTTACCATCGACGATCTTCCCGTTCAGGTCCGTCACCACCATGTGCTCCGGGCGCAGATCGTCATAGTCCACGCCTGACGGCTTGATGACCACGAGCCCTTGCTCCCGGTCGACGCCCGAAGCGTTGCCAAACGTATACAGCACCAGGCCCCGCTTCACGAGTTCCAGGTTTGCTTCCAGCACCTCGGTACGCAACTCTCTCAGCAACATCGATCTACTCTCCAGTTCCCTTTCGCCCTCGACTCCAGCGGCTCGAGAAATCGTTTTCTCAAACAGAATATCCCGTCCCTTTCTCTCCCGTCGAGATTCGCTTGATAAAGTAATTTCTATGAGTTCCGAAGCAACGCCCCCCTCCGCAGATCTTCCCCTCGGCTTCCAATGGGGAGCAGTCAAAGCTGGCATCAAAGTCAGCGGTAAACTTGATCTCGCCGTCGCCCTTGCCCCCGGTGGGGCCAACGCCGCGGCCATGTTCACCCGAAACCGCGTCGTTGCCGCTCCCGTCATCGTTGGCAGAAAGCACCTCGCTGCCACCGGCGGTCGCGTCTCCGCGATCCTCGTCAACTCCGGTAACGCCAACTGCATGACCGGAGAAGCTGGCATCGAAGCCTGCATCCAGACCTGCGTAGCCGCTGCTGAAGAGTTCCACTGCATCTTCGACGAGGTCTTCCCCTCCTCGACTGGCATCATTGGCGTCCCGTTTCCCGCCGAAAAGATCGTCGCAGCCCTGCCCTCGACAGCCGGTGCGATCGGACCCTCCGCCGCCCACGCCGAACTCTTCGCCAGCGCCATCCTCACTACAGACACCCGGATGAAGGTCGCTCGCGCCATCGTGGGCATTGATGCCACCCACCCCGACTACGCCGGGATGGAGTTTCGCATCTTTGGCGTCGCCAAGGGCGCGGGCATGATCCATCCCCAGCTCGCGGCTGCCATGCCGCCCCACGCGACCATGCTGGTCTACCTCTTCACCGATCTCGACGCCACACCGTCGGAGCTTGAGCCTCTTCTCGCGCTCGCTGCGGAGGGCAGCTTCAACAGCATCTCGATCGACGGCGATACCTCCACCAATGACACCGTCCTTCTGATGGCCAGCGGTGCCAGCGGCGTGAAGCTCGACGCCACCGGCAGCGGTCGCATAGGCGAGGCCTTCGCGAATGCCCTCGGCCTGGTCTGCAACTCGCTCGCCCACCAGATCGTCGATGACGGCGAAGGCGTGACTCACCTCGTCAATCTCCACATCACCGGAGCCGCGACCGAAGCCGACGCTCGCAAGGTCGCCAAGGCGATCGCCCACTCGCCGCTGAACAAGACTGCATGGTCGAGCGGCGATCCCAACTGGGGCCGCCTGCTCGCCGCGGCTGGTTACTCTGGCGTGGACTTCGATCCAAACAACGTGACCGTATGGATTGGGCCACACCTTGTGCTTGCAAATGGTCTTCGCGTGCCTGAGTTCGACGAAGCGGCCACCCACCAGACCATGCTGGAGCGCGAATACACCATACGGCTCGATCTTGGTGTGGGCACGGCAGAGACGAAGTTTCTCACCTGCGATCTGACTGCGGAGTACGTCGCAATCAACGCGGATTACTCCAGCTAGGAAACTAAGTTGCCGAAAACAACGACTTCGCGGGAACTATCAATTCACCCTCACCCTTTCACCTTCAAGGGAGCGATGATCAGTCATGCGGATACTCTGGTGCTGGCGTTGTAAAGCTGAGGTACCAATGCTTGACGACCAGGAATTTAGCGAGATCACCCCACTCTTTCGGGCCGGGTTGCAATCTGTGAAAGACCATCGTGCTGCGACGGGCATGCCTCTCAAGAGCGTTCCTTTGACGGAACGTTTCGCTCCAATGCTAGACCGCTACGAAGCGATGACAGGCTACAGAGAGACAAATCCCAATGCGGTGTGGCACCACCGTCTCTCCCTTTACGGTCCCCCCTGCAAGCGTTGCGACAAACCGCTGAGAACCACTAGAGCGAAATTCTGCGGCAGTTGTATGCTGCCAGTGACGAATACGCTAGAGCGCGAATCTTTGTAGATGGGGTCTACGGAAACGGCCACGCTTAGCATTCAACGATCGGAAGATGACGTTTCCCCGCACACCTATTATCTTTATCAATAGCGCCATTAGAGGAACCCCACACCCATGTCGACCAAGCTCGAAGCACCCGATCTCACCGCTGTCCAAATTGACCACTCCGCAGAAGTGTCCGAGTGGATTGAAGCCTTCGACGATGTTGTCGCAGCCGACTGGCAACACGGTGCCGAGCTCCTCGAGGCCCTTCGCCAGCGTGCACGCGAGGCCGGTGTGCCCACTCCCACCGAACTGACCACGCCCTATCGCAACACCATCCCCAAGCACGATGAAGTCCCCTACCCCGGCGACCGCGTGCTGGAGCGCCGCGTCGAGAGCCTGATCCGCTGGAACGCCATGGCCATGGTCCACGGCCAGAACAAGAAGGACGCCGGCATCGGCGGCCACATCTCCACTTATTCGTCGCTCGCGACGCTGCTCGAGGTCGGCTTCAACCACTTCTTCCACGCCAAGTATCCTTCGCCCACTGGCGGTCCGCAGCAGCCCGGCGACTTCGTGTACTTTCAGGGCCACGCCTCGCCCGGCGTCTACGCCCGCGCCTTCCTCGAAGGCCGCTTTGACGAGTCCCGCCTCGGCAACTTCCGCCACGAACTTCGCGGCGAGCCCGGCCTCTCGTCTTATCCACACCCGTGGCTGATGAAGGACTTCTGGAACTTCCCCACTGTCTCGATGGGTATTGGCCCGCTGAACGCCATTTATCAGGCGCGGTTCATGAAGTATCTCGAGAACCGCGGCCTCATCGAAGCCACGCCGCGCAAGGTCTGGGCCTTCGTCGGCGACGGCGAGACCGACGAGGTCGACACCCTCGGTGCCATCTCTCTCGGCGCACGTGAGAAGCTCGACAACCTCATCTTCGTCGTGAACTGCAACCTGCAGCGCCTCGACGGCCCGGTTCGCGGTAACAAGCGCATCATCGACGAGCTCGAAGGCGTCTTCCACGGCGCTGGCTGGAACGTCATCAAGGTCATCTGGGGCAGCGATTGGGACGCTCTCTTCGAGCGAGACCACACCGGCCTTCTTCTGCGTCGCATGGAAGAGTGCGTCGATGGCGACTACCAGAACTTCAAAGCCAAGGATGGTGCGTATCTTCGCCAGCACTTCTTCGGCAAGTATCCCGAGCTGCTCGAACTGGTCAAGGACATCCCGGACGACGAGCTCGCAAAGCTGCACCGCGGCGGTCATGATCCCATCAAGATCTACAACGCCTACAAGCGTGCGCTCGAGCACAAAGGCAGTCCCACCGTCATCCTTGCGAAGACCGTGAAGGGTTACGGCCTCGGCTCCGCGCAGGCCCGCAACGCGACGCACTCCGAGAAAAAGCTGGCCGACGATGCGCTCGCCGCCTTCGTAAAGCGCTTTGACATCCCTGTTCCCGAAGAGGCCGCGAAAGATGGAAAATTCTACCGTCCCGCGCAGGATTCCCCTGAGATCGTGTACATGCAGAAGCGCCGGACAGCACTCGGTGGTTACTTGCCCACGCGCGAGATGCCCAAACTGAACTTCGTTGCGCCAAATCTTGACTACTTCAAGGAGTGGACTGCAGGCTCAGGCAAGCGCGCCGTCTCCACCACGATGGGCTTCGTCAACATCCTGAAGCACCTGCTCAAAGACCAGACCTTCGGCAAGTTCGTAGTCCCCATCGTCCCGGACGAAGGCCGCACCTTCGGCCTTGAGTCCGTTATCCGCCAGGTAGGCATCTACGCCCCCGAAGGCCAGAAGTACACGCCACACGACGCGGACATGCTGCTTTACTACCGCGAGGCGAAGGACGGCCAGATCCTTGAGGAGGGCATCACAGAAGCTGGTTCCATGGCCTCCTTCACCGCCGCCGGAACTGCCTACTCAAACTACGGCGTCCCCTCGATTCCCTTCTACATGTACTACTCCATGTTCGGCTTCCAGCGCATCGGAGACATGGTCTGGGCCTTCGCGGACTCGCGCGGCAAGGGCTTCCTGATGGGCGGAACCGCCGGCCGCACCACCATGCTTGGTGAAGGTTTGCAGCATCAGGACGGCCACTCGCTCGTCCTCTCGAGCACCGTCCCCACCTGTGTGACGTACGATCCCGCCTACGTCTTTGAACTCGCGATCGTCCTCCAGGACGGCATCCGCCGCATGTACCAGGAAGGCGAAGACGTCTTCTACTACGTGACCATGTACAACGAGGACTACGAGCAGCCGGCGATGCCGGAAGGCGCAGCCGACGGCGTTCTGAAGGGCCTCTACAAGTTCCGCGCCGCCACTTCAGGCCCAGCGCAGGCGCAACTCTTCGGCAGCGGCCCCATCCTCAACGAGGCACTCCGCGCACAGACAATCCTCGCCGAAAAGTATGGCATCCCTGTCGACGTCTGGAGCGTTCCCAGCTACACCGAGGTTCGCCGCGAGGCCCTTGCCGTCGAGCGCTGGAACCGTCTGCATCCGGCCTCTCCCGAGCGAAAGCCCTACCTCGTCACCGCACTCGAGGGCGCAGTCGGCCCCATCATCGCCGCCAGCGACTACATGAAGTCCATTCCCGACGCGCTTGCCCCGTGGCTCAACGTCACCAGCCAGCGCCTCGTCACCCTTGGCACAGATGGCTTCGGCCGTTCCGATAACCGCGAACACCTCCGCCGCCACTTCGAGGTCTCTGCCGAGGCGATCGCCGGAGCCACGCTCTCGAAGCTCGCTCGCGATGGCAAGATCAAGCCGAAGAAGGCGCAGCAGGCGCTCGTAGAACTTAACCTCGACACCGAAGTCGCCGACCCGGCCCACGCTTAGCTTGCACACAAGACAGCGCTACACTCCAACGATGTTGTTTATCGTGGCAGCTAGCGCTGTCTTGCTTAAGGGCACGGCTTCAGCCGTGCCAAAACCATTTGTCACCTGTCGCGGCTTTAGCCGCTGAGGTACGCTTTCGCACTCGCAACCGCAAGGAGTAGCTCTTGAAGGCCGCAAAAAAGACGGACATACCCGCCGTCGAGATACCCTGGGAGAACCCTCTCATCCCCAACAAGCGCCTGCGCGAGCTCTACACGGCCATGGCCGAGCTGCGCCTGCTCGAAGAGCACATCGCCCTACTTCAGCGCCGCGCGAAGCCCGCAGCACGCATCGAGATCAATCCTGGGGAAGAAGCCTGCCGCGTCAGCGCCGTCCTCTCGCTACTCCCCGGCGACGTTACCAGCGAACCGGCCCCCGGCCTTGCAACCCGGTTTCTTCGCGGTACGAAGCTCTCTGAGATTCTCCATAGCGCAACTCCTGCGGCCAATACACCTCGGCTGGACTCCACGGAACTTCCTTTCGCACTGGATCCGGAGAGACGCCTCCTCCTCGCCATCGGCGCTGCCCTTGCGCTGGCCGCTAGGAAGAAAGGCCCGCTCGTCGCTGCCTTCATCTATCCCGGCGAACTCACGCTTCCTGAGTGGAAGCCTATCTTCCGCCTCGCCTCTGCGCACGCTGCTCCCGTACTTTTCGTCGCTTTGCCTGCCTCCGGCGTCTCGCCCAAGCACGGCAAGCTCGCGGAACTATCGACCTCCGCCGGCGTTCCGGGCATTCCTGTCGACGCTGTCGACGCTGTCGCGCTCTATCGCGTCGTGCAGGAGTCGATGGTCCGCGTTCGCGCCGGTGGCGGCCCTGTTCTGATGGAGTGCATCCCCTTCGAGATCCCCGGACAAGACGCACAACCCACGGACCCTGTGCTCGCCATGCGCGCCTCGCTGCTCCACCGCAACGTCGCCGACGACGCCTGGTTCGCCTCGGTGGACGCCCGGTTCAGCGCCCGCCTGAAGGCCATCAAACTCTAGTCACGTTACCTGATTTAGACTCAAGCTATCGAGGTGCAGGTGCGTACAGGATTTCTACTTGCCGTGGCGAGTATCGCTTCGGCTCTCTGTTCTTCGCTGTCGGCCCAATCGACAAACCCGTCAATCACCTTCACTCCCATCGTTCCCTTCGAACTGACGGAGGCGGCCCTTACGCCCGCTTCTGGCCAGCAGGTGCAGTCCGTGCCTGCCCCCACACCGAACCAGGGCCCAATCCCTTCGCTGCCGCCCTACCTGCCCGCGCCGCAGCCAATGCCCGAACTCCCACCGCCCACGCCGCCGTCTCATCCCTTCCCCGAGTACAACGCATACGACCCCGGCGTCCTCCTCGCGCTCCCCGACCGCTCCGGCTCCGTCTTCATCCCTGTCGACAACTGGATCTATCCTGAGCTCGTCCGCCTCTATGAACTCGGATACGCTGACACCCTCTCGCTCGGCCTTCGCCCCTGGACCCGTCGCTCCGTCCTCCACGTCCTCGAAAAATCTCAGGCCGCGATACTCAACGGCGACAGCGAAGAGGCAAAAGGCATCTTCGCAGCGCTTGTCGATGAGCTCGACACCGAGCGCGAGACCGGCCACGCTGCACGCCCCATCGTCTATGGCACGGAGTCCGTCTATACGCGGCTGATGGGCATCTCGGGCACGCCTCTTCGCGACAGCTTTCATCTTGGCCAGACCCTCGTCAACGACTACGGCCGTCCCTACGAACACGGCTTCAACGCCCTTGCCGGCTTCTCCACGATCGCGGAGGCTGGTCGGTTCTCCCTGTATGTTCGGGCCGAGTACGAACATGCTCCCTCGGCCACTGGCTACTCGCTGGCGCTGGCCAATCAGCTTTCGCTGGGAGACAACATCGGGCCCTACGCCGCCCCTAATGCCCCACAGGCCACCATCCCCGCAGGCCCCATCGCCGCGCAGAATCCCTTCCGCATCGTCGAAGCGAATCTTTCCTATCATCTCCTCAGCCACGAGATCTCATTCGGCAAGTCCGATGCCTGGCTTGGCCCCGCTGCGGGCGCATCGATGGCGTGGTCGAACAACGCGGAAGACATTTATTCGTTCCGCATCAATCGCATCGAACCCCTGCGGATTCCTCTGCTCTCACGAATCACCGGCCCTTTCCGCTACGACTTCTTCTACGGCAGCCTGAAAGGCCACACCTACCCGAACAGCCCCTACGTGCACTCCGAGTCGCTAAGCTTCCAGCCCACGGGGAACCTGCAGATCGGATTCCAGCGCACAATCATCTTCGGTGGCAAGGACCATGCTCCGGTGACGCTTCATACATTCCTCAAGGGTTTTTTCAGCACCAGCGGTACCAGCGCTGCCATGAAGTACTCCCGCGACGACCCAGGTGCCCGCTTCAGCAGCTTCAATCTTAGTTACCGGCTGCCTTACATCCGCCACTACGCCACGTTCTACGTCGACTCCAACGTCCACGACGATCTCTCGCCCATCGACGCTCCTCGTCGCGCCGCCTTTCGCACAGGCATCGACCTCTCGCAGCTCCCCGGCCTCCCGAAGCTCGAACTCCGCGTCGAGGCCGTCTCTACCGACCCGCAAATCACCCAGAGCCAGCAAGGCGGCTTCTTCTACGTAGAGACCATCCAACGCCAGGGCTACACCAACAAGGGTTTCCTGCTCGGCGACTGGATTGGCCGCGAGGCGAAGGGTGGCCAGGCATGGCTGACTTATCACATCGCTCCAAAGGAGTGGATTCAGTTGGAGTACCTAAACAAAAAGATCCCCAACGACTTTGTAGGCGGCACCACTCAGAACCAGTTCAAGGCGTCGGTCGTCAAGCGCTTTCATCAGGACATCGAGCTCAATGCGTCGGTCCAGTACGAAGCCTGGAAGGCACCTATCTACCTCACCACCAGGCAGTCAGACACCACCGCGGCTTTCCAGGTCACCTGGTTCCCCAAGCTCAAGACATCCAGCTTCTTCAAATAGTCCTTGCGCTGGAAGACTACGCTTTTGCTGCGGCCCGTTCGACGCACTCGCGAAAGTATCCCACGGACATCTCCAGCCCCTCGCGCAGCGACACCTTCGGCTCCCAACCCAGCAGGGTCTTGGCCTTCGTGATGTCTGGCTTCCGTCGCGCCGGATCGTCGACGGGCAGATCCTTGAAGACGATCTCCGCCTTCGATCCCGTCACTTCCAGGACCTCTCGAGCGCACTCGAGGATCGTCCACTCAACGGGATTTCCGATATTCACGGGCAGCACCTCGTTCGACTTCGAGAGCCGCACAATCCCGTCGATCAGGTCCGACACATAGCAGAAGCTGCGCGTGTGCGATCCATTTCCATAGACTGTCAGCGGCTTTCCACTCAACGCTTGAATCAACAGATTGGAGATGACTCTCCCGTCGTTTGCCTGGAGTCTCGGACCGTACGTGTTGAAGATGCGTACCAGCCTCGTATCGAGACCGTGATAGCGGTTATAGGCCATCACAGCGGCTTCGGAGAACCGCTTTGCCTCGTCGTACACCGAACGCGGCCCGATCGGATTCACCCTGCCCCAGTACGTCTCCACCTGCGGATGGACGTCAGGGTCGCCATAGCACTCCGACGTCGACGCGTGCAGATATGCCGCGTCATAACGCTTCGCGATTTCCAGCGTGTTCAGCGTTCCCGCTGACCCCACCAGCAGCGTCTCAATTCCCAGTCGCGCGTAGTCCACCGGGCTGGCCGGGGATGCGAAGTTGAAGACGTAGTTCACGCGCCCGCAGTCGAACGGCGTGCAGATGTCCTGCTCGATGAACTCAAACCGCGCTTCGTTCTTCAGGTGGGCGAGATTCGCCGCGTCTCCGGTCGAAAAGTTGTCGACACCGACGACAAGTTTGTCCTCGGCAAGAAGAGCGTCGCATAGATGAGAACCCAGAAAACCGGCAGCTCCCGTAATCAGAACTCGTTGTTGCATAGTCTTACGTTCCTTCTTGCATGGAGAAAGCCGTGACCGTCTCTTGTCCGCAGTCTTCCATCGAGTGTTACTGGCCAGAATGAGCCGACCGGTGGAAGATTATGCCTCTCAACAAATGAGGCCGTTCCATCAGGAAACGGCCCCTTCGATCGAGGACACAAACCAGCTTGCTTATACAGTCGCCGGCTCTGGGACGGATTCACGAACCGGGTAGGAGGTAGGCCGTCCGATGCTGACGTAGGTGAAGTTATGGTTCGCCATGACGATCGGATCGAACATGTTTCTTCCGTCGATCATGATCGGATAGCGCATCGAGCTGTTGAGCTTCGCCAGGTCAAGATTCTTGAACTCAGCCCAGTCCGTCAGGATCAGCAGTGCGTCCGTATCCGCCGCCGCCTCGTAAGCATCGTTCGCATACTTCATCTGCGGCCCAGACGGAACCACCTGTGCCGTGCGCTCCATCGCCGCCGGATCGTAAGCCACGATGGAGCAGCCCTCGCCCATCAGCATCTTCACCAGCTCAATCGCCGGGGAGTCGCGGATATCGTCCGTCTCGCCCTTGAACGCTAGTCCCAGAACGCCGAGTTTCTTACCGCGCAGCGTCCAAAGCGCTGCTCGAACCTTGCGCACGAAACGTACCTTCTGGTTTGCGTTGATCTTCTCCACCTCAGTCAGCAGGCTGAAGTCCACGCCAAGCTGGTCGGCTACGGAACGGAACGCCGCCACGTCCTTCGGGAAGCAAGAGCCGCCGTATCCGATACCCGGCCGCAGGAACTTCGGTCCGATGCGCGTATCGAGTCCCAGCCCATGCGCTACCTGCTGTACGTTTGCGTCGGTCGCCTCACAGAGGTTTGAAACTGCGTTGATGAACGAGATCTTCAGTGCGAGGAACGCATTCGAAGCGTGCTTGATGATCTCGGCGCTCTTAGTCGAGGTGAGCAAGAGCGGCGGGACAGCCGTCTCATTGCACATTCCTGGGATCGCATCGGCGGTCTTGTAGTAGCTGCCTTCAGTCAAAGGAGCGTAGATCTTCGTCAGGATCGCAGCGGCCCGCTCGCTGTCGGCACCGACCACGATGCGATCCGGGTGCAGGAAGTCTGCAACCGCTGTTCCTTCGCGTAAAAATTCGGGGTTCGACACCACATCGAACAAGTTTCGCGCCACGCCGTTCCGTTCCATCGCGCGGCGGATCCACTCGTTGGTATACACGGGCACTGTGCTCTTCTCGACGATCACCGTGTACTTGTTCAACGATCGCGCAATCTCGCATGCGACGGCTTCAACGTAGGAGAGATCTGCGTCGCCCGTCTCGCTCTGCGGTGTTCCCACCGCGATGAAGATCGCGTCGCTCTCTCGGGTAGCTTCAGCCAGGTCCGTCATGAAGCGGATCCGCTCGTTCCGGTAACGTCCCAGAAGCTCCGGAAGATGCTCCTCATGAATCAAGGTATCGCCTGCGCGAAGTGCGGTGACCTTGCGCTCGTCGTTATCGACGCAGATAACCTGGTGTCCCATCTCGGCGAAGCACACGGCGGCGACCAGTCCAACATATCCTGAACCGACGACCGCAATCTGGATCGAAGATGACATGAGGTGTTCTCCTGTTTTCATTTTGGCTACATGCCCATTCTAAGCGAAGTGCCCTGACAGTCCACAACCTCGGCGATTCACGGTTCGATCTCGCAAGTCTTTCGGCTACAATCCACTTATGGCGTTACAGATAGAGCAGCCTGCCTCACCCAGGGAGCCGGCGAGTTTCACTCCTGTGGGTACAGGTGTTACGACAGAGACCTCACTCTCTGAATCAATCATCGTCCTCAGAAAACGTAAGCTTATCGTCATTGCTGCCGTCGTTCTTGGACTTATCTATGGGGCCTATCGAGCGGTAACCCAGATCCGCATGTTCGATTCCTCGGCTAAGATCGAGGTTCGAAACGGAGCGTCGCAGGAGTACAAGATCGATCCTGCGCAGGCGCTTCAGGGCGATTCGACAAGCAACAAGATGGCCGCCGAGGTCGTCATTTTGCAAAGCGACTCACTGATGATGACAGTCGCTCGTGAGATGAACCTTTGTAATAACCCTGCCTTCCTTGGCGAAAAGGGACCTGTACCTTTCAGTTCGCTCGATGACCTGGCCACCCGTGAGAAGACACTCCATCGCCTTCACTCGGAGTTGAAGATTCAACTCGTCCCCAAGACGGACATCATCAAGCTCAACTACTCCAGTCTTGACCGCAAGCTCTCTGCCGACATAGTCAACCGCGTCATCGCGGACTACATCCAGAGGAGCTATGAGACGCGCTATCTTTCCACGCAGCGTGTCTCGCAGTGGCTTTCGGGTCAGCTCGACGACTTGAAACACCAGGTCGAAAGCTCCCAGGAGCAGATGCTCGATCTTCAGCGCAAGCTCGGCATGCTTGGCCTTGATCCGACCAAGAACCAGAACACGACGACCCTTGAAGATCTCTCCGTTGCCGTCGCTCAGGCCAAGATTCAGCGCATCCTGGCGGAATCACGCTACCGGGCGATGACACAGATGGACCCGAACTCCATCGAAGACTCGATCGATCCGAGTAAGGGGGCGGCACCGCCGGCCCTCACGACGCTTCGCACCTCCATCGCGACCGCCAAAGCCACCCTGGCCGACCTGGAGGCGAATCTTGGACCCAATCACCCACAGGTCAAGGCTCAGAAGGCCCAGATACTCTCGCTGGAAAAAGAGCAGGACAAGGAACAGGCCCGGTTGCTCGCACAGGCGAAGGAGAACTTCGTCATTGCCAAGGCCAGCGAAGACCGTATCGACGCATCGCTCGACGCGCAGAAGCAGGACGCCTACAAGATGCGCAACGATCTGGTCGAGTACACCCTTCGTGCCCGAGAGTTTGAAAGCAATCGCACCTTGTACGAAGGTCTGCTACAGCGCCTTCGTACTGCCGGTGTAGAGGCTGGCCTCGAGTCGTTGGAGATCGACATCGTCGATCCCGCGGTCCCTGCTGCCGCCCCGACACTTAAGCCGAAGTCAACCATCCTGATCACGGCCTTCATTATCAGCGCGCTGGCTGGAATCATGATCGCGTTCATCCTCGAGAGCCTCGACACGGGGCTGAAGAGCATCGCCGACGTCGAAGCCGTCACCGGCCTTCCTTCGCTCGCCATCATTCCCCGGTATAAGCGCGGTGCGGGCGAAGTGACTGACAGAATGTCGATCGCGCAGAAGAATCTCTCGGTGCTCACCTCACCGAAGTCTCAATTTGCCGAGGCTCTCCGCTCGCTCCGAACATCGCTGCTGCTCTCGCATACCGGGAAGCCGCCGAAGTTCATTCTCTTCACCAGCGCAACTCCGTCCGAAGGCAAGACAACCGTCTCCACCAATACCTCCTGCATCCTTGCGGGTGGGGGGACAAGGGTTCTTCTCATCGATGCCGATATGCGGCGGCCAGCCGTGCATCCGCGCTTCGGGCTTAGTGGAAAGATCGGTCTCAGCACGCTGCTGACCGGTGGCACCACGTTGGAAGAGACCATCCAGAATGTGCCCGAGGCCCCCACACTCGACATCATCGCAAGTGGTCCGGTTCCACCTTTCCCCGCGGAACTTCTCGGCTCCCAAGCCATGAGAGATCTTCTGGCTCGCGCGGGAACAATCTACGACTACGTCGTCATCGACTCGCCACCCATTCTGTCCGTGACCGATGGCGTCATCCTGGCGCGCGATGCGGACGCTGTGGCTCTTGTCGTCCGCCACGGAAAATCCAGCAAACACATCGTCCGACGCGCACGCGATCTCCTCATCCGTGCAGGAGCACCGATTACCGGCATCGTGCTCAATGCGGTCGATCTCAACGCTCCCGAATATCAGGGATACTACGGGCAGTCCGGCTATCACTACTCGGGAAGCGACTCCGAGACATGGGAGCCGCAATCCGCAAAGTCGAGCTCGTCGAAGTCGTCCAAATCAGACGACTCAGACAGGAAGGCATAACGATGAACCTCCTCGCCACTCTCCTCAAAGGAAGCAAATCGATGCCCCGCCTCCGGATGCTCACCTGTTCGCTGCTTGCGGCCCTGCTTCTATCGTTCGCGACCGCATCGGCCAACGCTCAATTCAGCGGCCCGGGCGTGAAGAGTCCCGTTCCGGCAGACACCGGAACTCCCACGACCGATGCTGCTCTTCTCCATCCGGCAAACCGTTCGATCTACCTGACCCCGGGCGACCTCGTCACCGTACACATCTTCGGTTCGCTGGACTATACACCCGTCGTACGGGTCTCACTGGACGAGACGATACAGTTGCCGCTGATCGGTATCGTCTCCGTGAAGGGACTCACCGTCCAGCAGGCCGAAACCCTCATCGCTACGAAGCTCAGGACCTCCGGGATGTACGTTGATCCGCAGGTGAGCATTCAGGTCACCGAATCCACCAACGGGGTCATCACAGTCGCTGGCGAGGCCCACGCAGTCATTCCCGCCAGCTCCGAACGCCGCCTGCTGGAAGTCCTCTCGGCGGCCGGCGGCCTCCCGCCAAACGCCAGCCACACGCTCACCATAGACCGTCCCGGTGTAGATAAGCCTCTTGTCGTCGATCTTGGGAACGACCCCATGCATAGTCGCGAGGTCAACATCCCCCTCTACCCGGGAGACACCGTCGTCATCTCTCGCGTTGGCGTCGTCTACATGCTCGGCGAATTCAAGACTCCTGGCGTCATTCCGATCCAGCAGAACTCCCCTTTGACCCTTCTGCAAGCGACCTCGGTCGCCGGTGGCACCCTCTATGCGGGCAAATTTCAGGACCTCCGCATCATCCGTACAGTGGATAGCAAACGCACCTTCGTCCAGGTGGATGTCAGGCGCGTGATGCTGGGTAAGGATCCCGACCCGATCCTTCAGGCGGACGACATCGTCTACCTTCCCACCAGCGCCCTCAAATCCGCCGTTGTATCAGGAGGCCTGAATCTCCTCATCAGCGTAGCCAACCTCGCCGTCATCTCCGCCCGCTACTAGGCAGTTGTCTACCACCTTCCGCTGCTCAACCGCACACCTGTGTCACGTAGGCTATGCCCCTAAATGCTTAGCGAAACTCAAATCCACCGTGGCCAGACACGCCGAATCAAGCTGGCGTACCTCGTCAGCCACCCGATTCAATACCAGGCTCCACTCCTGCGCCGAATTGCACAGGAACCGGACATCGACCTGACCGTCTTTTTTGGTTCGGATTTCTCCCTGCGCAACTACGCCGACAAGGGGTTTGGCGTCACGGTAAAGTGGGACGTGCCTCTCGTAGAAGGCTACCGGCACGAGTTTCTTCCAACTCTCCGCGACAACGCCACCGTATCCACCTTTGCTCCGATCAGCCACGGCATCCTGAACCGCCTCAGCGGTCGCGGCAGCGGGCCCGCGTTCGACATGCTGTGGGTCCACGGATACGCCAGCGTCAATGCCCTTCAGGGAATCTTCGCGGCGAAGGCCCTGGGCATACCGGTCCTGCTGCGCGCCGAGTCGACCCTTATCGACCGTGAGCGAAGCACCGTCAAGCTCGCCGGAAAAGAGCTCTTCTTCCGGACCCTGCGCCGGTTCATCTCCGGAGTCGCTCCCATCGGCAAATTGAACTCCGAATATTGGCAGCACTACCTCGGCCCGGACATCCCGTCGTTCACGATGCCTTACTGTGTCGACAACGCGTACTTTCAGGCTCGCAGCAAGGAGGCACAACCGGGCCGGGCGGCTCTGCAGCAGGAGCTTGGTATTGATCCCTCGCGACCGGTTATCTTGTTCGCCTCGAAGCTCCAGGAACGCAAGCGCTGCATCGACCTGTTGGAGGCGTATCTCCAGGTGATCGCGCGACCGGGTCTGCGACCATACCTGGTGATCGTGGGCGATGGCGAGGAGCGGGCCGCGCTTGAGGCACGCGCCGCACAGAGCGGTGTCGACAGCATTCGTTTTTGCGGCTTCCGTAACCAGTCGGAGCTTCCACGGTTCTTCGATCTGGCCACAGTCTTCGTCCTGCCATCGCGGCACGAGCCATGGGGCCTCATCGTCAACGAAGCGATGAACGCGGGCCGGCCGGTCATCCTCTCAAATGATGTGGGGTGCCAGCCTGATCTGGTCACAGATGGTGTCGAAGGCTTCGTATTTTCTGTGGGCAACGTCAATTCCCTCGCTTCGGCCCTGGTCCGCTTGCTCGAGGATCCCGGATGTGCTCCGCGCATGGGTCTCCGCGCACTGAAGAAGATCCAGGGGTACGACTTCGAAGCCGACGTCCGTGGTCTGCGCGCTGCCATCGCATCACTCACCCGGATCATTCCTGAAAATTCAAGGCATCTATCTTAGTGCGCTCAACCTCGGGCGCGTGAATCATCATCGAAGCTGGTAGGCTTCCATTTGATGCGAACGCTTCACATTATCGGCACGCTCAACCCGGCCTCTGGCGGTCCGGCAGCAGCTGTATCCATGCATATCGAGTTTTCCCGGCCCGGTCACGTGAGCGAGGCGGTCACGCTCGATGACCCTGCATCGCCGTTTCTAAAGAACTTCGCCTACCCGGTAACAGCATTGGGACCCACTCCGACGAAGTTCGGCTACAACCGCCGTCTCGTTCCCTGGTTGCGCGAAAACGCAGCCCGGTTCGACAACGTCATCGTCCACGGGCTCTGGCAATACTGCGGATTTGCGACATGGAGAGCGTACTCGGGAAAGGTTCCGTACTTCGTCTTCGTACACGGCATGCTGGATCCGTACTTCAAGCGAGCGTTCCCCTTCAAACATTTCAAGAAGTGGGCTTACTGGATCGCAGCGGAATACTGGGTTCTTCGCGGTGCCGTGAACGTTCTTTTCACCTGCGCCGAAGAAGAACGGCTGGCTCGTAAGAGCTTCTGGCTGAACCGCTGGTCTTCGGTCATCGTCCCTTACGGTTCGAGAACTCCGGACGTCGATCTAGCGCAGTCCGCCGCAGACTTCCACGGACGATTTCCCGATCTTCAAGGCCGGCGGTATCTCCTGTTTCTCGGTCGCATCGATCGAAAGAAGGGTTGCGACCTGCTGATCGACGCCTTCATCACCACTGCCGCAAATGATCCCCAACTCGATCTCGTCATGGCCGGTCCGGACGAGACCCGCTGGAGGCCTCAACTAGAAGAAAAACTTAGGAGAGCCGGACTCAGTCACCGCGTTCACTGGACCGGAATGCTCAGTGGCACTCAGAAATGGGGCGCGTTTGCTACTTGCGAAGCCTTTATTCTGCCTTCTCACCAGGAGAACTTCGGCATCGCCGTCGCGGAAGCCCTGTCTTGCGGCAGACCGGTTCTGCTCTCGGATAAGGTGAATATTGCACCGGAGATTCTGGCCGACCATGCGGGCTTCATGGAGGCCGATACTCTTCAGGGGACAACCAATCTGTTCCTGCGCTGGATGAAGCTCTCGCAAGCGGAGCGCGAGAGGATGGGAGCCAACGCGCTGGCCTGCTTTCACTCGCGTTTCGATATGAAGGTAAATGTCTCCGTCTTCAACGATCTGCTGGAGACTGCGGCCCATTTACAATCGAACGAGCATCTGGCCTCCGCATCCGGTTAGTAGTCTTCACTCGGGACGCTTGTTCGAATCATGCCCAGACAACCTCTTTACAACGCGGCTGAGCATCCTTCGCTGCACACATCAAGCGACCCCTACCTCCGGCCAGCGTTCTCTCTTTCCAGCCGGATCGGGCGGGCAAGCTGGAACATCGTATGGCTTCTGTTTTACAGGCCTTCGCCCCGTCCCTTGCACGCATGGCGCTCGGCGCTACTAAGGCTGTACGGCGCAAAGATGGGGCCGAACTGCCACTTTTATCCCGCCTCAAAGGTCTGGGCGCCCTGGAACCTTGTATGTGGCGAGCAGGTGACCGCAGCCGATGGTGCCGAGATCTACAACCCGGCACCCGTAACCTTTGGGGGGCATGCGATCCTCTCGCAGGACGCGTTCGTCTGTGGTGCCACGCATGACTACGACGACCCTGCGTTCCCCCTAATCGCCTTCGCCATGTCGATCGGCTCGTACGCCTGGGTCTGCGCCCGGGCTTCGGTAGCTCCCGGCGTAAATCTCGGCGACGGGGCTGTCCTGGGACTGGGTTCCGTGGCCACGCGAGACCTCAAGTCGTGGACCGTCTACGCCGGCGTCCCCGCAGTTGAGATTAAATCACGCCAGCAGCCCGAACTCAGGTAGTTGAGAGGTGATCGAGGCCAAGGAATGCAACCTCCGGCTGGCAAGGAGTCCGAAAACCTTCCCTTGCCAGCCTGCCAGCTCAACTCGCTTAGCTTCTCAGCTTGGCTAGAAGGTCCGTCGGATGTACGGGCTTCGCGAGAATCTCGAATTCGTGTCCCTCGGCCCGTGCCTTTTCCAGAAGATCGGCCGTGGCGGCCTGACCTGAAAACAATAGAATCTTGCACTTGGGAAGTTTTTCCCGCGTGATGATGGCGGTTTCGATCCCGGTCAATCCTGTCATGATGACATCGCTGATCAGCATATCCGGTTCAAAAGTATCGAGTGCCTCGATCGCCTTTTCTCCGCTGTAGACCGCCTTTGCTTCGAATCCAGCCTGGTTGAGAATGATGGCAAGTGTATTTGCAATCACCTGTTCATCGTCGGCAACAAGTACCTTGGACTTCGGTGCGCTGGTGGGATGTGTCTCTGGCATGTCTCTGTTTTCCTTGGGGTTATCGCTCTTTGTGTGACGTAACTTTTCTATCTGGGACTACAACGCGTACGAGTCCTCAGTCCACTTCATCATGCTCTGCTCCGTCTAATGATACGCTGACCGCTGAGTAGCTTGTCTATCGAACACCGATTTCCGCCCGACGACTCGCTCTAAAACCAAATCCAATGAGTCTTATGCCCGAAGCGATTATCCGCGCCGAACGTGTCGAAAAATATTACGCCCAGCCAAGCGAGAACCGCATCCAGGTCATCTCCCCGACCGATCTTGCGGTGGTCCCGGGCGAGATCGTCGCCCTGCTCGGTCCCTCCGGCTCAGGCAAATCGACCCTCCTGCGCATGCTCACCGGTTTGTCCACCCCGTCCGCCGGGCAGGTGTACTGGCACGACCGCCCCATCGGCAGCGCCGACGTCAATGTCTCCATCGTCTTCCAGAGCTTCGCCCTCTTTCCCTGGCTCACCGTCTTCGAGAACGTCGAAGCTCCTCTCAAGGCCCGCGGCATGGAGCCCGCCGAGCGCCGCCGCCGAGCGATGAACATTCTCAACACCGTGGGTCTTGAGGGCTTCCAGGCTGCCTACCCGAAGGAACTCTCCGGCGGCATGCGACAGCGCGTTGGCTTCGCGCGAGCGCTTGTCGTCGAGCCCGAAGTCCTCTTCATGGACGAACCCTTCTCCGCCCTCGACGTACTCACTGCTGAGAATCTGCGCTCCGAACTCCTGGAACTCTGGCAGAAGAAGACCATCCCCACCCAGGCGATCTTCATCGTCACCCACAACATCGAAGAGGCAGTCCTACTCGCGGACCGCATCATCGTCCTCGGGCGCAATCCGGGCCACATCCGCACCGACTTCAAGGTCACCCTCGCCCACCCTCGCGACCGCAAGGCCAGCGCCTTCACCCAGTTGGTTGACTACATCTACAAGGTACTCACCCAGCCCGACGCCAAGCCGCCCGCCCTGCCCCAAACGGGCGACGGCAAGCCAGTCCGCGACCAACGCCAGATGCACTACCAGATGCTTCCCCACGCCCGCCCCGGGGGCATCGCCGGCCTGCTCGAGATCCTCATCGACCACGCCGGAAAGGACGACATCTACAAGCTCGCCGACGACCTCGCCTTCGAGATAGACGACCTCCTACCGATCGTCGACGCAGCCCAGCTTCTCGGCTTCCTCAAGGTCAACGAGGGTGATGCTGCCATCACCCCCACCGGCACCGAGTACGCTAACTCCGAGATCCTTCGCCAGAAGGAACTCTTCCGCATCGCCGCCGTCGAAAATGTTCTTCTGCTGCGCCAGATCGTCCGCGCCGTCGAGGCTAAGAGCGACCGCAGCGTTCCCGAGGAGTTCTTTCACGACATGCTCGACGAGCAGTTCAGTGAGGAGGAGACCCTCCGCCAACTCGAAACCGCCATCAACTGGGGCCGCTACGCCGAACTCTTCGACTATGACGCCTCCCGCCGCCGGTTCATTCAGCCCGAAAAGCTGCACGAAGATGCCGAGACCGAGGCGGAAGCGGAGATCGACGCCTGAGCGGCGGCCATACAGCAGACTCCCGAAATGGCATTGCGGTCGCAGGTGATCCGTAACCCATTGGCCGCAAGGGACATACGCGTCCGTCCAGGCAGGTTGTCAGAGCTTCTCGCAAACCGGCGCGACAAATCGCTTGCACTCACCATCCCGGCATGTCACGATCCTCTCGTTCGCTGCACAGTGGTGCAGCCCGTCACGGAGGAACACAATGGCCGCTCCCCCTACCGCTGCACCGACAGCACCGACACTCTCGATCGACGTACTTCACGACCTTGATTCCGCCAGCTCCTTGTTGTCCCAGTTGACCTCGGACAGAGACGCCGTCTTCAACCTGGGCGGTGACGTCGTGAAGTTTGCGACAGGCTCGGTGAAGGACGCAGCCGTCGCCAAGGCTGCGACCGCAATCGCCATCAATGCTCCGGCAAGCTGGACTCTCCCCAACGGAATCGTCTTTTCTCTCTCGGGCCGTGCGAAGTGTGCCATGTGCATCAGCACTGTCAGCGAAACCTTCGCCGTCGCCACGACCCTCGATGCCACCACCCCCAGCAAGATCCTCGCAGGCCCGAAGGCCGGCATGGCCTATATCAATATCGATCTGGACTTCGATATCAAGGCGTCCGCGAAGGCTTCCGGAAGTGTCGGCGGCGTCGGCATCGCAGGAGCCGTCTCCGGAGGCAGGTGCGCAACCCTCTCCTTCTGCCAGCCCGTCGACGACTCCCTGAATGCCATGGATGCCATTAAGCTCGCATTCTCCCAGATCGTCTTCCCGCTCGATCCCACCCGGATCACGGAGATGCAGACAGGCTCACTCTGCCGCGTTCTCTTCGACGGAACGTTTAGCGCGGAGCTCGACGTGACTTACGGCATCGGAAGCCATACCTTTGCGGCTCCGGGAGTAGCCAGCGCTCTCGCCAGCGCACAGAAGGCCGTCTCCATCACTCCGCCCTCGCCGGGCATGGATGCAGGGGTGACAGGTTCGGTCTGCTACTCCCATACCGATCACTTTGGTCTCGTCGTCGACAAGTCCACCGATAGTGTCGCAACCGTCTATCTCATCCGCGCCCTCGAAAACGACATAGGCGTTACGGCTGGTATCGACGTCGGCATCACTGCTTCCGACGCCTCCATCTCCATCCGGCAAGATGACGTTCAGAAAATCGTGAAAGAGGTAACGCATAGCGACAAGCTCGCGGCCGAGGCAGGAAGCGCGGCTGGAAGTGCGGGCAACAGCCTCGCCAGCAGTCTCAACGCGAAACTTGCTTCCTGGGCCGAAGATCCCTCAAGCCAGGTCGGCCTCAGCGCCAGCCTTTGTCGCCAGCAGAACCACACGACCCTCTTCGTCTTCGACGCCGACCTGAGCAATGCAGCCCTTACCAGCGCAGGCTGGCCGGCGTTGATCTCCGGGGATATCTTCAAAGCACTCAACCAGGGCGGCCTGACGCTCCAACCCGGTTCCGGGGTGTCCGAAAGCCTCAAGCGCTCCTGCACCATCAGCTTTCACTTCTTCAATCTCTTCAACTTCAGCGACGTCAACGACTTCTTTTCAAACGCGAACGTTGAACTGGGCCCCGACGGTACCATTCGAATCCACGCGGCCGTCGGCGACGAGACCAAGGCCGGGACAAAGACATCCTTTGACTCATTCCGCGTCTACTTCGTCGTCGGAGCCATCCGGGACGCGGCTGGCAATGTCTCTCACACCGATGTCGATCTCCGCCTCGAACTCTGCGAAGCCAGCAGGCAGCGCAGTGGAGCATCCTTCTCCGACACTCTTGCCATCGCGCCGGCTCTGCCAGCCACAGCGGCGATGCAAAAAGCCATAGCCAGCTACCTTGGAGGACATCCCGGCGGCAAGCTGACGCTCACCTATCAGATCAAATCGCCGGTTTACGAGAAACTTACTTTCACCCCGTTCAACGGGGGCAATCCAGGGCCGCTTCCCCAGTCCGCCGATCAAAATAATTGGAATGCCTTCCGGTCCGCCACGACCGAACTCATCCCGGATCTTTCCATTTTGTCCGCGTACACCTATGACAACTGGGTCGCCTTCAACCGCGCAGCCATTGACGAGATCGGATCGACAATCGATCCCAACCGCCGCCAGACTGGAGTCATCGCGCAGGGACTGAAGGCGCTGCCCGACGACAACAACCGCATCTCTGCGGGCTATTTCATGCAGGCAAGCCAGGGATTCATGAACCTGGTGGAAGACCTCACTAACCTTGCAAGCGCTGCGGAAGCGGTTACCGACCTCACACGCTACAACGAATTGCTCGCATTCGTTGCACAGGTGATTACCAGCGATGTCTTCATTCCGTACGGCGTCCCGACCGCAGGTGCTCTCCTGAAGCTGTGCGGCGCGAGCACCACGCAGGTAGCCGGTGATGTTCAGCGATCCACCGACAATAGCTCCATGAACTGCACCCTCACACTGTCCTAAGCCCAAGCAATCGCAATTGAGGCAGGAATGTGCCCCACTTCCGTTGGGAACTATCGCCACGTTGCGGACACCGAAACACGGCTCACATACAATCGTGGGATGATCCAGCTCCCGAACCCATTCCAGCCCCGCGAGACCCTCGCCCGCGCTCAGGTGCTGGAGCGCGGCACGCCCTTTTTCATCGACCTCGGCGTCGCTGCCATCGGCCTTGCTTGCTTTTATGCCATCCTCCGCATTGCCATGTTCTGGGCCGGTCGCCCTGAACCCGAGATGGTCGTCTCGCTTAGCCCGCGCTCACTCCCGCTCTACGCCTTCTACTCCGTCGTCCGTATCGGCCTCGCCTATCTGCTCAGCCTGCTCTTCGCCATCACCTACGGCTACATCGCCGCCTACAACCAGCGCGCGGAAAAGGTTATGATCGCGGTCCTCGACATCCTCCAGTCGATCCCCGTTCTCAGCTTTCTCCCGCCGGTCATGCTCGCCATGATCGCCCTCTTCCCTACCCGCCAGCTTGGTGTCGAGATGGGCGCAATCGTCCTCATCTTCACCGGCTCGGTCTGGAACATGGCCTTCAGCTTTTACTCCTCGCTGAAGAGCTTGCCCCGCGAGCTAAAAGAAGCGACGGCAATCTACGGCTTCTCCGGCGTCCAGCGCCTCTTCCAGCTCGAGCTCCCCTACGCCGCCATCGGCCTCATCTGGAACTCCATCATGTCCGTCGCGGGGGCCTGGTTCTTTCTCATGGCCTGCGAGATGTTCCATCTCGGTTCGCGCGACTTCAGGCTTCCCGGTCTCGGCTCCTATCTCCAGACCGCTGCCGACAAGGGCGACGGTGCCGCTATCGCCTGGGGCCTCTTCACCATGGTCGCCATCATCGTCGCCACCGATCAGCTTCTCTGGCGTCCTTTGATCTCGTGGTCCAACAAGTTCAAGTTCGAGCAGGTGGAGAGCAACAAGCGGGTCAACTCCCCGATCCTGCATCTCTTCACCCACTCGGACGCGCTCGCTTCCATCCGCCGCCACACCCTCGACCCATTCACCGAAAGCCTCTACGGCAAGCTCGCGTCGCGCCGGATGGAGCGCCTCCACAAGCTCGCCACCTACGATCCCGATGCCAGGCCCAGCCGCTCCTTTGCCGACCGCATCCGCGCCTACGGCGTTCCTGCGCTCCTCGGCATTATCGCTGCCGTCGCAGTAGCCTTCGCGGCACTGCAGGCTGTCGCTCTTCTCCGTCCCCTTCCCGGTCGGGAGTACCTCCACATCCTGCTCGGCGCAATCATCACGTTCCTTCGCGTGAATCTCGCTCTGCTGCTCGCCTCTGCCTGGACCATCCCCGTCGGCGTAGCCATCGGCTCGAACCCGCGCCTCGCCCGCATCGCGCAGCCATTGGCGCAGATCGCAGCATCAGTCCCCGCCACGGCGCTCTTCCCTATTCTTCTTCTCGCTCTCGTCCAGATCGGTGGAGGCATGGGCATCGGCTCTATCGCGCTCATGCTCCTCGGCACTCAGTGGTACATCCTCTTCAACGTCATTGCCGGAGCTATCGCCATCCCCAACGATCTGAAGGAGGTCGCCACCCTCTTCCACTTCGGCACCGTTCAGCGCTGGAAGACCGTCATCCTGCCCGGAATCTTCCCCTTCCTGGTGACCGGCCTCGTCACCGCGTCGGGTGGAGCGTGGAACGCCAGCATCATCGCCGAGTACTTCCCCATCAAGGGCAAGATCCTTCAGACCCTTGGCCTGGGCGCGATCATCAGCGAAGCGACCAGCACCGGTCGCTTCCCTGTTCTTCTGCTCTCTACCATCGTCATGGCGATGATGGTCGTGACGACCAACCGCCTTGTTTGGCGGCCGATGTTTCGTCTGGCGGAAACCCGCTACAAGCTCAGCTAGAACTTCGCCGACGAGAAATTTCTTTGAAGTATCTACGCTCAGAACGAGTGGCGCAGCCTGGAGGAAGTTCGCCAGGGAAATTCTTGAAGTACCCGGTTTTGCTTAGGGCACGGCTTCAGACGTGCCTTTCGTGCCTCATTTGCAGAGCGGCTTCAGCCGCTGAGGTACGGCTTTCTTTCTGCTTCGACCTTTTCAACGAGTCCTAAAGCCGAACCACAACGTGCCCAGGGCAGAGGTTCTTCGCCTCTTGAATAAGCCGCTCAATCAGTTCATCTCCAGAGCGAGCTAAAAACCAGACCCCGCCGAGCAGGCGTTCCTGTAGATGCCCGTCAGGATAAAGGTTCAGAGTCATCGCATCGGCATGTTTGCGAAGACTCGCCTCTTTCTGCAACTCAAAAGTCGCAGCCATTCGCCGCAGCCGGTTCATCTGGTACCGCATCTTCGAGGCCGATACAGTTGCTGAGCGTCCCAGGCTTTCGTCCATCTCCGATAGATACTCCGTCAACGCCTTAAGCTCCACTTCCAGGGCATTTCCTACAGCCGCGATCTTGCGCTTCCCGGCAATCGGCATGGCACGTGCTCCAAGACGCTGTGCGAGAGCCTCAGCGGTCGTCATCGCATCGGGCAGCGAGACCTCATGCCGCGCCATGACTTCGCCGATTGCCGGCTCGATCAAAGTGGCGCTAAGTCTTGGCAGTACAGGGGTGATCCGCCCGAGGAGCTTCTCGTAAAGGACGGCGCTCTGGGCGAAGTACGCGATCTCGGCGGGCCCGCCGATGTAAGCCGCGGTCGGCAGAATCACATCCTGAAACACTGGCCGAAGCAGAGCGTTCGGGCTGATTCGTTCTGGGGCCGCATCCAGGATCGCCAGCAACTCATACTTGGAGTAGCTGCGGCCACCAGCCTTCCAGACATCGCTGCCCAGCCGCCTCAACGCAAGCCGCTCCCCGGTAAGCTCATCCACTAGAAACAACAACGAAGCTCCCGGCTTCACCAGCACCTGGGCGTGGTAGCCGTCGCGCTCCAGCTCTGTCGAGCGAGCCAACAGCGCCGTTTCCAACTCCTCAGCGCGTTCAATAGCCTCCCGGAGTACGGGCGACCCAAGCGCATGGAAGTCTCGACCAGCCGCGTCCATCACGATCAGGCCATGGGCCGAAAAGAGATAAGTCAGTAGTCTCGCGAAGGCTCCGCCCAGCGTACTCTCCGGCCTATAGAACTCCCTGAGCTTTTCGGTGATGGGCGCCCATGCCAGCAACTCACTTGCCTGATCCAAAGCTTCCGTAATCCCCTGTCCCGGGATGACGCTGCCCACCGGAACGGGTACAGCCGTCTTCAGATTTGCCTTGATCAACTCGACCGAAGTCTTTGTCAGCAGCGAAAGCTGGTCTACCTCGGCGAGGTCGTGGTCTTCAGTCGCCAGCCAGAAGACGGGCACATGATCGACGCCCGTCAACCGTGAAGCCTCAGCTGCCCGGGCAATCGCCGTAGCGGCCTTCAGCAGGGTCAGCAACGGGCCGCCGAAGAGTCCAACCTGCTGGCCCGTGACCACCGCCCTCGCTCCGTTGCGAAGCTTCTCTACATTTGCCAGCGCCTGCGGAGCTGCCCGGAATTCGATGCTCTGCTTGCGTAACGCATCGGCCAGTTCATCGCTCTTCGCGGGAACCACAGAGTTCGCTCGCATCCAGCTGTCGTTGGTTGGGTTAGTCCCGTACCAGGAGGCAACGACAGGGTTCTCTTGCATGGCAACGTAGTCGCGGTAGAGCCGCGTAACGTGTGGGAGAACGCTGATGGGATAACACTCTGTGCTCATATCGCTTGGGCCAATGCAGGTTTGGATGCCCGGTTGCCGGTCTCCGATGCAGATTCTCCTGCTGCTGGATGATACCGTAAGGTCATGGCTGCCAAGGTAAAGACCGCGCTCCAAGCGACCCCGTCGAAGAAACCCTCCTCAAAATCGGCTCTCGCGAAGTCCCGCCTGATCTCTTCGAAGCTCGCGTACAAGGGCCGCGTCATCAATGTCTACAGGGACACCGTAGAGGAACCGAACGGCCTGATCTTCAAACGTGATGTGATCCGCCACAACGGCTCCGTAGTTGTGCTGGCGATCGACGAGTCCATTGACCCCAAAGACCCCATCATCATCCTTGAGCGTCAGTATCGCCACGCCGTCGGCGAGTTCCTGCTGGAGTTGCCCGCGGGCCGTATCGAACCAAACGAGCCACCGCTTACTGCCGCAAAGCGGGAGATGATCGAAGAGACCGGATACCGCGCCAAGAGTTGGAAGCTGCTGACAAGGTACTTTGCAAGCCCGGGGTTTCTAGGCGAGTCGATGCACATCTATCTCGCGCGCGGCATTCGTGCGGGCGAGGCCCAGCCCGAACCCGACGAGCAGATCGAAATCCTGCAGATTCCCCTGTCAGAAGCCATGAAGCTCATCGCTTCGGGGAAGATTCACGATGGCAAGACCCTGATCGGCTTGCTGCTCTTGCAGGGTCAGCTTCGTGCGTCCAGCTAGAGTCACGCGCAGCGGCTGTGACTCGCTGAGAGAGAATGAGTTAGTTCCCGCGTCTGCCTCGAATCCAAGCTCAATCACCTGCGGGGAAACCCTCGGGCGCAACCCTGCGTCTTAATGATCAATACCGCGCTAAAACCGCACGGCAGATAAGGGCCTCCCCAGAAACAGGCCTGGAACTCATGAATTCCTCCAGGAGCGCAACTTGGCACAGTACAAAGGAACGGTAAAGTGGTTCAACAACGCAAAAGGTTACGGATTCCTCGGTCGTGACGATGGCGCGGATGTCTTCGTTCACTACAGCTCAATTCAGCTCGAGGGCTACAAGAGTCTGAAGGAGGGCGATTTAGTGGAATTCGACATCATCCAGGGTTCCAAGGGGCCCCAAGCGGATCAGGTAGCGCGAATCAAAGAGGCCTAAGGGAATCTAGCACTCCGGATAGGATCACTTACAATCAAAGGGGCAACCGTGACGAGCGGTTGCCCTTTTGTCTCCTATGGATAACATAACCATTGCCAGGCTTCTCGATGAGACGGCCGCGCTTCTCGAGATCGACTCGGCAGACCCATTCCGCATTCGCTCTTATCGCCGGGCTGCCGAAGCGGTAGAGCAGCAGACGGTCCAACTGGCAACGTTGGCAACGCCCGAAGCAGACCCTAAAGCGTTACTTGCGATCGCTGGCATCGGCAAGGGCATGGCTGCAAATATCCGCGACCTCGTCGCGACGGGTTCCATGCCGCTGCGCGAGGAGCTGCTGGCGAAGTACAAGCCAACCATGCTGGAGCTGCTACGCCTTCCCGGAATGGGACCGAAGACAGTGGCGCTCATCTGGTCGGCGCTCGCGGTGGGCGATATCGATGCCCTCGAAGAGGCAGCTAAGGCTGGTCATCTGAACACGCTTCCCCGCATGGGCGAGAAGTTCACCACGAAGCTCCTCAAAGGAATAGAAGACTACCGCAAGAACTCGAGCCGGTTCCGCATCGACGAGGCGGAAGAGTTCGCTGCCCGGATCTCCGACCTGATTCGCGCATTTCCCGGCATAGACCAGATCACTCCGGCAGGCTCTCTGCGCCGCGGCAGAGAGACGGTAGGCGATCTCGATCTCCTCGTCACCGGCCCGGCCTGCGAGCCCGGCGTGGTCAGCGCCGCCGTCGATCACGTCGCCAGCCTGCCGCTCATCGACAAGCTTCTCGCAAAAGGCCAGAACAAGGTCTCCTTCACACTTCGCAATAATTTACAGGTGGACGTCCGACTGCTCCCGCGCGCCAGCTATGGAGCGGCCCTCCAGTACTTCACCGGCTCGAAGATGCACAACGTCGCTCTGCGTCAGCGCGCCATCAAGCGCGGCCTCACGCTGAGCGAATACGCCCTACTACGGCTTGAAGACAACGTGATCGTCGCTGCAGCCAGTGAAGAGGAGATCTACCGCGCGCTCGACCTCGATTACATCGCACCAGAGCTCCGCGAGAACTCCGGCGAACTCGAAGCAGCGGCCAATCACACACTCCCGCAGCTAATCACGCTCTCTGACATCCGCGGCGATCTGCACATGCACACCAACGCGACGGACGGTCGCGACACCATCAAGCAGATGGCGGAAGCCGCGATCGCGCGAGGTCTAAGCTACATCGCCATCACCGACCACTCGAAGAATCTTGCGATGACCAATGGTCTTGACGACGCTCGAGCGCTTGAGCACGTCAAGCGCATCCGCGAAGTGGACGCCGAGATGGAAGGCCGCATCCGCGTGCTCCCCGGCATCGAGGTCGATATCCTCGCCGACGGCACCCTCGACCTCGACGACTCTACGCTCGCCCAGATGGATATTGTCGTCGCCAGCATCCACAGCCGCTTCGATCAGCCGATCGAAGAGACTACGGCGCGAGTTCTTCGAGCGCTCGAGAATCCGCATACGCGCATCCTTGGACATCCGACCGGCCGCAAGGTCCTCAAGCGCGATGCCTATGCTCTCAACATCGACACGGTACTCAAGCGGGCCGCCGAGCTTGGAGTCGCTGTCGAGCACAATGCCGCACCCGCCCGCTCCGATCTCAACGATCTCCATCTCCGCCTTGCAAAACAGCACGGCTGCAAGATCGTCGTCGACACCGACGCGCACGCCACCGAAGAGCTCGACCAGATGCGCTTCGGTATCACGCAGCTTCGGAGAGCATGGCTGTCGCCTGGTGACGTGCTCAACACGCTCCCGTTTGACGCGTTTACGGCAGCTCTGCGACAGAAGCCCTGATGCACAGAGTTGTTGACGGCAGTCAGGCTGTCAGAAAGAATTTCAGCATGCTACCACTCCTGTTCGCCATGATTGTTTTTCTTTTCATGCTGGTAGGAGCAGTGACGTTTTTAGTCTTCGTCGCTTTACCTCCGTTTCGGCGCTTTGCTCTCAGCGCCGCGTTGTGGTGTGCAACATGGGGACCATGCACGATAGCGCTCATGACGCTTGCGGGCCTTGCGCTTGTAGCGGACGCCTTCATCAGTACCAATGGAGGTGCTCAGTCACTTCATTCGCCAACGTTACTCACAACCTTCGGTTGGGCATACCTGGGCGCGGGAGTGCTGTTGACAGTCGCCGTCGCTACTGTGGTCGCATGGCTGCATCAGTTCATCGTCCACCGCTTCACGTTTATGTTATTTCGCGTGTATGCGACTTTGATCGTGGCGGGGATTGGTAGCGTCTTCGGTTGGTCTCTGAGTTGGTGGATGATATCGCGGGGATTTGCTCATGTTTGGGTCTGGTCGGTTCTAGGCATGGCGATCCTTGTCGGAGGCTTTGGCGCTGCCGCCTACAGCGGAGCGCGGAGTCTTCGTGGAGAAGCACCGAGCAGCGTATGGGTTTCGCAGGAAGAGTTCACCGGCTAGTGGATAGATAGAGTTTGAGGATTTGTTTGTCCGGGATACTACCGCCAACTCACCGCAAGATGCCACCGCAATCCGCGCTCCTCCGCCTTGCGCAGTACGATCACATACTCTTCCAGTTCAGCCAGTACGAGAGCGCCTTCAGCGCCAATCTGCAACGGATCTTCTCGTAGCGCATGAATCAGCGCAGAGACCGTCTCCAGTCCGGCGGCTGGCGCGTACCACTGCGGCGGAGGCAACTGCGTAAGCAGCTCAGGATTTCCTGCTCCCTCTTCGATCAGAAGCGCCATGGAGTTCTCATCGGCTGAAAAGAACTCGAGCAACGGCTTAACTCCCAGCCGCAGCGCGAGCCGTTCCACCGCGTCCTCGTGCTGCGCCAGCGATGTGCCGTTCACAAAGATGTCGTAACCGGGGTCTTCACCTTCCACGACGATGTAAAGAGAAGCAGCCATTCTCCGCATCTTATCGCGAAGCGCCTGTAGAAAAGTCAGCGTAGATGCAGGCTGGAGGCATCGTCGTCGCCCGCTGAAGCTTCGTTCCGGATCAGCATGACTCCGCTCACCGTCAAAAGGATCATGCCGACGCCTGCCTCGAACTCAATCCCTCCGCCCATCGCGGCGTAACCCTCGGCGGCGGTGATGAGCGGCACCAGAAGGAACCGGGCGGAGAGTCTGCCCGGATCGACCTCGCGGATGAGCCAGACGGTCAACCACATCACCGGAAGATCGAAGAGCAGACAACGGACGCTCTCGAATGTTACGGAGTGCAGTGTCAGCGAAGGCCAGCCCGTAACTAAACCGTAGACGCCTAGAGGAGCCGCGCAGCCAAACGCCGTGAGTGCCACGGCCGTCGCGATTGCAACGCTCCGGATCAGCTTGTGCATCACAATGCCACTGACGGCCACAAGCAGGCAACATGCGGCTATGACGCTGAAGAAGAGCCATCCCCGCACAGAGCCGGGGAGCTGACCTCGAAATACGAGAAATGCGCCGCCCATGCCGAAGACGCTCGTTAGCAGAGAGCGCGGCGCGACCCCGCGCACGCCCGTCCAGTCGAAGGCGCTCAGCAGGAGCACCGTCAGCAAAGGTATCGAGCAGAATAGCAGCACGCTGGTAAACTCCGACACCGCGCCCGCGGAGACACCCAGCGCCAACGCGGGAGCCGCGAAGATGCCCATCCCAGTCAGCGCGATCGCACCGGCCACGGGGACCTTCGGCAGACTCGTGCGCCGCGCAAGACAGTAGCCCATCGCGACCAGCCCGATCACCGCGAAGTGGATACACCCCGCAGCCGGAAATTCGATCTCGCGCGGATAGATCTGCAGCAGGATCCATCCGCTCCCGGAGAGCACGCAGAGCAAGGCCAGCCCAAGGATGTGCGATTGCTTCATGACGTTCCCATACCCGGCAAAACGAAAGGGCCGCGCCGAAGCGCGACCCTCTTATAGACATCTGCTGAATGCGGCTTAGCGATTGCCGCCACCCTGAGGTGCGCCTCCGCCGGAGTTTCCACCACCGCCGCCCTGACCCGGACGACGTCCGCCACGGCGGCGACGTCCACCACCTCCGGGACGACGCTGACCGTCTCCCTGCGGACGGCCTGGCGCGGTGCCTGCGGGTACCGGAACGCCATCGGCGCGGTTGAAGTTGGGCTCGTCGGAGCCCTCTTCGCCCTCACCGTCGCCTTCAAACTCCTCGCCATCTTCCTCGTCCTCGTCGAAGTCCGCAGCCTCACCGACCGTGGCCCCAGGTGCAGGAGCATCAAGTCCAATCTGGTTGCCCTCAGGCAGGCCGAGCTTGGCGCGCTGCTCACGTAGCACAGCCTTGCGGGAGAGCTTGATGCGGTTGCCTTCGATCGAGAGGACCTTGACCAGAATCTGGTCACCTTCGCGAAGCTCGTCCTTCACGTCCTTGACGCGGTGTTCTGCGATCTCGGAGACGTGCAGCAGACCATCGGTGCCGGGGAAGATCTCGACGAATGCGCCAAACTCGGCGATACGTACAACCTTGCCCAGGTAAGTCTTGCCGATCTCAGGAACAGCGGTGATGTCGGAGATCATCTGGATAGCGCGCGCCAGACCGTCAGCGTCGCTTGAGGCAACGTTGACGCGGCCCGAGTCGTCGACATCGATCTTCACGCCTGTCGCATCGACGATGCCACGGATGACCTTGCCGCCGGGTCCGATGAGATCGCGGATCTTATCGGTAGGAATCTGTATGGTGTGGATGCGCGGGGCGAAAGCAGACTTCTCTTCCTTCGCGGTCGAGATCACGGCGTCCATCGTGTCGAGCAGGAACATCCGTCCCTTGTTCGCCTGGGCGAGTGCTTCACGCATGATCTGCGGCGTGATGCCCATGATCTTGATGTCCATCTGCAGCGCTGTAATGCCCTTGCGCGTTCCAGCCACCTTGAAGTCCATGTCCCCGTAGTGGTCTTCAGCGCCTGCAATGTCTGAGAGGACGGCGTAGTTATCGCCTTCCTTGACGAGTCCCATGGCGACGCCAGCGACCGCTCCCTTGATGCCGATACCTGCCTGCATCAGCGCCAGCGACGCTCCGCAGACAGTTGCCATCGAGGACGATCCGTTCGACTCGAGGATGTCCGAGACGACGCGAAGCGTGTACGGCGACTCACTCTCATCCGGAAGCACAGCCTCAATCGCGCGGTATGCGAGCGCTCCGTGGCCGATCTCACGACGACCCACTCCGCTCATGCGGCCCACTTCGCCGACTGAGAAAGGCGGGAAGTTGTAGTGCAGCATGAAGCGACGCTTCTGCTCGCCCTCGTAAGTCTCGATACGCTGTGCGTCATCGGTGGTGCCGAGTGTCGCAGAGACCAGCGCCTGGGTCTCACCACGCGTGAACAGAGCCGATCCGTGAACACGAGGAAGAACGCCAACCTCGATGTCGATGTGGCGGATCTGGTCGAAGGCGCGGTGGTCCGGGCGGATGCGGTCGTTCAGAACCTGCTTGCGGAAGATGTCTTCGCGGAGGAGTTCGTAGTACTTGCTCAGCTTCTTCGGGGCAGCGGCATCGTCCGCTGGCAGTTCCTTCTTCAGTTCGCTCTTGATCTCTGCAACCAGAGCGTAGCTCTCGAACTTGGGGTGCTTCTGCGTGTCGAGCGCGTCCTTCAGACGGTCGCCAACCTTCGCATAAAGTCCGTTCAGATACTCGTGATCGATCTCGACCGGGGTTACGGTGCGCTTCGTCTTGCCAGCGCGGCTCACCAGGTCTTCAATCGCCGCGCAGATCTTCTTGATCTCTTCGTGAGCGAACTCGATCGCGCCCACGACCTCTTCTTCAGAACATTCCTTAGCGCCCGATTCCACCATCACGATGCCGTCCTTGGTGCCGACAACCATGATGTTCAGGATGCTGGTCTTGCGCTCCGTGTAGGTAGGATTAACGAGGAAGTTGCCATCGATCAGGCCGACGCGCACAGCGCCGACGGGACCATGGAAAGGAATGTCCGATAGAGCAAGCGCGCAGCTTGCGCCGTTGATGCCGAGAACGTCTGGATCGTTATCCTTGTCGGCCGAGTAGACGAAAGCTACAACCTGGGTCTCGTTGCGGAAAGCCTCCGGGAAGAGAGGGCGGATCGGACGGTCGATCTGACGGCTGGTCAGGATCTCCTTCTCGCTCGGGCGTCCTTCGCGCTTGATGAAGCCACCAGGGATGCGTCCGCCGGCATACGTGAACTCGCGATACTCAACGGTCAGCGGGAAGAAGTCGATGCCTTCCTTGGGGTCGGGCGAAGCCACAGCCGTTGCAAGAATTACGTTGTCGCCGCTCGATGTGAGGGCTGCGCCGGAGGCCTGCTTGGCCATCCGTCCGGTTTCAAACTTGATCTGCTTGCCGCCGGCAAGCTCTACTACGACGTCCTGTTTCATCGTTGTCTTCCTCTTCTGTTTTATCGTTTTGGGAACTTGTGGCGCGCTCCGCCAGTTGTCGCAACGGCGCTGAAAGCGCGACAGGCGCAGCCCCGACGCGACGCTTCACGCGTCTTCGGCTGGCTGCGCCTGTTTTGATTCGATCCTGTCAAGAGGGCCGTTATGCCTGAGCCAATGCCCGAGTTTGTCATCATGGTTAGCTGCACCCGCAGACGAATCGTGAAAGATTCTGTGCGATCTCCGCAGCCGTTACTGGGCAAGCCAGGCAATTATCCATGAATCAACTGTCTCTCTGGACTGTCTCTGGGAGGGGTAGAGGCTACTTGCGGATTCCGAGCTTTCCGATGACGTCGCGGTAGCGGTCTGCGTCCACCTTCTTCAGGTAGTCCAGAAGACGGCGGCGCTTGCTCACGAGCATGAGAAGTCCGCGACGCGAGCCATGGTCCTTCTTGTGCGTCTTGAAGTGTTCCGTCAACTCGCCGATTCGTTCACTCAGAATGGCAATCTGAACCTCTGGGCTCCCGGTGTCGGAGTCGTGCGTACGAAACTTCTCGATAATGTCTGTCTTTTTTACGGATGCCAACACAGCTGTTGTTACTCCTGATCTTCTCTTATGTCCACTCTTCGTAGTGTCTCTAAGAGGATAGCATCGGTTGCCGCAGGGGGCAACGCGAGCAGAATCAAGGAGGATTCGTCTGGTTCCGGCATAGGGAGTAATGTTCTCTAGAACTCGCGGCTGTCGAAGATCAGCATTCCGGAACCCGGCGCCATGATCGTCTGCGCGTCTGCCGCCGCCGCCTGGCCCTCGGGGCTCGAAAGCCCCGCCTGAAGAGATGCCATGTCGTCAAAGTGAAGGATTGCAACAAGATGCACAAGTGAAGGGCCGGCTGGCGTGACGACCGGCCCTTCACTGGTCTCGAACTTCTTCAGGCCCGGAAGCTTCAGTGCAAGCGGGATATGGACTTCCTTGTAATGCCGGTCGAAGGCTTCCACATCACTCGGAGTGCCGTACGTTACGACGACCTTTGCCATAATTCCTCCGCTGCCGACTGCCGTCCTATACGATGTGCTTCTTCAAAAATTCCAGAGACCGTTCGCGTGCAAGCTTCGCCGCCTCAGAGTTGTAGGACGAACGCTGATCGCAGTTGAAACCGTGTTCCGCTCCATCGTAAACGTAGATTGTGACATGAGGATGAGCAGATCTTACCGCCTCAATCTGCTCCGGACCGATATGCGTGTCCGCTCCGCCGAAGTGCAGCAGTACCGGGCAGCTTGGTTCTTCCGTAGCCACATTCCCCACCCCGCCAGCGTAATATCCGACGGTGCACTTGGGTTCCATCTCGACGCTTGGGCCGCGGGTAGCCGAAAGCCAGCTCATCAGGCCGCCGTAGCAGTAGCCGATGACACCAACTCCTTTGCCCGATTCCTCCGCCTTGGCGAACGCAGCCGCAACATCCAGCAGAGCTGTCTTCACATCCAGCTTGCCATAGAGCTCATAGGCCCGCTTCATGTCTTCGCCGTCGTACTTTAGTTCAACGCCCTTTTCGGTACGGTCGAACAGCGCCGGAGCGATGGCGAGAAAGCCGTCCTTCGCATACCCATCCGCGATACTGCGAATATGGCTGTTGACGCCAAAGATCTCCTGGATGACGACCAGTGCTCCGATCGGCTCGCCCTCCGGACTTGCCACATATGCATCCAGTTGGTGCCCATCCTGGGCCTTCAATTCGATCGTCTGTCCCATATTTCTCCTAGTGCGTTTATTAGTAGCTTTCTGTTTTGAAGTGATGCAAGGTCGCGCCGCCGGGTTTCAAACTCTCAGTCAATACCCTTGCCATCGGCGTATCCCTTGATCTCGCCCGTCCATGCGAGGAATCGCAAAAACTGCCGCTTATCGTTCCAGAAGAGATCCCAGAAGTCGCGTGGCTGAATCTCGCCCGCAGGCTTGCCTGTGTAGGTCTCAAGACGCCAGCGCAGATACTCGCTTCGCCAGGGCTTCAATCGATGCCCGCGCGTCGCGTTCCACAAAAAACTGACCGCCTCCAGCAATCCCGGCCTCCTGTTCTTCGAACAATTTCAAGAACAAGAGTACCGGATCGCCGAAGGCGGTCGCCCTCACGGAATCCGAATTACTTGATGTAGTCGAAGAGGCTGCCCTTGGCCAGCGACGCGATCACGCTGCTCAGTGCCGAACTCTGCGTCTCGGCGGTGCTCAACTGGGTCGCAACCTGCGCCGCGTCCGCGGAGATCAGGTTTGTCTCCGAGGCCGTAAACTGCGCGGCTGTAGTCTGCGCGTAGGTGCTGCTGGTCTGTATCTGGGCCAGCGACGTGCCGATAATGCTCCGCTGGCTGTCGACCGTGTTGAGCGCGCTCGTCAAGAGCGACGCGTCCGACCCGATCTGCGAACTTGAAGCGTTTGAGGTGAAGTCTGCGATCACGATATTCAGCGCTGTGAAGACTCCGGACCCCGGAGCTGTGAAGAGGCTCGAGCCGGCAAGATTGGTCTGGATCTTCTGCCCGTTGGGCGTGGTCGTGTACTGCAGCGCGCTATCGCCGGCATAGGTCACGGTCGCCGGCGTGGATGTCGTGTTCAGCGTGAACGGCTTTAGCTGACCCTGGCTTCCGGAGAAGATGTACTGTCCCTGGTACGACGCGTTCGCCAGCCCAAGGATCTGATCGCGAATCGCGACAATCTGCTGGCCGATGATGGACTTGTTGGCTGCACTCAAGGTACCGTCGCCGCCGGACACAGCCAGCGAGATTGCGTTCGTCAGCGCCGTCACCACCTCTCCCAGTGTCGAGTCGGTGACCTGCAGCTTGCTCGTTGTGGTCGTGGCCACCTGCACGTAGGAGTCGGCCGCGCTGATCGCCGCCGCCAGGACCGTGCTTTGACCGACCGCAACCGCATCTGTGGATAGCTTCGAGACGCGAAGACCGCTGGCAAGCTCCCCGCTCAGATCGGCCTCATTGCTGGTGATGTTGTCCAGTGCCGTGGACAGGCCCTGGATGTAAAACGGATCAACGCGCATGGTCTGCTCCTGATGGTTATCGTCTGCGAATACTTCTCTACTGAACCGTTGTCTCGACTCCGAGGTTCAACGCGCTCGCAAACAGCGTGTCGATGATGGAGAAGAGCTGCGAGGCCGCCTGATACGACCTCTGATACTGCGATAGATCGGCTGCCTCATCATCGAGCGATACCCCGGAGAGCGCGTCTCTTTGCGTCGTCAGTTGTGTAAGCGTCGCCTGCTGTAAGGTGCTGTCGTTGTTGGCCGTGGTCGCTGCCTCACCGATCGTTGCCAGCGTCGAAGCAAGATAGCTCGAAGCCGTCTGTCCTCCAGCAATCAGAGCCGTACCGAGCGCCGCGAGCGCCGAGGCGTTCGTGTTTCCCGAACTGCCTTCACCCGCCGCAGCCGTTGCCACCAGACTCCCATTGGTCGTCGCAGCTGCGATCGTAGCGGCAGACCCAGGAGCGGTTGTACCAATGGTGAAGAGCGCCGCGCCCGGATTGCCGTTTGCATCCACTCCAGCCTCGTTCTGCGTGTTCACAGCCGTGGCAATGGAATAAGCCAGCGTGTCAAGCTGTCCCAGCAGCGGAGGGATACTCGTCGTGAGAGCCTGCAAAGTCCCACCCAGCGATCCTCCCGTAAGTCCCGACGTGACATTGGTGTTGTTAGGGCCGGCCAGCACCGTCACCGTTCCTCCCAGAATCGAGGCGCTCAAGGGATAGCTGTTCGGCCCCGAGACCAACACGCCACCATTCGATGTGGTGATATCGATTTCGTTGTTCGAGGTCGCGATCTGGTCCAGCCCGATGTACTGCGACAGCTGGGCGATCGCCTCCTGGCGCTGGTCTTCAAGTACGCCCGCATCGGCGTTCGGACTCTGCGTCGCAATCTTCGCATTCAGGGATGCAATCGTTGACAGCAGGGTATTCGCCTGGCCAACGATGTTCAACGCACTTCCCTCCAGAGAGGATGTGATCTGCGAGATCTGAGAGGACTCGGCGTTGAAGGTCGATGAAAGCGTGGAGGCTGTGCTCAGAACCTGTTGCCTCGTCGGTCCATCCGAAGGATTCGCGGCAAGCGCCGTCAGCGAGGAGAAGAACGCGTTCACCGCCGTGCCCAGTTGGGTCACGCTGGAGCTCGTCGTCGTCGACGTAACCCCAAAGATGCTCTCCACGTCACTGAGCGCCGATTGGATCGTCGCGCTCTGCGACTGGATCTGCGTCTGCTGCTGCACCCGCTGCTCCAGCACCCGGTCACGCACCGAGGTCGTCGCCGCGATCTGCACGCCGTCCCCTATGTTTAGCCCGTTGAGCAGATAGGTGTCCTGCGCCACGAAGTTCGGCACCTCGCGGGTATAGCCGGGAGTGTTCTGGTTGGCCACGTTGTTGGCCGTTACGTTCACGGCAGATTGCTCGGCTGCAAGCGCCTCCCGCGAGATGTTGAGGACGGAGATTAGAGTGCCCATTCGTTGCCTGCCTTCCGCTCACGCAGCCGCCGCAACAGCGCAAGGTTCTGCTCCGTCGACATCAGCACGCCAGCCAGTATCCTCTGATTGTTTTCGATCGCTTCCGCTGGTTCACTCTCGAGCAGGAGATCGCCGTCAAGCGCGGCCTGCATGCGGTCGGCGAGTCTATCGAGAGCTGCATGGTCAAAGTTGGCAAGGGCATCCGCCACAGCCCTCGAAGCATCGCTCAAACGCACTGACTCAACCATGATTCCCTCATGTCGTCGTTGCTGCTATCGATTTTCCCGATGGAAGACTTGTCCCACACGTCGTTCACGTCGAAAGCCACGCCGATCACTTCAAAAGCGAGCTGATCAACTTGTCCGCCACATCCGATGAGGACACCTGGTAAGTCCCTGCGGCGATCGCTGCCTGCAAGGGCTGAATCTTGTCCAGCCGGACATCCGACCCGCTCAGCGCCCGCGTCAACAACTCGCTGGTCGAACTGATGACAGTCTGGTCCGTCACCGGGTTTGTCTTCGCACCCCCGGGAGCGAGCGATGCGCTCGACTTGATCTGTTCTTCCTTGCCCGCCTGCACCGTCGCCGACGCGGGCGTTACCGGGTTCGACAGGCCCTGCAAGTTTCCAATTCCGTTCGAGATGCTCATAAGACTTCCTCCGTCCAATCACTTCATCGGCTAGTCCCTCTGACACTTTAGTACTTGATGACTATTTCCTGCGCTGCCCGTCTGCAATCCCAATCTGGCGCATGACCTGCTTCGCAATCCCCAGACCGCCATGCTTTGCAATCGCCGCCGCGACCGCCTCGGTGCCATAGCTGCTCATCGTATCGAGCGACGTGTCCCGGTCCGGATCGCCGGTGCCGAACCCTCCGCCACTCTCGTCCTCAGCGCCATCCTTACCTGCCTGCATCGGCTTCAGCAGCTCCTGCAGCATCATTCCTTCGAACTGTTGGGCCGCATCGGCCAGCTTGGCCTGCCGAGCCCGATCCGTCGGACTCAGTGCGCTCAAGCTCGCTGCAGCGTTTGCACTCTGCACTCTCGCAATGTTCATAGCACCTCGATCTCCGCCTCAAGAGCGCCCGCCGACTTCATCGCTTGAAGGATGGAGATCACATCGCGCGCCGTCGCTCCAATGCTCTGGAGGCTGCGTACAAGATCATCCACCGTCGATCCCTTCTTCAACTCGATTCGGTTGACTGGCTTATCCTTCACCTGGATCTGGGTCTGCTGCACGACCTGGGTCGTTCCCGTATTCGAGAAAGGGCTCGGCTGCGAGACCTGAAACTCACTGACGACGTTGATCGCCAGTCCCCCATGCAGGATCGATACAGGCTGAAGCACGACCGTTCCTCCGATAACGACGGTACCCGTTCGCTCATTCACGACCACCTTGGCCGTTGGATAGAACGGGACTTCGACAGCCTCCACCCGAGCGAGCAGAGAAGGGATATCTTCCCCAGGAGTGACCTCAAGGTCGATCTCGCGGCTGTCTACCGAACGTGCTGCCTCACGCCCCAGGTCCTTGTTAATGTAGGTCGCCATGGCCCCCGCGCTGCGAAAGTCCGCCTCATTCAACAGCAGGGTAAAGTTGTGCCGCCCGGCGAGTTCGAATGCCAGGCCACGCTCCACAATGGCTCCGGCAGGAATGCGCGCAGTCGTCGGGTGGTTGTAGGACTTCACATTGCCGTTGACGCTGAGCGCATATCCGCCCACCACCAGCGGCCCCTCACCTTCGGCATAGATCTTCCCATCGGGACCATAGAGCGGCGTCAACAAGAGAAGCCCACCCTCGAGGCTTTGCGCGTCGCCGGCAGATGCGACAGTTACATCGAGCTTTGTCCCGGGCCGCGAGAACGGAGGCAGCGTCGCCGAGATAAATACGGCGGCTAGGTTCTGTACCTTGATCGAGGACGCCGGCACACTCACTCCCATGCGCAGCAGCGTCGCTGCCAATGTCTGCAGCGGAAACGCTGTCTGCTGGCTGTCACCCGTGTTGTGCAGCCCCACCACGATCCCGTATCCAACCAGTTGATTGTCGCGAATGCCCTCGATGGACGCTATGTCCTTCACCCGCGCCAGGTGCGGTATGTCGGCTGGAGTAGCCGGGGCGACTGGCTCCACGGCCCAGCCCGCCGGGCCGCAAGCCAGCAGCCAGAACGCCCAGCTCAGGCGTAGAAGCGTCCGCCTCGTAAACCTGAGGCTGACCGTGAGAGCCCGCTTCCCCATCCTTGCCAGAGGGGACAGAGTCGCTCGCGAGCCTTGTAGATCGGATTGATGGATTCGCAGTCCTGACTGACTCATTGCATCCTCGGTCTCTAAACACAACTGCTTGGACAACATCGAAACGCGCTCGATCAGAAGACCAGAATCTGCTGCAGCAACCGCACCAGCGGATTCTGCCGCCTTGTATAGTCGTTCACGATTCCTCTGCCTTTGACTTCCAGTTCCAGGCTCGAGATCGCCGTCGACTTGACCTGGTTCTCCTGCGAGATGTCCTCCGGCCGAACCAGGCCGCGAAGGATAATCGTCTGCGTCTGCTGCGAGAACTCCACCTGCCGCGCGGCTTCGATCACCAACATTCCGTTGGGCAGCACCTCGATCACCTGGCCGCCGAAGGTAGTTGTCAAACTGGAGTTGGTCGCGCTTGCACCCGATGCGTTCAGAGAGTTTGATGAGGTCTGACTCAGCAGGTTCTGCAATGCGTTGCCGGCATGAAGAGCTCCGATCAGGCTCGATACAGAGGAGTTTGCCGCCGACGCCCGCTGGTTCTTCACCGTGCCGTCGGTCTCGGCAGCAAGATTCTCGGCCACCACGACCTGGATCAGGTCGTTGGGTCGCATCGCCCGTACATCCGTATTCAGTCGCGTCAGTCTTCCTGACTCGCTCCAGATCGCCCCTGCCGCAGGCTGCGCGCTCGATGTCTCCCGGCGCAGCCGCTCGACATAGGCGTTCAGGGAGTTTACGGCGATATTCGGACTCGCGGGGACGATCTTTTTCAGGAGCGTCCGCTTTACCGGCGGAGGCGCAGGCGCGACAATCGGAGTTATTGCAGGTATCTCAGAGTAGCCAGGATCGCTCTTCGGATCAGGCAGGCTCCGTGCCGCCACTGGATAGGGTGGCGGAGGATCTGTAGCCGTAGCCGCGGCGGGCGCTGTGGCAGGTGCCCCCGCCGGCGGCGCAGCCTGTGTTGCAGCGGTCGCGGCGAGCGCTGAGGCTGAAGGCCTGCTCAGAGGCCGTGGCGCAATCCTTTGCGATGTTGCTGGCCGAACGGGAGTGGGTGCTACAGTCCTCGGCGCTGTTCCAGAAACCGGAGCGGCCGCTTGTTCTGCTGCCTGTCCCGTCGCCACAGCTGAACCTGGAGTGGCGGGGGCAACAGCCGGCGGCGGCACAGTCTGCGAGAGTGCTACCGCTGCCATCAGCCACCAGGCCACAAAGCAGGCCCGAACGATCCACCCACTGCTGCCTTCATCCGAGAGTATCTTCACTGCGTCATCTCCACATCTCCAGGCCCATGTACGACACCGACCACGCGCCAACCCGTATCGCCGTCCACCCCAGAGCTCGGAATTCTGAGCTTTACCTCTTCGCCCGCTGCCGCGCTTCCCTCCGCGATCGCACTCATCTCAATCCGGACATTCCTCTCGGTCTTCCAGAGCCTCACCCGGTCGCCGTAGTGAACCAGCGCAAGGTATGGCTTGGGAGGAGCTACCGTTTCAACAGGCCTTGCCACGACCGTGGTTCCACCGACCACCTCCACCGGCCCTACTGTGTCCATGCGCTCCGACCACAACGGATACTCGGGATGTTCCACATCTTCGAGCACCGCCCAGTTCTGCTTCAGCACCGCGTCCCACCGGACCTCTCGTAGCCGCATGCCGCGCAACTGCGCACGCGCCATAATCGCGGCGAGTGGAGCAGGCTTCGCGTGGGAGGGAACCAGTCCCGCCCCACCCAACTCTCCTGCAAGGCCCGGCGCGCAACAACAGAAGAGCGCGGTACAGCAGGCGAATTGGATGACATATTTCATTTCGTTACCGGATCAACCCGTTGATCTGCGAGTACATGTCATCAGCCGTGCGAATCACCTTCGAGTTGCTCTCGTAGGCCCGCTGCGCCAGAATCATCTGCACAAACTCCGTCACTACATCCACGTTCGAGTTCTCGAGATATGCCTGCTGCAGCGTCCCCATGCCTGTGTTCCCGCCCGGGTTATCGGTGATGGCGTTGCCCGACGAGGTCGAAGGCTGGAAGAGGTTGCTGCCCAACGAATTCAAGCCCCCGGGATTGGGAAAAGTCGCCAGCTGAATCTGTCCCAACTGGCTCGATGTCGTCTGGCCGGGCAGCGTCGCCGTCACCACGCCATAGGGAGAGATCGTCACCGACGTCGCATTCGACGGGATCGTGAGCGAAGGAATCAGAGGATTTCCATTGGGGTCGACGACATTGCCAACGTTCGTCAGCGTGAAGTTTCCGGCGCGGGTATAGGCGAGCGTTCCATTCGGCAACTGCACCTGAAAGAACCCTGTGCCCGAGATCGCCAGGTCATACTGATTACCAGTCTGGTTGAACTCGCCCTGGGTCATAATCACCTCGCTGGTGATCGCCCTTGTCCCCAGTCCAATCTGCAGGCCTGCCGATGTCGTCTGTTGGCTCGAAGCCGACCCCGGTGCCACCAGGTTCTGATAGACCATGTCCTGAAACTGCAGCCGGCGCTGGCGGAACCCTGCAGTGGCGGAGTTCGCCAGATTGTTCGCCACCGTATCCAGGTTCAACTGCTGGGCGTCCATGCCGCTCGCCGCGGTGTACATAGCTCGAATCATTGCTTCTCCCCTTATTCCCGTCTTTCTATTCCCTTGGCCCTACTCTCTGTTCCCTGCCCTTCAGACCTTGCCCAGCTCCTCAGCCGCGGGCTTATCGAACTCCGTGTAGAAGACGCTCAGAGCCCGCTGCATCATCTCGGTCTGCCGCTGCACCAGCACCAGCTGCATCGACCCCTGAATGGCGTTCTGGTTTGATCCCTCAACCGCACCCTGCCGAATCGTTGCGCTCCCAACGACTGGAACGGTGCCCGCCGGCGCTTTGAGCCGATTGGTCCCCTCGGCCTTCAAAATCTTTTTGTCAGGAAAGGTGAAGATGCCGATCTGGCCGACGATGGTATTGCCCTCCGGCGTCGTGACCGATACAGTCCCATTCGAAGAGACCGCTACAGTCCCCGTTGGAATCTGTATGGGCTGGCCGAGCGGATCATTGACCGGCTCGCCCTCAGCATCCTGCAGCACACCGGTCGCAGAACGTGAGAAGCTGCCATCACGCGTGTAGAGCACGCCACGCGGTGTCTGAAGAGCGAAGAACCCATCGCCTTCAAGCCCCAGGTCCAGGGAGTTTCCCGTCTCCGTCAATTGCCCTTGGCTGAAGTCAAGCGCATTGCCGCCAAGCACACCAAAGTCGTTGACCGATGAGCCAACCTGCGAATCACCCTCGAGCCCGCCGAGGTTGTCCACGAGCACCCCGCGGAACAGACCCTTCTCTGCCCGAAACCCCCCGGTTCCCAAATTGGCCAGATTGTTGGCCGCCGTATCGAGCGCCTGGGTGCGCGAGAGTAACGCCGTATATGCCGCATAGAGCCCGCTGTCCATGCCAGGTGATGATGCAAGCGCGTGGCCGAATTCTCTGCCGAACCCGTTAGAGCGGACTAAGCAGAGGGTCACTATTCCGCGATTCAGCCTAACCGCTCCTGCATCTTGACTTGGCCCAACGGGAGGGATCGGCATCCAGGATGCGAGTCGTTACTGATGTAATCGAACCGCGTGACCGTCGGTTGCGAATCGCCGCATCTGTGACCTTTATCTGAAGCCCGGCAAGCTAAGGTTGCGTCAACTCACCACATCGAAAAACTGGGCCCTCGAACCTCCATCTATCTCAGCGGAGACGATTATGTCCAATGTCAGTTCAATCACCCGTCTGCGTTTTCGCCAGATTCGATTTCTTGCGAAGACACTTGAACACCTCTCCTGCCATCACCAATCCCGCAAAATCCTTGCAGCTCTTGGAAGCAATTCTTTGCTCGATCAATCCCTGTCGGGTTTCCGGCGGACGTTTCCATCCTTTGAAGAAGCACGTCGTCAAGCGAGCAAGTATGGAGTTCCCTCGCATGAACACCCAGGCAACATCAGCATTCACACCTACCGCACCGAAGAGGTTCGTCCCAGCGACTACCCAATCCTGTTCCACATGCAGCGGCTCATGGGAGAGGTCAACTCCGTGCTCGATATCGGCGGCAGCATTGGCAATCTCTTCTACTGCTATTCAAAGTATCTTTCCTATCCCCCGGGGATGACCTGGACGGTCTTTGAGGTGCCCGCGACAGTAGCCGCCGGCACTCGCGTGGCACACCAGCGAAACGAACACCGCCTTCGCTTCGTCGAGCGAATCCAGGACTGCGATGCCGTAGATGCTGTGATCATCTCGGGGGCGCTGCATTACTTCGAACAACTTCCGCCGGCCCTGATGGAGGGCCTCCGCCGTCAACCGCGCCATATCTTCATCAACCGTACACCTGTGATCAACGGGCCTTCGGTATTCACCATCCAGGACCACGAACAGTATTTCGCCATCTCTCCAGCCCGGGTCCTCTCTCGCGACGCGCTCTTGCAGGCGATGGGCGAGGCCGGGTACGAACTGGTCGACGAATGGAAGGCTAACGAACTCAAGCTACATATCCCCCTTCATCCGGAGGCGTCCGTCTCCGCCTACTCTGGCTTCTACTTCCGGATGAAGCAATCCGGCACCGCCCGGCACCCCCGACCGAATCGGCAGATTCTGAAGCGCGCCCTGAGCACCCGTCGCGCGTCGCGCAGAATGGCGGGAGTAGCCGCACACTCTGGTTAAAACAGCTCGGGCGGCCGTAAAGGCCGCCCGGCACTTCAATCGGAATAGCTGTCTACTTCACAACGGACTGGAACAACGGCGATCCAAGCAGGCTGGAGAACTGGCTGTCCGTCGAAGAGTACGAGACCGTCAGCGTTCCGGAGTTGGAATCGATCGTCGTCTCGTCGAGTGCCTGCTTCTCCAGCGGCGATCCCTGCGTCTTGCGCAGCAGCGATACGCCCTTCATCAGGGTCGCGGCGGTCGCTCCGGTCAACGTGTCAGACATCACCACAGCCATGTCGAACTTCACGCCGTTTGAGAAGTCCATCGTGTACCGAGAGCTCTTCATCCGGTCGCGGACCGTGTCGTAGTCCGTCAACTGGGCAGCATCGCCCAGCACGCTGCGCATCATGGTCTGCGTGCCCTTCGCGTCCAGAAGGCTCCAGACCGCCTTCGAATCGACGGCACCCATCTCGTTGACCATGTCGCTGTCTGCGAGGAAGTTCTGCTGCAGGCCATCGCGCGCATCAAGGGCCGCATCGATGGACTTCTTGTCGCCGAAGATCATCGTCGTCTGGTTCAGAAACACCACATCAAAACCAGCCGAACCCATGGGATACACGGTGTTATTCCGTACCACGCGGGTCTTCACTTTGTCCTTCGCAAACTTGGCCAGGATTGAGCGGGTCTGAAACTGTCCCTGCGCAATTCCCAGGATGCGGGCCGAATCCGCATTTGGTCCGGTGCGGAACGCTGCGAAGCAGAGAATATCGGCGTCCTGGTCGACCTTCAGCCCGGAAGACTTGAGCGCCGTCTCCAGCCGCTTCAGCTCCGGTGGAAGGACGCGATCTTTCAGGTTCATGGCTGCGGGAGAGTTCTGCATCGCCCGATAGTCAACCACGATCAACTGCTGCACATCCTTGGGAATGGCGGACTTTGCATCATTGCTCAACTGCGCGGCCCGGGCGACAACGGGTGACATCACCAGAACAGCTGTAACTGCGGCTACGGCCAGACCCTTGGCAACATCGGGAATCAAACTCTTCAACTTGGAATTCACGGGTAAATCTCCTGATCTCGTTCGCAACGGGGCGACAACCTGATTGTCTCTATCTGATACGTCGAATGCAAGCTGTTGGATCATGGCGAGCGACCTGAAGCCGGTCGGAATCGTTGCCATTCGATTCCCTCAATCCTCAACTAGCTAGACCGCAGGCCACTCCAACGGTCGATGCAGCTTTCTTTCCAATACTTTCTGTTCTGCATCGAACCCTACGGTTTGACGCACCCAATCGGAATCCGGCTCAAACGCAGCTTCGGGAATCAGCCCGATCAGCTCCCCATCCGAGACTTCAACCCCGTGCCGCCGCGCAATCGCGCTCACTGCGGCATGGACCTGGCCCATCGGCGTCAACTGGTAGTCGGTGATGTTCATGCTGATCTGAGCTCGACCGTCAGCCATCACCCCGATGGCCTTCACCCCCGGCAGGCCACCGTTCGATACTCTGAGGTCGCGGATATCCCGCGCAATCGCCCTCGCCGAAGCAATTTCGGTTTGCTGGGGCAGAATGGGCGCGCTGCCCCCATTAATTTTGCCTGGTTGCCGGATGTAGACGTTATAAGCAATCAGGAAGTTACGGGCTCCCACGGCGCTTGCTCCGGCTTTGGAGTGCAGTTCGGGACCGCCGACGTCCGGACGGCGCATCGCATCGCGGAGCGCCGCCTCACGCAGCCCTTCGAACTGCCCACGCCGGACATCTTCTAACTGCACCCGGTCGGGACGGGTCGCAGCGGCACCGTAAAAATAGACAGGGACACCGTATCTCCGCCATATCTGCAGCCCCGCCTGACGGGCAAGCATGGCGCACTCCGCCACCGAGATTCCACTCACCGGCACAAACGGCACAACGTCGGCTGCACCGATTCGCGGATGCACTCCGCTCTGCTGGGTGAGATCGATCAACTGCGCGGCTCTGCCCACAGCGCGTACCGCGGCTTCCACCACGGCTTCCGGGCTTCCCGCAATCGTCACCACGGAACGGTTATGTGCCGCGTCGCGCGACCAGTCCAGCAGACGCACGCCGTCGACCCTCATTGAGGCAACGATGGCGCGGACCTTGTCCTCGTCCATTCCTTCGGAAAAGTTTGGAACACACTCGATGATCGATTCGGCGTTCATTCGCGCAGTACCATTTCAGACTCAACTACTTCCAGAACGTATACCCAATGTTGAACTGCACGCTGGCATTTACGCCGGGGTTCTTGTCCCCAAGGGATGCGCTTGAAATATGAACTGCGTTCGCACCGAAGTCAATCGATCGCGTCGGCGACAGGAAATAATGAAGCCCTACTCCGCCCTGGGGAGTGAAGTTCCACACACTGGCGTCGGTGTTCGGCCCGTCGTTGGTCAGGTTGAGCGTTGGCGATCCAAACGCAGGGTACTTGTGGTCAGTCCACAAGAGACCGCCCGCAGCCTGCGCCCAGGGAACGAGTCGGCCATGACCGGTAAAGTTCCAGCGCAGAATGATCGGTGTAAGGGTAACGCCGGTGAACGTCCCACCCACCGTGTAGTAAGGCGAACAGGTAATCCCACCGAGCAGCGGACCTGCCACGCATTTTGCCCGTTCAAACTTTGGCGTATACGACTGCCAATAGGGAAATAGCTCCATCGCATACTCGAAGTTCCCCCGGAGAAGGCCCGTTTTGTCATGGCTGTACAGAACCTTGCCCGCATGGACTCCGGCCATGATGAACTTGAAGCCGTCCCGGTTTTCTGTAAGACCCAGCCCCCCCTGCACGATCGCGCCATATTCAATGGGCATTCCCCGCATCTCGAAGCGGTTCTTCGCCGCGGCCACGCTATTCCCGCCGCCACCTGCCCCGGCTGTAAGCCCGCTGACCGCTTCACCAGAGCCTGCATCATTGGTGGAGTACTGCAACTCCTGGGCGAAGATCGCCGGCCAGGACACTCCAAGGAGGAAACCTAACGCAAGCATACTCAAAACGGTCGATCTCACAGCAAGCTTCATGTGTTCTCCACTTTCAGGTTTGGCTCGTCTCTAAGCATAATCGCGTGCAGTAAAAAGCCGCCGAGACCCGGCGGCTTTTCAGGAAATCTCCGCCCTGCTCAACCCGCTGCGACAGCCTGGCTCTCCATATCGAAGTTCGAGTAGACGTTCTGCGCGTCATCCAGGTCCTCGAGCGTCTCCAGCAGTCGCATCATCTGATTCGCCGGCGCGCCCTCAAGCTTCGTGTAGGTCGATGAAATCATCGTGACCTCGGCATGTTCCGGCGTAATCTTCGCGGCCTTTAGAGCGTTCGTCACGTTCTCGAACTCCTTCGGATCGCAAAGAATCTCCCAGTTGTCGCCTTCGTCTGAGAGATCGTCAGCACCCGCGTCGAGCACGATCTCCGTCAACTTGTCTTCAGAGACGGCATCCTTGGCAACGACAATGACGCCCTTCTTCGTGAACATCCACGAGACCGAGTTCGATTCGCCCAGGTTTCCGCCATTTTTCGAGAAGGCATGACGAATCTCGCTCACCGCGCGGTTCTTGTTGTCCGTCAGCACGTCGACGATGACTGCCACTCCGCCGGGCCCATAGCCCTCGTAGGTGATCTCTTCGTAGTTGACGCCCTCAAGTTCGCCAGTACCGCGCTGAATCGCCCGCTTGATGTTGTCCGCAGGCATGTTCTCAGCCTTGGCCGCGGCGATCGCCCCGCGTAGTCGCGGATTGCCGTCAGGATCTCCGCCGCCGGTCTTCGCCGCGATGGTGACTTCCTTGATCAGACGGGTAAAAATCTTGCCGCGCTTGGCGTCGAGCGCGCCCTTCTTATGCTTGATTGTCGCCCATTTTGAATGGCCTGACATAGTTCAACCTCTTCTGCTGAAACTTCGGAAATTCGCACCGGCCGCTGCTCTCCGCAACCCGCGTTCGACTTTCGATAGTAGCATTTGCACCTTCCCCGAGTCACGGAGCAAGCGTTCTTAAACGGTCTCCCCCCCCATCAGCTCGGCCACCGTCTCCCGCCGCCTCACCAACCGTGCCTGTCGACCCTCCACCAGCACCTCCGCCGGCCTCACTCGCGAGTTATAGTTCGATGCCAGCGACATCCCGTAAGCCCCTGCATCCTCGACCAGGACAAGCTCACCCGGCTTCACCGCGGGCATCGCGCGGTCATGCGCGAAGAAGTCGCCCGACTCGCACACCGGCCCCACCACATCGACTTTCCCTGCGTCTTTGCCCTGCTTCACCGGCAGAATCTCGTGGTGGGCTCGGTAAAGCGACGGCCGGATCAGGTCGTTCATCCCCGCGTCCGTAATGACGAAGGTCTTCGCCCCATTTTTCTTTACATACAGCACCTGTGTCAGCAGGCCTCCCGCCTGGCCAACGAGGAACCTCCCCGGCTCCAACAGGAGATGAAGATCAAGGCCCTCAATCACGCCGCCTAAAGCAGCCGCATAACGGGCGACCTCCGCCGCCGGATCAAAGTCCGCCTGCGAGTAGTCGATCCCAAGCCCTCCGCCGGCATCAATGTAGCGGATGTTATGCCCATCCGCCCGCAGCTCCGCAATCAACGACGTGACCCGGTCCATCGCCGCCGCGAAAGGCTCGACCGAACGTATCTGCGAGCCAATGTGGACGCTCACACCCGCCGCGTCGAGAGACCTATTCTTCGCGGCCTTCTTGTAGATCGCCCTCGCCAGGCCAATCGCGATTCCAAACTTATGCTCGCTCAGCCCGGTCGAGATATACGGATGAGTCTCCGCAAAGACATCCGGGTTCACGCGCAAGGCAAACCTCGCTCGCTTGCCCATCGCGGCGGCGCGCGCCGCCAATAGATGAAGCTCCGCCTCCGACTCCACATTGAAGATCAGAATTCCGGCCTTCAGCGCCGCATCAATCTCCCAGACCTGCTTGCCCACTCCGGAGAAGACAACCTTCTTCAGCGCTGGCTTCCAAGCCTTTCGGACTCGCTCCAACTCACCGCCAGAGACGATATCGAATCCCGCTCCCCGCTCTCCGAGCAGCTTCAGGATTGCGAGTGAGCTGTTCGCTTTTACCGAATAGCAGACAGTGTGCGTGTGCTCCTGAAAGGCAGCCTCGAAGAGCTCATAGCGGTAGCCAATCTGTTCGGCTGAGTAGACGTAAAGAGGAGTTCCAAACTGGTCCGCAAGCTTTCGGAGGTCGGCACCGTCGCAGAATAGCGCCTTCTTGTTATAGCGAAACGGACGGGCTTCGGGAGCGTGCACTTTCTTCTTCAATTGATTCAAACCGCCGAATTATCTCTTGAACTGTTTGCGGGAGCAGCCGCCGCCGGATAGGCTGCAGATTGGCTCGCGTTAGGTGGAAGGGCGTAGGCCCCCTCGGGGATGATGACCCATGCGGCCAGGTAGCAGAGGCCGCCAAATCCGCTGGTCACAAGAGCGAAGACCACGGTGATGATTCTCACCAGGCTGAGATCCCAACCGTATTGCAGCGCGAAGGCGGAACAAACTCCCGCGATCATGCGCGGATATCGAGGGCGCACAAGTTGCCGCGCAGGAGGCACGGGCTGAGCATAGTTGGCGTTCCCCGTTTGGGCACCTATCTGGGCTCCGCAGTTTGTGCAGAACCGCACTCCCGCCTCTGCTGTTCTTCCGCAACTAGGACAAAACATACGTCACCTCGGAATTCCTAATTCTGCCATACCTCGGGCAGCTTAGAAAGATACGCAGAGAGGCGAAGCGTCGTTCCATTCGGCCAAATCACTTGCCGGTGTATGGCTCCTTGAGGTACTTCCTTGCCATGTCCGCCTGGGATTGATCGCCACCACCGGCCGCGGCCATCGCATAAAGCTGCTTCGCGCGGTCCCGCTTGTGCAGCAGGTCAAACATCTCCCCGGCGTTCAACTGCGCCCGCTTCCTCAGCCAGTCGCTGCACTTCGGCTGCTGGGCGGCGTTCACATAGTCGTTCGCTGCATCGAAGATATCGTTCTGTCCACGCTCCGTGTCCGCCAGCCCAAACCAGACCATCTGTAGTCGCGCATCGGTAAAGTACCCGGGCTTCTGGGCATCGCCAAGGACCTGCTTGTAGATCGCGATGGCCCCCGGCCCGTTCCCCGCGTCCTTGGTCAGGTTTGCCTCTTCCAGCCGGAAGAGATAATCGTGCGGAAACTCCTCCGCGAGCCCGTGCTGCACCACGATCGCCTCCGGATACCGCGCGTCATGCCGCAGGAAGAGCGAGAGCACCGTCCGCGAGCTCACATTCGTGACGTAGCCATGCGCCGCTGCGTCACGAAGCATGTCCAGACCCTTCTCTTTGTTCCCACCCACGCCGACGATACCCACCATCACGCGAATCAGTCGGGGCAGGCTTGCCACGGCGAACTGCTGGATGCCGACGGCCATCTTCGCATCGGCATACTGCGGGTCGATCTTGAGGGCCTGTTCGCTGTCGCTCCTGGCCGCGTAACCCTGTCGCGCTGCGCTGGCAAAGCTGTGATCGACCAACGTGATGAACGCCGCATGCAATCCCTTTGCATACCCTCGAGCAAAGTAAGCGTCCTTGTCGCGTGAGTTGTCCCTGATGCGTTGGTCGCATATGCGTTCAACGCTATTGGTCAGGTCGTCGATCCGCTGTCGCGTCGCCGCGGGCACATCGACATTGCGCTTGGAACTCAGGAAGCTGTCGTGAGCGTAATACGTGGTGTCGAGAAGGTCCTGGTGGTAAAGCTCGCGAAAGATCACCACCGTCAGCACATAGTCCATCGCCATGGGATTCTGCGGATGGGCCTTCAACACGGTCTCAAAACGCTGCAGCGAACCCTCATAGTCCAGGTTGTAAAAGTGCTGAAATCCGTCCCGGACCATCGGGTCCAGGTTCAGCGGATCGGTGTGCAGATCCTCTGCAACCGTGCTCCGAGCCGTCATCACCAGCAGAAGGAATACGAAGATCCACCCAGAAGTCTTTCCCAACCCATGCCCCATAATCTTTATATTCTTCATAGTCCGAATGACGTACTCTAAGCTCCCGTGGCCGCACGGACCTCGCTAATGACTATACCGTTCTATGGAGCGCGGCACGTTCCGTACGATCATCCCGCATCAGGAGGCTGACCTCCGCATGACGAAGATCGAACTGATCCGGCTGCTCGTCGGCCAGGCGCGGGCCAATGGCTTCGAGTTCCGCAAGTGGTACACCAGCAAGCTGGGGCGACCATGGGTCGATGCAGAAACATCCATTGCTGAACTGGCGGCGGAGCGACGGTACTATGTGCTGCTCTTCTCTCATGAGTTTGCTTCGAACTTCTGGAAGGCGGGCGAGACCATTACCTTCCAGGTTCCCAAGCAGACCTTTCAGAGAAAGATGCCCGACGGCAGCATCGGCACGGTGAAGCGGAAGGCTTACGTCCGCCGCTCCGCGCGGGAGGATGTCTGGCGATATCACTTGCAGGAGCTCGCTATCGCGGAAGAACCACTCCGATATATGCGGCGCTATCTCCGTGTAGAAGAAGACCTCGACAGCGAACCAGACAGTGAGCCTATCTCGTAAATTTGTATTGTCGCCGGGGCGGACAGGATTCGTCAGACTCCGTGCTGTTTGCGGATGGCGACGATCTGTTTGATGTGATGCCTGCCGTGGGCGAGATGAAACTTCGACCACTGGTCGAAGTTCAGCGGACCGAGGATCATATGGTTCACCGCCCTGTGTCTGCTTCCAAACAATGTCTCCGCGGCCGCCAGCTTCTTGTTCATTGCTGAGAGCGCGAGTTCGATCTGCGTAAGGAGAATTCCCGCCGGTGCAGCCTCCTCGCCGACAGGTGCCCGCACGGCCTCCGGAGCGATGCGCCCACTCGGAAAGTATCCCACCCTGAGCACAAGGCATTGGGCGGCCCACTGCATCGGACTCACCTTCGCCTTGGTCGGCTGACCCTTTACGATCCTGGCCTCCATCGCCTTTTCGGTGGCGGCGTAGGTCCTCAGCAGATGGCCAACGATCTGCTGAATCGTCCACTTATCCTGCGCGCCGACGGGCCGGAGCTGCGTCTGGCTGCTGTCGAGTCCACCCAGAGCGAGTTCCAACTCCTCGCTCAGCACTTCCAGATCATCCTTCATCGTCGTTTTAATCTACTCCGGAAGTTTGAATCGAGAAATCGCACAGGCATGCCGCGGAAATCCGGAAGTACCTTGACCTTGGTCCTAGAGGACGGATGCCGTAACTGCGCTATCGGAGGCCCTCGAGTGCCTTCTCTGCCGCCTTGGCCCGCTCTCCGTCAGGCGCAAGCTTGAGATACGTCGTGAATTCCGCCAGCGCTTCGTCGTTCTTGCCCAGTCTCCGAGCCGCCTCACCCAGCACGAAGTGCGCTTCAGGGTAGTCGGGCTGGATCTTCACAGCGTCCTTGGCGCGAAGATACGCTCCCATCTTATTGCCGCTCTGTCCGTAGTATTTGGCGATGCTCAGGTCTTCGTCGACGCGTTCCGTATCAGTCTGGGGTGGAGGAACTTTCTTGTGCTTCTCCTTCAGTTTCGGTGCCGGGCTCTCATCGTCATCGTATTGGCCCTTTGGTCCAGGGGCGTCCGCTGCGGAGGGCAGGTTGTTGCCTGGATCCTTGTCCGGGCTGTCACCGGAAGAGGATGAGGACGATGAACTCGACGGCGAAGGGGCTTCGTCCGGCCGTTTCTCCGATGCCGGCATGTCGGGGTCGGTTGGCATATCCGCAGTCGAGCCGCCGGGAAATGGAAAGGCCTTCCCCGCAGGGGTCTCCGCGGCCTTCTTTTCGGCCGCTGGATCGTGCTGCACGTCCGCGTCTCCCGGCTTATGCTCGACGCTGTCGGAGCCTGGGTAAGGAAACGCTTGCGCAGCGGGTGTTTCGCTGGGCTTAGGCTGTTGCTCGCCGGGGAATGGGAACTGCTGAGCGGCGCGGGTGGAATTGGTTGGAGTCGCCTCCGGCGCAACCTGGTCCGCCGACTTCTTGCCGGTCTCCACCTTTTCCGCAGGGTAGACGGTGGGATCGCAATCCTTCTGCTTCTTGGGCTTCACGGGCTTGCCGTCCTTGCCCAGTGGACAGGGCGGCAGCGTCGTTAAAGGCGGCGGAGGCGGTGTGTAGGTCTGAGCTTTCGCCGTAAGCGGCACGCCCACGAGAAGACAACCGGCCAGCGCTAGACGAATTCCGAGCCGTGTTTCCATCATCAACGAGTTTACCCGTTCCATTCCGAGCTGAGCATCTCAGGGCGCCTCATCGACAGCTTCGCAGTACCCTTCGTTACCTTTGCTATAGTTCGAGAAACGCCCTCTGCTTCATCGCTCTGCCGCACCGCATATCTGACTCGATCGGACACCGAAACGTCATGCTTCCAGGCCTCATCATTCGCTCCTCGTCCATCCACGCTGCCGGCTGTTACACCATGCGGGCAATCAAGAAAGGCGCTCGCGTCTGTGAGTATGACGGCCCGCGCCTGACAAAGGAGGCCGCCGACGATCTTTATCAGGACCGGATGGTCACTTATCTCTTTGGCTACGGCGACAAGGACATGGTCATCGACGGCTTCGGGACTGGTATGTTCGTGAATCACTCCTGCAATCCGAACTGCGAGACGATCGAAGAGGATGAGCGCATCTACGTGAACGCTATCCGGGACATCGCTGCCGGCGAAGAGCTACTCTACGAGTACAACCTCTATGACTCCGACGACGCCAGCCAGGACTGCTACTGCGGAGCGAAGAACTGCCGGGGGACGATGTTCTCGGACCTGGAGTTGAAGCGAAGGAAGAAGCTCGCGAAGGCTGCGGCGAAGGGCACCGCAAAATGACCGAAACAGCCTTCACCCTCACGGATGACGACGGCGGCTCCGCTGCGAACCATATCCCATCGATTTAGCACCACGAAATCCTCGGTTCCAACCCGAATACAATAGAGCCGTGGCCTACCAAGTTCTCGCCCGCAAGTATCGTCCCCAGCGCTTCGCCGATGTCGTCGGCCAGGACCACGTGACCGTCACCATCATGAATGCGCTGACCCAGCAGCGCATCGCTCACGGGTACATCTTCAGCGGCCATCGGGGCATCGGCAAGACCACCATCGCCCGCATTCTGGCCATGGCGCTCAACTGCCGCAACACCATCGGCAGCGAGATCCGCCCGAACGCCGAGCCCTGCGAGGTCTGTGAGTCCTGCACCGAGATCCGCGCCGGAAACGCCGTCGACGTCATCGAGATCGACGCGGCCACAAATCGTGGCATCGACGAGATCCGCGAACTCCGCGACGCAGCCCGCTACCGGCCCAGCCGCGACAAGTACAAGATCTACATCCTCGACGAGGCCCATCAGATCACCGACGCGGCGTTCAACGCACTGCTGAAGACGCTTGAAGAACCGCCAGACCACATCGTCTTCATGATGGCGACGACGCAGCCCGAGGACATTCCGCAGACCGTCCGGTCGCGCTGCCAGCACTTCAGCTTTCACGCCGTCAAGCTAGTCGACATCCTCGGCCAGCTTCGCTACATCGCCAACCAGGAAGGCATCCACGCCGATGATGCCGCGCTTGCCCTGCTTGCTGAAGCCGGTGACGGCTCCATGCGCGATGCGCTCTCCATTATGGACCAGGCCATCGCCAGCGCGCCCACAGAGGACGGCATCGCCCGCCTCGACGCCTCGCAGATTCGCGAGCTGATGGGCACGGTTCCCAATGCAGTCTTCGAGCGCATCCTCGAAGCGGTAGACGCGAATCAATCGGCAGAGGTAATCACCGTCGCCAACCAGCTTCTCGATGCTGGCAACTCGCCCGCGCAGCTTGCCCGGCAGTGCGTCCGCTACCTGCGCAACTGCGTCATAGCGAAAATCTCCAATCTCAATCCGGACGGTTCAAACCTCGATGGCCCTGCCGCCGAACTGCTTCAAATCTCACCCGACGAGCAGCGCCGCGCGGCACGTTCCGCCTCGCTCTTCAGTGAAGAAGAACTGACACGCTTTCTGCAGACCATGCTCCGCACCTTCGACGAACTCGGCTACCGTCAGGAACAGCGCTTCCACTTCGAACTTGGTCTGTTGAAACTGGTCCACCTGCGCCGTCTGCTGCCCATCGAAGAGGTGTTGAGCAAGTTCAGCGCAACTCCGGCAGCAGCAGCCACATCCTCCCGTCCAACGGCCTCCGGCGCATCCAGAGCGGCTGCCGCAGCCAGTCCGTCCGCATCCATGCGCAGCGCGCCGGCCTTCGCTCCCATGCAGGCGAGCCCTCGCCCTGCCGCTCCGGTTGCACCACCTCCGCCCATCCTTCCTCAGCCGCCTGCTCTACCCGCCGTTGCAGCGCAGCCCAAGGTGGCTCCCGCGCCAGAGCCAGTCAAGGTTGCGGCTCCCGCCCCAGCACCTCCGCTAATCGCGCCAGCCGAGCCGAGTGCCCCACATCTCGCTTCTGAGATGTGGGATGCTGCGCCACGCACGACCAGTGCCGCGCCAGTTGTTCCAGTTCCCGCAACTCCAAGCCGTGAAGTCCTTCCCGACATCTACGCAGTGGCAGCGGTAGTCGAGCCAGAGCCCCTCTCCGCTCCCGAAACCCTACCCGCAACTGAAGCCGCAGCGTCGGCTGACACGGACCATCTCCAGCAAGCCGCTGTCGATGCTCTCATGGCTGCCCGCAGCCAGACCACCGCAGCCGATGCCATCGTCGACTCCGACCTCAGCCTCAACGGCAAGACCCTCACGGTGCAAACACAGCTCTCGAAGACCATGCTTCCCATGGTCATCAACGCCGAGGCGGAAAGGATCATCCGGTCGGCGATTCAGGCTATCCTGCCGGGCGTCACTATCACTTTGGTACCTACCACCGCCGCCGCGAAGGCCTCAGCCACAAAGAAACCCCGCGCCGCGGCCTCGGGCTCCGCGCAGGCACGCGCGATGGAGCATCCAATCGTGCAGGAGGCGCAGCGCCTCTTCAACGCTGAGATTCGTAACATCATCGACCTAACCCCGAACGACTAGCCACACGCAGGAGCAGCGCCATGAACTTTTCCGATCTCTCAAAGATGAAAGACATGATGGGCCAGGCCAAGCAGATGCAGGAGCAGATGGAGCGCAAGCTCTCTGAGACTGTCGTCGAAGCCTCGACGGGCGGCGGCGTTGTGACCGCCCGCATGAACGGCAGGAAAGAGCTGCTGAAGCTAAAGATCGACCCCACTGTGCTCGGCAGCAGCAGCGGCGACATCGAACTGCTCGAAGATCTCATCACCTCCGCCGTAAACGAGTGTGGCCGCCGAGCCGACGAGGCGATGAAGTCCAGCATGCAGGGACTGATGGGTGGTCTGAACATCCCCGGGCTCACCAACTAGTACCTAAGGAAAGCATGACGACTCGCTTTGCCGAACCGATGTCACGCCTGATCGAAGAGCTTCGCAAGCTCCCCGGTATCGGCACCAAGTCCGCGCAGCGCCTGGCGTTTCACGTCCTCCGTAGCAGCGATGAAGACGCTCGCGCTCTCGCTCATGCCATCGAGCAGCTCAAGCGACACCTTCGCCTCTGCTCCATCTGCAACAACATCACCGACGTCGATCCCTGCAACTACTGCGCAAATCCGGCACGCAATCAGCGCCTTATCTGCGTACTCGAGGAGCCAACCAACATCGCTACCATCGAGAGGACGCGCAACTACCACGGTGTCTATCACGTCCTCCACGGAACGCTCTCGCCGGTGAATGGTGTCGGACCGGAGCAGCTCCGTATTGCCAACCTGCTGACTCGCGCCGGTAACCTCGCCGAGGTCGACGAGATCATCCTCGCCACCAGTCCAACCACCGAAGGCGAAGCCACCGCCAACTACATCGCGCATGAACTTCATCGCGTCAATCCAGCGCTGCCAGTGAGCCGCATCGCGACCGGAGTTCCTGCGGGTTCAGACATTGAATACGCTGACGAAGTCACGATATCGCGCGCGATGGAGCACCGCCGGACGCTCTAATCAGAACTCGTCGTAAGCCGTGGTATAAACCAAAAATGTTTCAACAGAATTCCTTCCCGGGAGCAGCACAAGACATGTCCAGCCGCCGCCAGTTTCTTCGTCAAAGCCTCGCCTTCAGCGCACTTGCAGCCATGGGCCGGAGTGACGCTTTTGCGGCACCAAAACCGGGCAAGGATGCGCGCCACCTGCTGGTGGTTGGCGACTGGGGCTACGAAGATCCCACGGCACAGATCTCAGTCGCACGCGCCATGGGCGACTACGCGCGCCAACACTCGCTCCATGCTGAAGCCTTGTTGATGCTTGGCGATAACTGGTATGGCGAACTTCCGGGCGGTGTAGACTGCCCGCGCTGGAAGAGCAACTTCGAAGATGCCTATCCAGCTTCCCTCTTTCCTGGGCCTGCCTATGCCATCCCCGGCAATCACGACTACCAGGTGATGCCTGAGAGCAAGCTTGCAGCCGAGCTAGCCTATGCCAAGCGTCCCGGCACGCGTTGGACCATGCCCTCACTCTGGTACCGCGTCGAGTTGCCCGCAAAGAATCCGGTCATGACGGTGATCGCGCTCGACAGCAACGTCAATATTCCGGGACATCCAGCGAAGCATCCCAACTTCACGCTTACCGAAGCCCAGCAGGCGGAGCAGTTGTTGTGGCTTGAAGCGGAGCTCTCAAAGCCACTCAATACATCGTTTCTGGCCGTGATGGGCCATCATCCCATCTACTCCGACGGCCCGCACGGTGACCACTCGGTTCTGATCAGCGACTGGGAGCCCTTGCTTCGCAAGCACAAGGTACATCTGTACCTCGCAGGTCACGACCACGACCTCCAGCACCTGGAGTTCGCCAACCATCCCACCAGCTTCTTCCTCTCGGGTGGTGGAGGAGCGGATCTGTATAAGCTGAAGATTCAGCAGTCGGAGCGCGGCCCTTTTGCCCAGAAGGTCTATGGCTTCTCCCATATCGAGATGACGCCGGAGCTGCTAACCTTGCGCCATCTCAACGAACAGGGTCAGCAGCTCCACGCCTTCACCAAACGACCGGATAACTCGGTTCAGATCATCTCGACCTAACCGGCTATCACCCTCAGGTCGCCACCGGTCATATCCCCGGGTTGCTCCATCTTCAGGAGCGAGAGAATCGTCGGCGAGATGTCGCGCAGGCTTCCACCATCGCGAACGCTCACGCCCTTTTCATCCGTGACCAGAAGAAATGGTACTGGGTTCGTTGTATGTGCCGTATGTGGTCCGCCGGTCGCCGGATCGATCAACATCTCGGCGTTGCCATGGTCCGCTGTGACCAGCAGGCTTCCGCCATACTGCTTCACCGCTTGGTAGATTCGCCCAAGCTGCGTATCGACCGTCTCAACAGCGCGAATTGTCGGCTCGATCTTGCCCGAGTGCCCCACCATGTCCGCGTTGGCAAAGTTCACAATGATGACGTCGAAGGCCGTATCGTTGACCGCCTTCACCACGGCATCGGCGATTCCTGCTGCCGACATCTCCGGCGCAAGATCGTACGTCGCTACCTTCTGCGAGGCGACCAGCTCGCGGTCTTCGCCACCGAAGGGCTTCTCAATGCCGCCATTGAAGAAGTATGTGACGTGAGCGTACTTCTCCGTCTCCGCCACGCGGAGGTTGCGCAGGTTCGCCTGTGCCATCAGGTTCGCGAGCAGGTTGTCCATCGACTCGGCCGGAATCACAATCGGCAGCTTGAAGTTCTTGTCATACTGCGTCATGCAGACGTAGTGCAGCCCTTGTGGCACCAGGCTCCGCGGAATCTCCGCATCGAGTTCCGCGGCCTTCGGTAGCTGCGCGCCGCCATCCGCCGTCAAGCCGGAGTTCCGCGCCAGCACGCGCGTCACCTGCCGCACACGGTCGGCCCGATAGTTGAAGCAGATGCAGACATCCTCATCGCGGATCGGGCCAACGGCCTTGCCATCGAGATCGACGCAGGTAAACGGAGGCACAAACTCATCGGTCACACCGTTCGAATAACACTCCTTTACGCGGGCGATGGCGTCGGTATAGACACCACCAGCCGGAGTTCCGGTGACCATCGCGTCGAAGCCCTGCAGCTCTTTTTCCCAGCGCAAATCGCGGTCCATCGCGAAGTAGCGCCCGCTCACACTCGCCAGCCGACCCACTCCATACTCGGCGAAGTGCTGTTGAAGCTCCTCCAGGTATCCGACGCCACCAGTTGGCAGCGTATCGCGGCCATCCATGAAGGCATGCACGAAGACGCGCGTTAGTTTGTACTGTGCGGCCATCTTCAACAACGCGTACAAATGGCGCTGATGCGAATGCACCCCGCCATCCGACAGAAGGCCCAGCAGATGCAGTGCTCTTCCCTTCTGCCCCGCAAGCTCCATCGCCCGAACCAGCGTTGGATCGGAGAAGAACTCCCCTGTCATGATCGCGGTATCGATGCGCGTCATGTCCATGCGGACGATCCGGCCCGCGCCGAGATTCAGGTGGCCGACCTCGGAGTTCCCCATCTGTCCATCAGGCAAGCCCACGAAGTGTTCGCTGGCCCGAAGCAGCGTATTGGGATACTGTGCCAGCAACTTGTCGTACACCGGCTTCCGCGCCAGCGCAATCGCATTGCCGTTGGTATCCGCGCGATACCCCCACCCATCAAGAATCGTTAGAACAATCGGTCTCGCCATAGGTTCAAGAATAACAAGCCGCGAGTTATTCCTTGACAGCGGAACTGTTCCCGGCAAAGATCGGTGAAACGAAAAACCTTCAGACTTCACTCTTCAAGGCGCTATGGCCACGCTTGTCGCTCCCACCGTAAGAAAGAAACGCGCCGACGACATCTTCTTCACGACGATGTCGGTCATTATGCTGGCGATCATCGTCGTTGGCTTCGCTCCCAGTTACTTCCTTCGCGGAGCCGTCTTTGCCCATCTTCCCAGCCTGCTCGTCCATCTGCACGGCGCGGTCTTCTCATCCTGGATTCTTCTATTTGTTATACAGTCCTCGCTCGTCTCTGCGGGAAACACCCGACTCCATCGCAAGCTTGGGGTTCTCGGAGCCGTGATCGCCGGTCTCATGGTCATCCTCGGCATCCTCACGCCCTTAGGCACGATCCACCGCGCAGCTCACCTACCGTCTTTCTTTACCAACGAGTCGTTCCTGATCGGCAACATCTTTGGCATCCTCATCTTCGGCGCATACGTCGCCGTCGCCATCTGGAAACGCAACAATCGCATCGTCCACAAGCGCATGATGCTCATGGCGAACGCCATGCTGATGAGCCCCTCGCTCTCGCGCATGCCGTTCATGGACCGCCATCCTTACCTGATCGGCCTCATCCCCCTCGGGATGGTCGTCGCCCTCTTCGTCTTCGATCTCTTCACTCAGAAGCGCGTGCTTGCTGTGACCGTCATCGGAGGCATTCTCTTCTGGGCCGCCGATCCGGTCTCGGACTGGATCATAGCCATGCCTCTTTCACACCAGCTTGTACTATGGGCGCAGCACCACCCCTAGGCTCCTTCAGCAGGAGACCATACTACATGGCCACACTCGTCGCGCGCCCCGTCAAAACCCGCACCGACGACATCTACTTCGTTGGCATCTCCGTCGCCATGTTGATCACGGTTGTCGCTGGTTTTTCTCGCACCTATTTCTTCAAGGGCATGTTCCTTGCGCCGCTGCACAGCACACTGCTCCATTTTCACGGCGCCGCCTTCTCCGCGTGGATCATCCTCTTCGTCGTCCAGACACTCCTGGTCGCTGGCCGCAACCTGCCTTTGCACCGAAAGCTCGGCTACGCTGGTGCGGTTCTTACCGGACTCATGGTGATCCTCGGCATAACAGTGACCGTGATCTCCGTTCACGAAGGGCGCACGCCAGACATCTTCACCCCGCCCATGTTCCTCGTCCTCAACATCTACGGAGTGCTCCTCTTCGGGAGTTTTGTAGCGCTTGCGGTCATCCTTCGCAACAATCGCACCGTTCACAAACGTCTCATGCTGCTGGCGACCCTCAATCTTTTCCCCCTGCCACTACGCGGATTTTTGTTTTCATCGTTCATAAGCCTGCGCTGAACGCGGTAACGCTGATTGCCTTCACGCTCAGCCTCCTCGTCTTCGATCTGATCTCCCGCCGCAAACCCTACGCGGTCACCACCATTGGCTCGCTCATCGTCCTATCGGTCTTCCCCATGGCCAACGCTCTCGGACATCTCCCCTTCATGCAGCACTTCGCTGCTTATGTGCTTCGGCCCTAGCTATTTGGTTGCCGCTTTCAATTGCGTCACAATAGTTGCATGGAGACGGTTCGCATCGACAAGTGGCTCTGGGCTGCGCGTTTCTTCAAGACCCGCGCTCTTGCCTCAGACGCCTGCGATATCGGCCGCGTCGAATCGAACGGTCACCGCGCCAAGGCGGCACGCGATGTCCGGCTCGGAGACAAGCTGCGTATCACCAACGAAGCGGGCATCTTTGAGATAGAAGTCCTACAGCTCACCGAAGTACGCGGTCCGGCTGCCGTTGCTCAAGGTTTGTATCGTGAATCAGCAGAAAGCAGGGCCGCGCGCGCTAAGGTGACGGAAGAGCGTAAACAGATGCTCGAAGCCGGAGGCATGACCGAGGGGCGTCCCTCCAAGCGCGACCGCAGGGACATCAACAAACTTCGCGGCCGCATCCATCGCTTTTGATCGAACACTGCAATACTTGCCTTCGGCACCCACGGCCCCTGATACTTTGATCTTCGCTAAAATAGTATCCGGCCAACCAGCACTCGCGGTCGCAGAGGGAGCCTCGCAGATGGCCGATAGGGAACATGTAGACCGCCTGCTATCCGGTGTCGTCGCCTGGAATGAGTGGCGCACCGCCAACCCAAACATCGTTCCCAAGCTTACCGAGGCTGACCTCTTCCGCGGCAGGCTTGATAAAGCCGACCTCCGCAACGCACGCATGCACGGAGCAAACCTGAATCAGGCAAGCCTCAACGGAGCTCACCTCGAGGGCGCGCGTCTGGGTGAGGTGAACCTCAGCAACGCTAAGCTAACCGAAGCCCGCCTTGACGGTACCGACCTCGTCGAAGCTAACCTCAAGGGCGCTTCGCTTTATCGCGCTTCCCTCCGCAATGCGAACCTCGCCGGAGTCAATCTCTCCCACGCCAATCTGCGCAACGCCTGGATATCTCATGCGAACCTGGAGCGAGCCAACCTGAGCGGAGTGATGGCCCAGAGCGACCTCGACCAGTTCAACAGATCCAACCTCGACCAGGCGAACCTGAAGGGGGCGAATCTCTCTGGCGCGAACTTCAGCGGCGCGGACCTCAAAAGAGCCGATCTCAGCGGCGCGAATCTCACCGACTCCGTCCTCTCCTATGCCGAGATGCAGGGCGTCCGGCTCGACCGCGCGATCCTCATCGACACCGACCTGCGCCACGCCGACCTGACAGGCGCGTCCATCTACGGCATCTCGGCCTGGAGCCTGAAGACCGAAGGGGCCAAGCAGCTCGACCTGGTGATTCAGCGCTCCGAGACCGATACGCCCTTCATGCTCGACGACATCGAAGTGGCCCAGTTCATCTACATGATGCTCGACAACCAGCGTGTCCGGAGAGTCATCGACAAGATCACGTCCAAGGTCGTGCTGATCCTTGGCCGCTTTGGTCCGGAGCGGAAGGCGATACTCGACGGACTCCGCGTCCAGCTTCGCCTGCACAACTACCTGCCGATCATCTTCGACTTCGAGAAGCCCGACAATCGAGACCTGACCGAGACCGTCCGCACACTGGCGCACCTTGCGCGGTTTGTCATCGCCGACCTGACCGATGCGAAGAGTCTGCCGCAGGAACTGGAGACCATCATCCCCGGCCTGCCCTCGCTCCCAGTGCAGCCCATCATCCTGACCGGCTCGCCGGAGTACGCCATGTTCGAGCACTTCGAGCGTTATCCCTGGGTGCTGCCGGTCGTCGAGTACCCCAGTCTGTCCGTGCTCGTCGACGCACTTCAGGTCAGCATCATCGAGCCCGCCGAACGTCTGGCCCAGCAGCAGATCGAGCACGCCCCGACCTCAAGGCCGCGTGTCGTCCTCTAGCTCGTGGTCAGCACCAGCACCGTCGCGATCGGGTCAAGCGCCTTTGCGGGCAATGTAACATCGGTGCCGCCGTCCGACTTCGTTACTTTCAGCTTCTTGTGCGCCGGATCGCCCAAGAGGTATGCACCAGTCACATTGCGCTGCACGTTATCGAGGTGAAACGACGCTCCCGGCCACTGAAACAGCTCAATGTAGATCTTGTCCTTCTTCGTAGTAGACCGCCACTTCCACTCCGGAATGAACTTCGGCTTGCCTTCGCCGTCCTTCTCGGTCGCGCTGAAGCTGCCTGCCTCCGGGCCAAACAGTGTCGGTTGCGTTCCGTAGATCGCCTCGCCATTCACCGCCAGCCATTTGCCAACCTGTTGCAGGCGCTCCACCTCAGCCGGCGGCACATCGCCCATGGAATCCGGCCCGATGTTCAACAGGTAGTTTCCACCTTTGCTTGCGATGTCGATCAGATTACGCAGAAGCGTCTCGGTCGACTTGAAGTTCATGTCGTAAGACTTGTAGCCCCACGTGTCGTTCATCGTCATGCAGGCCTCCCAGTCGCGCCCTGGATAACCTTGCGGGGGGATGTACTGCTCCGGAGTATCGGTGTCGCCCTTGTAGCCGCCACCAAGCCGGTTGTTCCAGATGAGGTTGGGGTGCTGGTTCAGCAGCGCGACGATCTCGCCTGCAAGGGCGGGAGTCATGTCCTCGGTCGGTGTATCGAACCAGATGACGACCGGAAAATCTCCATAGTTCGTCAGCAACTCCTTCAACTGAGGAATCGCCTTGGTATGCAGATAGGTTGCAAAGTCACCATCCTGCGCCTTGTCCCAATGATGCGTCGGCAGGTTGTGGTCGCCGGTCTTATAAGCCGCGCCGCCCGGTGCTGTCCAGTCCTGGTCCTGCGAGTAGTAGAAGCCCAGCTTCAAACCCTGCTTGCGGCACTCCTCGGCAAGTTCGCGGATGGGGTCGCGATGGAAGGGCGTCGCCTGCACGATGTTGAATGGATCGGCCTTCGAATCGAACATGGCGAAGCCGTCGTGATGCTTAGCCGTGATGACGATGTACTTCATGCCCGCAGCTTTTGCGAGGGAGACAATCGTATGAGCGTTGAAGTCGGTCGGATTGAACTTCGGTGCAAGCGCCTTGTAGTCGGCCACGGGTATCGATGCGGAGTTCATGATCCACTCGCCGATAAAGCCGACGGGCTTGCCGTCCCACGTCCCTGCCGGGATCGAGTACAGACCCCAATGAATAAACATACCGAAGCGCGCCTCGCGCCACCATGCCATACGCGCATCGCGCTGAGCGGGCGTTTCGGTGTCCTGAATCGCGGCCACTGGATGGGCCGATGCGACGGTGTAACGCTCGCCTTCAACCTGCGCTGATGCTGAACCGGCCCGCGCACCCAGCGCGACCGCAACTCCTGCTACGACCCAACGGCTGATCTTCAATCGCTGCTCCTGGAGCCAGAGCGTCGCGCTCTATGCTCCGAGAAATATCTCACACAGTGCCCACGACACGCACCCCAGCATCAGCAGTCCACACTTATGGTGCAGCGGACTGCTGTAAGTGGAGGGATGAGTGAGCGACACATGAACGTGGTTCTGGATCTTGCAGATCGCGATGCCGACCGCCGCCGCACTGATTGCAATCATGCGCCGGGCAGCGGGTCCCAGGAAAACGATCCTCACACCGGAACGTAAACTCCGCGACAGAGCGTCGATTTTCACGGTGACTTCTCCGGATGTTCCTTGAACCAATTCGCTTGAGCTGTTGCAAGTTCCATACGATGTACTTCGATCACTGCCTGCGCCGCGGCCTGTTGCCTGGCCTTCATGACGACCGCCGTCTGCGCCAACGCTTTGTTTGTGCATTGCCGGAGGATCGCAGCCTTCTCCGGCGTGAACGTCTTTGCCGCGAGTGCCTTCTCTTGTGGCGTCAACATAGCCGCCATACTACGCCGCTCTTCCTCGCTTACTGCTTTAGCAGTTTTGTCGGCTGCATCTTCACCCGCACTCTGTGCACCGGCGAGTTCGTCACCGTTTAGCGCGGCGTTTGAATGGGCCTTCAATGCCGCGCTGGAGACCTTCTGCCCGGCACTCGAAGTTGCTATCTTGGCAAGCAGCCGAGCTTGTGGGTCGGTTAGGCACGCTTCATAGAAAGGCACCGCCGCGTCGACGAAATCAACCTTCGCAATGGCCGCCTCTTCTTCGGAATAAACGTCTGTCGGCCACCAGGGAGGAAGCCCTGACCGCTGTTGCTCCATCTGGTCATGGACAAGCTTCGCATTTGACTCAAAGAATCCGCCCGCGCTAAGCCAAGCGCGAAGACCATCCGGCGTCAGCGAATCACCCGCTGACGCCGGGCCAATCATCAAAAAGAGGAGCAACTTCGGCAACACGGTCAAGGCGTCTCCTACTGTCCGCAGTTGATCGACTCGATCCCCAGGAACTCTGCCGACTGCCCAAGCTCTTCTTCGATACGGAGAAGCTGGTTGTACTTCGCGATACGATCCGTCCGGCTGGCCGAGCCCGTCTTGATCTGTCCCGCGCCTGTGCCGACAGCAAGGTCCGCAATGAACGTATCTTCCGTCTCGCCCGAACGATGCGAGATGATGCTTGTGTAACCGAAGCGGCGGCCAAGTTCGATCGCCTCAAGTGTCTCGGAGACCGTGCCAATCTGGTTCACCTTGATCAGGATCGAGTTCGCGACCTTCTCCTCGATGCCGCGCTGCAAGCGCCGGGTATTGGTAACAAACAGATCGTCGCCGACGAGTTGAACGCGGTCGCCTATCTTGTCCGTCAGCAGCTTCCAGCCGTCCCAGTCATCTTCGGCAAGTCCGTCCTCGATGCTGACGATCGGATACTGCCGCGACCACTCCGCCCAGAAATCCGCCATCTCTTCCGACGTCTTTTCGCTCTTGTCGGACTTCTTAAAGACGTAGCGTCCGGTGGCCTTGTCGTAGAACTCGCTCGCCGCAGGATCAAGCGCCAGAGAGATCTCTTCGCCCGGCTTGTAGCCGGCAAGTTCGATCGCTTCGAGGATTAACTCGATCGCCTCGGCGTTCGACTTCAGCGACGGCGCAAACCCGCCCTCATCGCCGACAGCCGTGTTGTAGCCCTTCTTCTTCAGCACGCCCTTCAGGGTATGAAATACCTCGGTCCCCCAGCGCAGCGCATCGGAGAACGTCTCCGCGCCGACCGGCATCACCATGAACTCCTGGAAGTCCACGTTTGAGTCCGCGTGCGATCCACCATTCAAAATGTTCATCATCGGGGTCGGCAGCAGGCAGGCATTCACGCCGCCGAGGTAGCGATAGAGTGGCAGCTTCAAAGCCTTTGCCGAGGCCCGCGCAACGGCCATCGAGACCGCGAGAATCGCATTCGCGCCCATCTTCGACTTGTTCTCGGTGCCATCGATCGCGATCATTGTCGCATCGATCAGCCGCTGGTTGCTGGCATCCATGCCGTTTAGCTCCGGCCCGATGATCGACTCCACATTTTCTACCGCCGTCAACACGCCCTTGCCGAGGTAGTACTCTTTGTCGCCATCGCGCAGTTCGACCGCCTCGTGCTCGCCAGTGGAAGCTCCGCTGGGCACGGCAGCGCGGCCCATCGCGCCTCCTTCAAGGGTCACATCCGCTTCTACGGTCGGGTTGCCGCGCGAATCCAGAATCTCGCGCGCGTGAATCGATACGATCTCGGTCATAACACTCCTGTCGGTTGATGTTTCAGATGTCTGGGATGAAACTCTCGCTGCTGGATCTCCAGCGACAATGCGATGGGCAAGCCGGTCGTTGAGCTTGGGGCGGCGATCGACCGCAACAGCGCGGCCACCCACGCCGCCGATCGTCTCGACAAGTTCTATACGTTTGCTTGTAGTCAATGCACTCCCCGCACACCGGATTCTAACAAAGCTGCATGAAGACAGTTGTTTCTCGAGATTCTCTTTTGTCGCGACGGTCAGCGAATCGCCCGGCTACACGTCCAAATGACGGGGTCGAAATGTCCGCCAGAAGTTAGTAGCACGCGCGGTTCCTGTCACGGATATTTGTTCTTGCCGCACGCCGCTACTTTTATTCTTCGTACAGGGTTATCAGAATGTGGATTGAATCCATTCCCCGAGGTATTGCACGCATGAATATGACATTCGCAAGAAGGTACACCGGACTTTGGCTCGCAGTCTGCTCGTTCGCCGCCGCTCCCATCCTCACAGTGGGTCACGCCCAGGCGCAGGCCACGGGCGTCTCAAATCCCCCGCCGGTCACGATTGAAGCTACGCCGGATGAGGCTCCTGTGCTGCATCAGAAGCCCTCCGCCGCTGTCGCCTATGCACCTGGTTCACCGGAGGCCCACGCAGTTCAGGCGCAGCCGCAATCGCAGGTGCCACCGGCCTCGGCGACCACCTATGGCGCCTATGTTCCCTATCGCCCTGCGGGCAGCGCAATGGCCGCCACACCACACGATCCCGACGGTGACATCGTGACGACTCCGGTCACGCAGCACGAGGCCAACGAGGACGCGGGAATCGTGACCTACGTTCCCTCTCGCCCGAATGAGGTTCCGAGCGGAACTCTTTTCACGGTACGCATTCGCGAGACCATATCGACCGCAAGCACTCCGGTCGGAACCAGGTTCACCGCCGAAGTAACGCAGCCGATGCAACATGAAGGCCGGGTAGTGATTCCGGTTGGCTCAGTTCTTCATGGCCGAGTGACGGTTGCGCGTGGCGGCCGCCGTATCGGCGGACCAGCGGCTATCCATCTTCTGCCGGAGTCCGTCACCCTGCCCGATGGCACGCACTACATTCTTCATGCGCAGGTGATCGACACCAGCGAGCACAATGTGACCCGCATCAACGATGAAGGGACGATCCTTCGGCGCGACCACGTCAAGGGCACCCTGGCCGCGATGTCGCTTACCACGGGCGGTGCCGCTGCCACAGGTGCGGTCTTCGGCGGAGTCCCCGGAGCCTTCATCGGCGCAGGAATCGGCGCGGGTGTGAGCACCGTCTGGTGGCTCAAGCAGGATCGTCAGGAGACTGTGCCGCAGAATACCACCCTGGTCTTCAGTCTCAGCACTCCCATGTCCATCACACCGGTCACGATGGGGACAGAATAGGTTTGTTTCACTTGTTGAAGATGAAGAGCCCCGGCAATCGCCGGGGCTTTCTGTCTTCGATACCAAACGGTTCGGGGGCCCAATCCATCGCGCCTTTGTTTCACGCGATGGATAGGACGTAAAGAGCTAATCCCTCACCTGCGCCAGCAGCCGTTTCCAGTTCTTCTTATTCCTGCTGTAACTCTTCTTCAGGTCTTCGAGAATCCGCTCGAAGTCGCCATGCCCTTGCAGCTTGCGCCACGCCGGATTCTTCGAGAACCAAGGATAGTTCTCATTCCCCAGATAGATCGCCCGCCTCAGCCAGTGAAGCGCTTCGGACTCATCCCCTTCCAGCGCAAAGTACGTTGCCAGGCGATAGGCCATCTCGCTATCCGCCTCAGCCGCTGAAAGCGTTTCCTCGAGAATGAAGGATGCAGCCTTCTGCCGGTCGCCGAGTTGGACGTAGCAAAGCGCGATCGTCGGAAACACAATTCGCAACGAAGACTCGTCGCTGACTACTGCTTCCAGCGTCTCAATCGCCTTATTCAAATCTCCCAGGCGCATCTGCTGGTAGCCCTGAGAGATCCGAAGCAGTGGCTGCCGTGGCTCCAGCGTCAACCCTTTATCAATCTCTTCACCGGCAAGCTCAAGCTGATTCTGATACTGATACACCCGCGCGCGATGGTTGTAGATCATCGCCGCGTTAGACGGATTCATGCGCAGCGAGATGTTGAACTGCTCCAGCGCCTCTTCGTACATGCCGTCGATGCGCAGCGTCTGACCAGCAACCAGATGCACGTTCCAGTCGTTCCCGGCCGTCTGCAACAGATTCTCGATGCCGTGGCGAGCAGACTCTTTCTCGCCCCGTGAGAGCAGCATGTAGACGCGATAAAGATTGGCCTCGACGGATGATGGATCGAGCGAAAGCGCCTTATCGAACGCACGCCGCGCCTCCAGAACGTGCATCTGGCCGCCTAGCCCATGCCGCGCATACTGCAGGTGCGTGATCCCAAGCCCGGACCAACCCGGAGCATAGTCCGGATCCTGCTTCACCACCGAATCAAAGAGATAGCGCGCCCGATCCAGGTCGTCCCGGCTTCCGGTCCGCGAGATGAACGACGAGAGCACGGCCCGCGCTTGCAGATAGTCCTCGGACAAGATCTGCGTCAACGAAGCATCGCGTGCATTGTCGCTGCTCGTCTTCAGGTCGCCGAATCCGTGTAGCGTGCTGAAGACCTCGTTCGTGATCTCCGATTGCACCGAGATCAGATCGAACGACTCCACATTGATCGATCCACCCGCGCGAACACTCTGCCCCGGAACATCCAGAAGCTGCCAGTTCAGGTCGAAGCCCTTGTCCGAGCTCATGAAGTTGCCGGCCAGGACGTACTGCACCAGCAGTTTTTTGCCCACGCTCAAGGGATCAAGCTGCTGCGTCGATACCGCCATCAGAGTGCTCGATGGCCGCACGACGAGGGAAGGCATCCGCGCCAGTCGCGCCCCGATTGCGTCCGCAAGCGCATATCCATAAAGAGGGGCTGTCGCTCCTGTCTCCGCTGTTCCGAGAGTGCCGAGGTTCACGAAGGGCAGCACCACAATGCTGTTCTGCTTCGCTGCCGTGGTCGCTCCAGGCTCGCGAAACCGCTCCGCGAGCATCGATAAAATACCGGTCGTCCGCTTCTCCTCTTCCGGAGTTTGCAATGCCAGCCGGCTCTGCGATGGCAGCAACGCGAGTGAATCGCCCGGCATGCCGACAGAGTCAAGCTGCATCTTCATCATGATCGTCTTGAGCGACTCGCGAACATCGGCGGCAGAGGCGAAACGCGCCGAGGGCTGTTTCTCCAGGCAGCGCAGGATTACCGACTCCAATTCGACCGGCAGGCTGGGAACGATCTCACGAATAGGCGTCGGATCGGCAAACTGAATGGCACGGATGCTCTGGAACTCCTGCGCGTCGGGACGATGGAACGGGTGCCTTCCCGTCGCAAGCTCGTACAGGATCAACCCCAACGCGAAGATGTCCGACTGCACGCTCGACTGCCCGGTCACAAACTGCTCCGGTGCCATGTAGGCGATCGTCCCTCCGCGCGCGGTGTAAGTGCCGCCCTGCGCCGCTGTCCGCTTGTTCGTCGGTCGTGCCGGGTCGAACTCCGCCTCATCCGCGTTCAGCCGCCGCGCCAGACCGAAGTCGAGAATTTTGATCAGACCGCCCTCGGTCAGCATAACGTTCGCAGGTTTCAGGTCACGGTGGAAGATGCCTAACTGGTGGGCTGCGGAGAGCCCGTCGGCGATCTGAATACCGCCCGAGAGAACGAGCTGAAGACTCGACGGCCCCGCCTGGATGAGCTTGTCCAGGCTCTTTCCAGGGATGTACTGCATGACGATGTAGGCCTCTTCAGCGTCCCCCGATTCGTTGGGAGTTTCGCCCACATCATAGATAGCGCAGACGTTAGGATGATCGATGGCCGAGGCCAAACGTGCTTCGCGAAGCTGTGTCGTCCGCATCTGCTCCAGCGTCAACGCGCCTCGTTTCAACAGTTTCATGACGACCGGGCGCTGCAGCAGCGTGTCGTTCGCAAGGTACACGACTCCGCTTCCGCCAGCTCCAATCTTGCGGACAAACTCGTAGTGCTCGATGATGCGTCGGGCCATGCCTTCATTATCGCAAGTTGTTGCGCCGAAAAGATGAACCTTCTGATACAGCTGCGCCTCGGGATCAGTGCCAATCCGTTATGAGAACGGAGCTTCCACGACATCTTTTCAATTGGAGGTCAATATCAGACAAGTGTTATTGGACGCCTTGATAATGAGGCGTGATAGGCTGGACAACCCCTATCTTCCGTGTTGCAATCACAGTTCCAAGGCTCTGCATAGGGTTATCTCTATGCAACGCACAGATCCCAGCAGATCGGTCCTAAACGTCACTTGAGTTTGGAAGGTGCTGAATGCCCCTCGGGAAGTACAGACGTTTGTCGATCACTGGGCTCGCCCTCTTCGGGGCGTTCGTGGGAGCGGCCGGTGGCTACTGGCTCTGTCATCTGTCGCGGGTTCGGGCAGCCAATCTCGCTCTCTCCAGCTATGCTTCCGACCTCGCGAACCACGCCAACGACTATGGTGCGGAACTCCGCGCCATCAAGATGGCTTTCAACCCCTCCGGCTTTCCTCTGTGCTCGCCCGAAGAGATCTCAAAGATGCGTGACCTCGCTTTCCGTTCGCTCCAGGTCAAGGACATCGGGCGGCTCCAGAACGACAAGCTGGTCTGTTCTGGTTGGCTTGGAAAACTCCCCAAACCCTGGATCATGCCGAAGCCCAGCATGACACTCCGCGACGGCTCCCTGGTCTACTCGGACATTCCTCTTGCCATCGCCGGCGATAGTCGCGGCGTCGTTCTGTCCCATATGGGAGTCGACGTTGTCCTTAGTCCGAAAGCATTCGATAGCTGGGACCGTCCCGGCATGCGGAATATGATTGTCATGGTCAACTTCGCCACGGGGCAGATCACCCACATCGCCGGCGACAACATGCCCGTTGAACCGGCCCTGATACTCGCCGAAGGCCAAACTGAGATGGACGGCAAACTTTACTCCGCCCGCTGTTCCCGGCAGAACGCCCTATGCGCCGTGGCCGAGGAGCCGACTCAAGTCGCCTTGAGCGACACCAACTTGCTCCAGTTTGAGTACATCCTCATGGGGGCATTGGCTGGCTTTGGCCTTGGCCTGGCCATCGCCCAGTTCTATCTGCAGCGCATTGGCCTCGCCCAGCAACTCCGCCGCGCCGTTCGCGATGGCACGCTCCGCCTCGTCTACCAGCCGCTCATCGAACTGCCCTCCGGTGCCTGTGCGGGCGCTGAGGCGCTTCTCCGCTGGTCCGACGACGAAGGAAACCCCATCGCACCCGACTTTTTCATCCGTATCGCCGAAGAGCGTGGTTTCATCAGCGAGATCACCGCCTTCGTCATCCGCCGGTCCATTCAGGAGGTCGGCGATATCCTCAGAAACCACCCTGAACTTACTCTCGGCCTCAATATTGCCCCCGCCGATCTGCAGGGCGAAGCCCTTTTTCAACTCCTCGACCTTCACGTCCGGCAGGCTGATATCCGCCCTCGCCAGGTCGCTCTCGAAATCACCGAGCGATCCACCGCCGATATCACTCAACTCCGCGAGGCCGTACTCCGCCTCCATATGGAGGGCTATCAGGTTCACATCGATGACTTCGGCACCGGCTACTCCAGCCTCGCCTATCTCCACGAACTGGCCGTAGACGCAATCAAAATCGACCGCGCCTTCACCCGCACGATCGGTACCGACGCAGTCACCGCCTCCATCCTGCCCCAGATTCTCGCTCTTGCCGCATCCCTCCACGTTGAGGTTATCGTCGAGGGCGTTGAGACCGAAGAGCAGGCGAACTATCTCACCGCCACGGGCAGCGTGATGCAGGTCCAGGGTTGGTACTACGGCAAACCAGTCTCGGCAGACGAACTGCCTAAATATAAAGAAGACATGGCCCGCAGCACCGAGGCTGCTCTTTCTGGTTTGCAGTTACATGACCACTAACCGAGCATAGCCTAGAGCCTGGGGCCCTCGCTGCGCTCCCACGGTCTCGGAGTTACAGGATCGTCCTGCCACTTTTGCTGCCTTCCAAAGAAGAACATGATCCCGCCGAAGATCAGCATAGCCACGCCCCACCACAGGTTGAGGTTGATGCCCATGGACTTCTCGTAGATTCCACTGTTCCGCGTGATCAGCCCATAGACCGACATCATCCCGCCCGTAATGAGGAAGATCAATCCTAGCGGTACGCGAATATCAAGTCCCATCGAAACTCTCCAATTCTTATGAAGGCTGGACCTAAGTCCGAACCTAGGCCCAAACTAAGCAAAGATGAGGTTCAGCGCCACCAGCAAGACGAGCACCCCGATGCCCAGCGTCGCTGGCTTCTGCCACCAACTCAGATGGGCCTCAACCGGCCTCGGCGTGAGCGAATAGACAAGTCCCACCAGCTCCGACTCCCGGCGCGGCTTCGTCACCAGGCTTACCACCACCGTCACGACAAAGTTCACGCTGAACGCAAAGATCGCCGTCCAGAAGTTCTGCGCCATGTCGCTCGGATAATGATGAAGCACCTTGATCCATCCGCCGTGAAGTCCGGCCAGAGCTCCGTCGGGAAGGGTGAGGCCGTGATGCACCAGCGCGGCTGCCGTTCCGGCGATCAAGCCCGTAAACGCTCCATGCCCGGTGGTCCGCTTCCAGAACATTCCCAGCAGGAAGGTCGCAAAAAGAGGCGCATTCACCAGCGAGAAGATCAATTGCAGAGCGTCCATGATGTTGTTGAAGCCGGTCGCCGCGTAGGCCGCACCGATTGAGAGCAGGATTCCGCCAACCGTTGCCACTCGTCCCATCCAAAGATAGTGCGCGTCCGTGCCCCTTTTATTGATGTAGGCCTGGTAGATGTCATACGTCCAGACTGTGTTGAAGGCAGTGACGTTCCCAGCCATACCCGACATGAAGCTGGCGAGCAACGCGGTCAGACCCAACCCCAGGATTCCCGTGGGGAAGAAATGCAGCAGCATCACAGGGATGGCTAGATCGTAGTTGTAAACCGCGTTGCCGTCGGTATCGAACTCTTCCCGGCCACTGCGCGGGTCGGTCTTCACTGGAATCAGCCCATGCGGCCTACCCGGTCCTTCAGGCAATGCCTGGTGTGCAGCCGTCAGAGCCTGCGGATGTTGTACCGGCATCGCCGCTGGCTGCGCCATGTGCGAGGTTACCGACACGGCGATCAATCCTGGCAGGATCACCAGAAACGGAAAGAACATCTTCGGGATTGCTGCGATCAGCGGCACCTTGCGGGCTGACTCCTCGGAGTCAGCCGCCAGTGCTCGCTGGACCACGAGAAAGTCGGTGCACCAGTATCCGAAGCTCAGCACGAATCCGAGGCCCATCGCCAACCCAACCCACTCGACCCCCAGCGAATTCGTTGACGCGTGCTCCATACCGTGCCAGGAGCGCGTCATCGTGACCGGAAGGGTGTGCTTGATGCCCTGCCAGCCGCCGACATTCTTCAGACCAATCCAGACCAGCGGCGCGAAGGCCGCCACGATCAGGAAGAACTGCAGTACCTCGTTATAGATAGCGCTCGTCAGGCCGCCAAGAAAGATGTAGCCCAAAACGATCGCCGCAGAGAGAAGCACCGAGACATGAAAGATGTACTGGTCCGGGATGATGCCGTGAAAGAGTCCCAGCGTCTGGATCAGCAGCGCCATGGCGTACATGGAGATGCCCGAACTGAAGACCGTCATGATCGCGAACGTGAACGCGTTCACTGCCCGCGTCTTTTCGTCAAAACGCAGCCGTAGATACTCCGGGACGCTCCGCGCCTTGGAACCGTAGTAGAACGGCATCATGAAGACGCCGACGAAGACCATCGCTGGAATCGCGCCGATCCAGTAAAAGTGGCTGGTTACGATGCCGTACTTCGCACCCGAGGCACCCATGCCAATCACTTCCTGGGCTCCCAGATTCGCCGAGATAAACGCCAGTCCGCAGACCCACGCCGGAATCGACCGGCCGGCCAGGAAAAAATCGTTGCTCGTCCTCATGTAGCGCTTCAGCGCGAAGCCGATGCCGAGAACGAAGACGAAGTAGACCAGCATGATCAGCCAGTCGATGTAAGAGAGGTTCACGGTTTCCCTTAAGTGATTCAGTGGTAATTCGTTGCGGCCGCAGGCTTCCCCACGCGGCACCTGAAAACATAGCCTCGCAGCAGGGAAAACTGCCACTTGAACCATGATACGTGTAGCGACCGCTATATCCCTCGAGACCGCACCACTCTGGCGATAGATTTTCTGTGATCAGAAGACACCCCAATCCGAGTTGTGTGCATCAAATCGTTTTGAACTTTGCCCGATTTTGGTTGAAACACCCTATAACGAACAGCAACCGTCCCCAGAGCCTCTTCATTTGACGACGACACCGGCACCGACCATCCTCCTCATCGATGACAACGCCATCCAGGCGGCGACCCGCCAGACCATCCTCAAGCGCGTTGGGTACTTTGTGATAGCGGTTCTCAGTCCGCAGCGTGCCCTCGAACAGTTGCGCGCCGGAGAGTTTGCCGCTGACATTAGTCTTGTCATTACCGACCACGTCATGCCCGGCATGAATGGGTCGGCCTTCGTGGGGGCCTTGCGAGAGACCCATCCGAATCTTCCCGTTCTCGTTATCAGCGGCCTGATGGAGGCCGAAGCAGAGTATGCGGATCTCAATATCGTATTCCGCCTGAAACCGCTGCTTCCAGACAGCCTTTTGGCCACCGTTCATTCGATGCTTCGGGGACCCAACGAGGGCGACGGCCCTGAACCCGCGGTGGTCTAGTTTCACCGATCTCAGAGGAATTGCTTGTTGACGTCCAACTTCCGATGGGGTTCCGCCTATATCGTGCGATTGACTGAAATCCGATAACCGGCATTCACATTGCCGATTCCCGCTCCAGTTGAGAGAATTACGCTGGAGCCAAAAAATGACGTCGCACCCTATGCCGGAGTTCGGGAGCTTTTCGCTCCTCCTCGCGCTCGTCCTCAGTGCCTATACCCTGGTCTTCGGGGCAATCGCACTCCTCCGCTCCTCCGCGACCCAACGCATAGACTCCGCCAGCCGCCTGGGTGAGACCGCCCGCCGCGCCGGCATTGGCAGCTTCATTGCGATGACCTGCGCCGCCTTCGCTCTGGTCTGGGCGTCCTACACCAACGACTACTCCGTCGCCTACATCATGCACCACACCAACCGGTCACTCGCCAGTTGGTACAAGTTCTCCGCCATTTGGTCGGGCCAGGAGGGTTCGCTCGTCCTCTGGGCTTGGCTGCTGACTACCTACGGCTTCGTCCTCCGTCTGCGCCATCGCACCGATGTCCGGCTCTTCGCCTTCGCCTCGACCATTCTCGCTGGCATCCAGGTCTTCTTCCTTCTTTTGCTGAACTTCGCCGCGCCGCCGTTCTCCATCCAACCCGGCCCGACGCCGCTCGATGGCAACGGTCTCAATCCCCTGCTGCAGTATCCCGAGATGGTCATCCATCCCCCGATGCTGTACCTCGGCTACGTCGGCTTCGCTGTCCCCTTCGCCTTTGCCCTCGGTGCTCTGATGATGCGCTACCCCGGCGAGAAGTGGATCCACATCACCCGCCGCTGGACGATGGTGACCTGGCTGTTCCTCACCTGCGGTATCTTCCTCGGAGCCCACTGGGCCTACTCCGTCCTCGGCTGGGGCGGCTACTGGGGATGGGATCCGGTCGAGAACGCTTCGCTGATGCCCTGGCTCACCGGCACCGCTTTCCTGCACTCCGTCATGATGCAGGAGAAGCGCGGCATGATGAAGAACTGGAACGTCTGGCTGATCTTCTCGACGTTCATGCTGACGATCCTGGGAACGCTGCTCACCCGCTCCGGCCTCGTCAGCTCCGTTCATGCCTTCGCGCAGTCAAACATCGGAGACTGGTTCTATGGCTTCATCCTGATCGTCTTCGCCGTCTGCCTCTTCGCTTTCTTCAAAAACCGCGACCACCTGAAGTCCGAGAACAAGCTGGAGTCGCTCGTCTCACGTGAGTCCAGCTTCCTCTTCAATAACCTCGTCCTGCTGGTCGCCTGCTTCACCGTCCTCTGGGGCACGCTCTTCCCTGTTCTCTCCGAGTACGTCACCGGCTCCAAGGCCACCGTCAACGCGCCGTACTACAACCGCGTCAACGTTCCCATCGGCCTCTTCCTCCTCTTTCTGACCGGGGTTGGGCCGCTCCTCGCCTGGCGTTCTACTTCCCTGCGTTCGATCCGCCGCAACTTCATCCTTCCCGGCGTCGCGACCGGCGTTACGGCAATCGTTCTGATGATCGCTGGCGTTCGCCCTTGGCTCGATGGCGACGATATGCACGCGACGATCTTCTCGCTGGTAACCTTCTCGCTCGCCGCTGGAGTCATCACTGCGATCAGCAGCGAGTTCCTCCGCGGCGCAAACGTCGTCCGCACTCAGAGCGGCAAGAACCTCTTCGCCTCGACTCTTCAGCTCGTCCGCAAGAACACCCGCCGTTACGGTGGCTACGTCGTCCACTTCGGCATCGTCGTGATGTTCACAGGGATCGCCGGTGGGGCCTTCAACACCTCGCACGAGATGGAGATGAACTTCGGCGACTCCATCCAACTCGGCCCGTACCGCCTCGTTTGCCAGTCCTTCAGCCAGGAAAGCAACCCGAACTACGACACCGAGTTCGCCCTCCTCGACGTGTACAAGTACGGCAAGAAGATCACCCAGCTAGCGCCCGAGCATCGCTTCTATATTGCCAGCCAGCAGCCCTCAACCATCGTCGCCCTCCACTCGACGCTGCAGAGCGACCTCTACGTCATCTACGAAGGCAAGAACCCCGATACCGACCGCCCGATCATCAAGGTCTTCCTGAACCCCTTGATCGCCTGGATCTGGATCGGCGTATTGATCGTGATCGCTGGAACCTTACTGGGCCTCGCCCCGAACCTCGCGCGCAACGCCTTCAAGACACCCGTAACCTCGGAGCAGACGAATCCGTCTCAGCTTATGGAAGCTGAGGTTCATCATGTCTAGATTCCTCCCCAAAGAAGCGTCATCTCGACCGAGCAACGCGAGTGGAGAGACCCCCGCATTTCGCCGTTACGCCGGCTTATTCAGCAGCCGTTTTCTGCAAGCCATCCTTATCGGCTGCCTCTCCATCGTGATGCTCGGCGCAGGAGATACAGCTGAGAAGCGTTTCGAGCGCGTCGGCCACAACATGATGTGCGCCTGCGGCTGCGGGCAAATCCTGCTCGAGTGCAACCATGTTGGCTGCCCCGACTCCGAGCGCATGCGCCACGAGTTACAGGCACAGATCTCCGGCAACGGCACTACTCCCGGAGATGGCTCCGCGGGAGGAGGCTTCGGCTCCGGCGGCTCCGACAAACAAATCCTCGACTGGTTCATCGCCAAGTACGGCGCGACCGTCCTCGCCGCTCCCCTTCGTGGCGGATTCGATAATGTGGCTTGGATCACGCCCATCGCCCTCTTCCTTGCAGCGATTCTTGGCACAATCGTGATCATCCGAGTCTGGAAATCGCGCACGCAACAACGAGCGCCGCTCAAGATCAAAGGCATGACCACAGCCAGTACCGACGAGCTTCGCGAGCGTATTCGCCGGGAGACACTCTATTGAACGGCCTCCTCCCCATCATCGTCCTCACTCTGGGCATCTTTGCTTACATGTTCTGGCCGGAGAAGAACCCCTTCGTCCAGCGTGACAAGACCCGCGCCGATTATCTCCGCGAACGCAAGGATGTCATCTACGACAACTTGCGCGACCTAAACTTTGAGTACCTCGCCGGCAAGCATCCCGAGCCCGACTACGCCGAGCAGCGTGCTGCTCTCGAAGATGAAGCCGCACAGGTCGTCGCCGAACTCGAAGGCCTCTCGCCACCGCCTGCTAGACTTCGCAAGAATGCATAGTCATCTGTGGTCGAGAGTGCCGTCATTCTGAGCGCAGCGAAGAATCCCCGCATTTCGCTTTTCCGTAGCCACCAAGAAAGTCCGGAACACAATCATCCTATGAGCTTCTTCAAGACATCCGCAGCACTTTGCCTGCTCTCTCTCGCCGCACTCACCGCCGCAGCCAACGCCCAGAGCTCCATCAAGGGCACCGTCACCAACAAGACCACGGGCAAACCGGCCGCCGGCGATGACGTTGTCCTTATTCGCCTGCAGCAGGGTATGCAGGAGAGCACCCGTGGCAAGACCGACAGCAAGGGCCGCTTCTCGCTTGCCGTGCCCGATCCCGGCGGCGTACATCTCGTCCGCGTGACGCATGACAAGGCGAATTACTTCCAGCCGGTCCAGCCCGGCACTGACACCATTGACGTCGAGGTCTTCACCGCCGCCGCCAAGGTGGAAGGCATCACCGGCGAAGCGGATGTGATGCGTCTCCAGACCGATCCGAGCGGAGCATCGCTGAACGTCGTCGAGAACTTCTTCGTCAAGAACGATTCGACTCCGCCCAAGACCCAGTTTAGCGATCACCCCTTCGATTTCTACCTGCCCGCGGGCGCAGTCATCGAAGGCTCTGCCGCGCTCGGCCCGGGCGGCATGCCCGTCCGGTCTGCTCCGGTTCCGGTTGGCGATCCCAACCACTACACCTTTATCTTCCCCATCCGCCCCGGCGAGACCCGTTTCCAGGTCAGCTACAAGCTTCCCTACAAAGGCAGCCTCGCGTTCACGCCCAAGCCCGGTATGGTCACCGACACGATCGCCGTCATGATGCCCAAGAGCATGACCTTCAAGGCTGATAGCAGCGCTCCCTACTCCTCGGTCACGGAAGAGACGACGGCCCAGACCTACGTAGCCCGCAACGTCTCCCCATCGCAGCCGCTCGGCTTCACTGTCTCCGGCACAGGCCAGCTACCGCGCGAAGACAACGCACCTGCAGGCGATGGAAACTCGGCGCAGGGTGCAAATGGAGCCGCAACGGGCGGTCCGGTCACCTCCGCGAACGACACCAAGCCTGGTATTGGCCTCAACAATCCCATCGACCCCGAAGGCAACAACGACCCCTGGGCCAAGTACAAGTGGTGGATCATCGGCGGCCTCGGACTCGTCCTCGCCGCGGGCGCAGGCATCATGCTGAAGCAACCCTCGCCGCAACCAGCTACCGGTCCGGATGGGCGCGTCGCGGTAATTCCGGTTGCAACCATGGACACAAGCTCTCCGACACCGGCATCAACATCGGGCGGTGGAGTTCTTTCAGCCCTCAAGGAAGAACTCTTCGCGCTTGAGACGGATCGGCTCCAGGGAACGGTCTCTGAGTCGGAGTATGCCGAACAGAAGGCCGCTCTTGAAGTCCTGATGCGACGTGCACTGGCGCGCAGTTAGCCACCGCATTCATCTCCTCCAACATCCGAAGTCCTGATCTTTCGAGATCAGGACTTCGCCATCTCGGCCTTTACTGGAAATGCCGTAATACGCAGCTTGCCCGCCGCGTAGGGATGCAGAGCGATCATCTCCGGTGCATCGGCTGCAGAGACCGGACTAACCGGAACCGCCGCAGCGACGCCGTCCTCTGCCCGCCACGATGGAACTTTGTGAGCCGAGGCCATGATGCGAACGGGAGCTCCCCTTAGCGAGAAGGGCGCGTCCCCGATGGGAAGCTCTTCCACCTTCAGACCTGCCTTCGAGCTTGCAGAGACATCCAACGCATAGTTCCACGCCGTCGCCGGATAGACCTGCCAGTCGCTAGCCTTGTCTCGCTCCACCAGCTTCAGCCATGACCCGCCAATGGCATACGAGAAGACCAGTGGCCCGCGATGGATAGAAACGGATTGATGGAACCCCGGTAACACCCGAGGTTCCATCGGCAAGCGGAGCTCCACGGTATCGCCGGCATGCCACTCCCGCTCGAGGTGAATGAAGCCATTCGCTCCGCTGCTCTTGACCGCCTTCCCGTTGAGCATGACCTCATGCGAACTGGCCCACCCCGGAATCCGCAGCCGAACGGAAAACTTCAGTGGCCTCGCCGGACTCACCGCAACGTGAATCGTTCCGCGAAAGGGATAGTCCGTTGCTTCCACTAGCCGCACCGGGACGCTGTGGACCTTCGTATTTACCTCGCAGGGCGAGTATGCCGCAGCAACCAGACCGCCGTCCGCCGAGGCCATCCACAAGCTGTTTGTGAACTTCGGCCATCCCTGGTGGAAGTTCGCCGTGCAGCAGCCGAAGTTCGGCTCGAGCCCATAGATATTCGACTCCGGTCCGTCTGTGGTCCACGGCTTTCTGTGCAGACTCACCTCAACCTGATTGGGCTCCTGGTTATACTGGTGCGCCCACATGTCGTCGGTGAACGCGCCGGGAAGCGCGTTGAAGGCAAGCTGCTCCAGTCGGTCGCCAAGCGAGGCATCGCCGAGAATGGACATACCCACCTCGAGCGAGTACATCGCTTCAACGACGGTACACAGCTCGCTGCCCTGCGATGGGTTCCGCCCAGCGAAGTGCTCGTCGCAGGAGAACATGCCGTTGGGCAAGCCATGATATTTGTCGAGCGCCGCCAGCATCTGCTCCATGCCCTTGCGATCTTCTTCCTTGCCCGAAAGCAAAGACCAAACAGGCGCGGCCTTCAAGGCCTGCCCGTTGTTCACCCCATGCGTTGAGAGCGCCGTATCACCCAGCCCATTCTTCTCATCCAGATGTATCCGCTCGGGCGTGACCGGCTCGGTATACTTGAAGTCAGCGAACTGCGCCTGCCAATCGTGCCCCTGTTCATGCAGCAACTTCGCTAGCGTTAATAGGCTCTCATCGCCCGTCCGGTTGTAGAGCCATATTGCCGAGAGTGCATTGTCCTGCCAGCGGAATTTTCCCCAGTCGCGAAGCGGCCGCGTGGGCAATGTTTCAAGCTGATACTTGAAGTATCTTGCCATGAGCGGCATCACGCGTGGATCGCCGGTAGCCTCTTCATATTGCGTGAGCACCTTCAGCATGACCATGCGCGGCCACCAGTCATCGTTGCTGGCCGGACCGATCATCCCGTTCGGCTGCTGATGGGTCAGCGTCCACTCGATGAAGCGCTGCGCCTTCGCCTTCAGCTTCGCATCGTCGAGTTGATATGCGAGCGGGAGGAGCCCGTCGACGAAGTAAGGCCCACGCTCCCACGATTCGCCCGTACCGCCGAGCCATCCACTGTTCGGGCCAACGTCGGCCCATACCTCATCGAGATGTCCACCAAGTCCGTCGGCCTGGATTTGCAACTGCCGCTTGAGCCATCCGCGCGGAGCAATCGATCCCATCGGTAGCGGATAGAACGCGCTGGCTGCGAGTAGTGACTTATTGGTCGCAACTTCACGCTGGGAGCCGTTGCTGTCCTCCGTACTCGCAACCGCCGAGAGACCGCTCATCGCGACCGAACCACTTGCCGCTATAGCAGCGGAGGTCTTCAGGAATCGGCGCCGGCTCGCGATCATTGCCCGACTTTCCCTGTTTCTCCAATCGCCGCAGAGGCCACCGGCGTTCCCCGTCCGGTAAGCTCCCGGATCAGGTCCACCTCGTGCTGACGATAGGGCGTCCCATCATTCCTGAAGACCTCGTGGAACCAGACCGTCGGCTGCGATAGCGTATACGGGCGGTCCCACGAATCCCACGGTAGATAGGTCTGCGTCTGCCCCGCGACCAAGCCCCAGTTGATTGCGCCAACGTTATATTTCTTAGCGATGGGAAGGCTTCCATCGAACGTCGAACCAGCCCCGCGAGCCATGTACTCCGTGCAGATGATCGGCCGGTGCAGCCGCTGAAGCTCCCTGATGCGAGCCTCGAACTCCTCAGGCCAGCCGTAGTTATGGAAGGAGATTACGTCCGACTCTGCAAGCTGAATCTTCGTCGTCTCGCTCTCCTTCGCAGGATTCGACCAATCTCCTTGCCAAACGCCGCTGGTAAGCGGCTGCGAAGGATGGACCGAGCGAGCCCACTCAAAAGCCTTTGGCAGAAGTTCATCTACCCGCTTCACCTTGGCTGCTTCGTCTGCCGCCTTGTCGCCGCCTTTGTTGTCCGGCTCGTTCCAGACATCCCAACCGAGGATTCGCGGATCATTGGCGAACGCTCCAACCACTCCTTCAACGTAAGCCTTCAACTCCGGCTCCACGGAGCGATCGAGCAGCCTCTGCTTCCCCGGACTCTGTACCCATCCAGAGTTGTGTACCCCCGGGATCGGTGGGTGTTGTGGTCCCAGGTGGGGGTCCGTCTCCCAGCAGGAATCGAAGAGCACCAGCAGCGGACGGATGTGATGCTTCGCGGCGATCCCGAGAAACGTGTCCAAACGCTTCTTGAAACCGTCGGGGTCCTGCTTCCACAACTGGTCCTGCAGGAAGACCCTTGCGGTGTTCATGCCAATCGACTCAGCCAGCCCAAGTTCGTGATCGTTGATAGCTGGATCGAAGGTCTCGGCCTGGAACATGACCAGCTCATTGATCGCATTTGAAGGGATGAAGTTCGCACCGACTAGCCAAGGCTGTTGGGCGTACCAGTCGTTTGCTTTTTGTTCGGACCATCGTCCCTTGGTTTGTGTACGGGCCTGGCCTGGAATCATGGCGAGCAAGAGTGCAAATGCAAGGGCGGTGCGGAACTTCATACGGAAACCTCTAAGCGAAACGGGTTACTTGAACATCAACAGTGGAAACGTACATGATCCTGCAAGCGGTTACATTCCCCGGGAGATTGAGACACGCCCCGGCGTTTCTCCTCAGACGTGCAGCCTATCCGCGCGGCGTCTTTTTAGGCTGTGCGCCTCACCGGGTATAGGTCCCGCCGACCGGCGAGGTACGAAGATCGGTTGTATCTTGTACTGCGCGCCGTCCCTGGGCTCCTTGGACGGCGGATCCTGTGTGCCCAGCAACGCCTCGATCGCCGTACGCGCGACGTCCTTGTGGGGGATACGGACGGTCGTGAGAGGAGGCTCGGTGAAGGCGCTCAACTGAATGTCATCAAATCCGATAATGGATATGTCCTGGGGGATTCTCATTCCCGCCTCGAAGATCGCCCCCATCGCTCCAATGGCTGTGAGGTCGTTCGAAGTGAGCACCGCTGTCGGTCGATGCTCGAGGGCCAGGATGCGCTGCATCGCCCGGTAGCCTCCGTCCGGACGGTGATTTCCCTCCTGCACATACTCTGCTTTGGCAGAAAGATGCTCCCGCGCGGAGCTCTCCATAAATGCCTGATAGCGAGTTCGTGCCGAGTTGAGATTGAGAGGGCCACTGATGAATGAGATGTCTTTATGCCCGAGTTGGGTAAGGTAGTGCATCGCCATCTCGACCCCTGCGGGGTAATCGATGTTAATGCGGCTTATCCCGGGGGCTGGCTCGCCTGTATCGAGGAACACGACAGGAATCTTCCGTTTCAGGAAAAAACTGATCACATGCTCGCTGATCTCAGAGGTCATAATGGCGACGCCGTCGACCTTGCGCTGCAGCATCCGAGTGACGCAGTGCATTGTGCGGTCGGGATCGTAGTCGGTGTTGGCGATGAGTACTTCTTTTCCCTGGCTTACGGCGATGTCCTCGAAGGCCTTAACCAGCTCAGGAAAGAAGGGATTGGTGATGTCCGAGATGATCAGTCCTAGAAGATTGCTACGCCCGGACCCAAGCGCGCGGGCGTTCGTATTCAAGACAAAGTTCAACGTTTCCATGGCTTTACGCACTCGCGCAGCCGTGTCTGGACTCACCTTGGGTGAGCCATTGATCGTGCGCGAAACAGTAGCCGTGGAGACGTTGGCGAGCTTTGCAACAGCTTTGATGTTCATAGGCGGGTCAGTTCGCGGGTGCAAAATACGCGTTTGAAGAATCTTGCTAAGATAGCGTGAATTCGGTTACATCGTCTACGCGGTATGCGAGAACAAACGATCTTCTACCGGAATTCGATCAAATAAAGCGTCTGTTCCTCAAGTTGAAAGGTTCTTCTCGATGCCAAGATTTCGCATTTTGCTGGCGCTCCTCTTCCTATTGGTAACCTGTTTCACCACGAATAGAGTCCTTGGACAAGAGGCACCAGGTCGGACATCCTCACCTCGTCCGCCGGCAACGCCATTGATCGTGCATGATCCCTACTTCAGCATCTGGTCGACCGCGGACAAGCTGACCGATCGTCCCACCACGCATTGGACCGGCCATGAACAGCCCCTCATCGGGCTCGTCAGGGTCGACGGCAAGCCGTTCCGCATCATGGGACGCGATCCCTGGGACATCCCGGCACTGCCGCAGACCAGCATGGAGCTCACTCCGCTGCACACTCGCTATCGCTTCGCTGGTGCTGGCATCGAGATCGAACTTAGCTTCTTCACCCCGGCATTTCTCGACGATATGGACCTCATGTCCCGCCCCGTAACCTATGTGACCTGGACATGCCACTCCACGGACGCAGCGCAGCATGACGTGTCGATCTACTTCGACGCAGACGCGAACAGCGCCACCAGTTACGAGCATCAAGCGGTCACCTTCTCCCGCCAGCAGACAGCATCCGGGCAGTCCCTCAGCGTCGGTTCCCGCGACCAGGCGGTACTCAATCGCTCTGGCGACGACCTTCGCATCGACTGGGGATACTTCCACCTCTGGGTTCCGTCATCCGAGACTTCGCAGAGCGTCATCGCACCCCATGCAGCAGACGATTTCGCCAGCACAGGCGCGCTGCCCAAGGCCGATTTCATGGACGGCGCCGTCCCCAACGACCGATCCGCGCCTCACCTTGCCGTCGCTCTTGCTCTAGGTTCTGTAGGAGCTCAACCGGTCGCGCGACATCTTTTAGTCAGTTACACCGAAGGCTTCGGCATCCAATATATGAACCGCAACCTGCGGCCTTATTGGCAGCGGCACGGCAAGTCAGTCTCCGCGATGCTGGATGAAGCAGAGGCACAGTACACGGCTCTGGAGGATCGCGGCAACAAGTTTGACAAGGAGCTGATCGCCGACATTACCCGCACCGCCGGAGCGCACTACGCGTGGCTCTGCACTCTCAGCTATCGGCAGTCCATCGCAGCCCACAAGCTCGTCGCCGATGCCGACAATCAACCCATGCTCTTCGCTAAGGAAAACTTCTCAAACGGAGACATCGGCACGGTCGACGTTCTCTATCCCTCCGCTCCAATCTTCCTCTTCTTCAATCCCAGGCTGCTCGAGGCCCAGGTGCGCCCCGTGCTTCAATACGCGGCCATGACCGATCGCTGGCACTTCCCGTTCGCTCCCCACGACCTCGGCCAGTATCCGCTGGCGAACGGCCAGGAGTACGGCGGCGGCGAGAGGACCGAAGAAGACCAGATGCCCGTGGAGGAGAGCGCGAACCTGATCATCCTGGTTGACGCCATCGCTCGCACCGAGGGATCGACCGCTCTCGGCGAACGCTTCTGGCCGCTAATTACTCAGTGGGCGGAGTACCTCAAGCTCCACGGCCTAGACCCCGAAACCCAACTCACGACTGACGACTTCGCCGGTCACGTCGCTCACAATGCCAACCTCTCCATCAAGGCGATCGACGCCCTGGGAGCCTACGCCGATCTTGCCCACCTGCTGCACCACGATGCCGAGTCGAAGCAGTACGGTTCTCTCGCGAAGACCATGGCTGGCGAGTGGGTCAAGATGGCTGCCGAAGGAGACCACTACAAACTCGCCTTCAACAGCCCCGGAACCTGGAGCCAGAAGTACAACCTCGTCTGGGACAAGGTGCTCGACTACAACCTCTTCCCGCCGAGCGTTCGTGAGAGCGAGATCGCCTTCTATAAGACGAAGCTCAATCTCTACGGACTCCCGCTCGACAGCCGGAAGACTTACACCAAGAGCGACTGGACGCTTTGGACGGCGACCCTGACGGACAATCAGTCGGACTTCAACGCCCTCGTCGATCCCGTCTACAAGTGGTCCACCGAAACGACCAGCCGCGTCCCCATGACCGACTGGTACGACACGGTCACCGGCAGACAGTCAGGCTTCCAGGCTCGCAGCGTGGTCGGCGGATTCTTCATCCGAGCCCTCGCCGACAAGCAGCTGGCCGCAAAGTGGCGCGCGCGAGCGGCTACTGGCTCGAATCCTCCGCAGTAACGGCAAACTGCCCGAACCCGGCATGGTTGCCTGGATCGCCGTCAACGACCAGGCCAATTCGCATGCCAGAATCCCACGGCAGGAGACCCTTCAGATCGACGGGCTCTCCTGCTGCGGCCCACGCATCGGTTCCCAACCGGTAACGAAACTGTGCCTGCCCAGCAGTCTTCGACTCGACCCCGAGCAGGATCTTGCCGTCGCCCGGAATGTCCTTCTTCCAGAGAGTCTTTCTGGTTCCGTGGTCGGATAGCCAAAGCTCCAGGGAGGCACCGTGCCGTGAAAGAACCACGTCATCCTGCGCCCCGCCAATCAATCCGATGCCTCCGTCTGGGTCGACCTGAACCGTGGCCTTGTACTGAGCAGACAGCAGCGACCGAGCCACGAAGCTCTGCTGTCTTCCATCGGGAAGTGTCAACGACAGCTTCCCACCCTCGACATGTGTCTGGGGCTCATGCCCAATCGGCCACTTCCACTCTGCGTCTAGCGTCGTGCCTGAAAAGGAATCAGCGATTCCTCCAGTCTTACCTAGCCCGGACTGAAGAGTACCCGGCCCGCGGCCACGATTCACAACCGGCCACCCCTTTGCATCCCATTCAATCGAATCGATGACGGACTCCCGCCCAAGATAGGCGAGAGTTCCCGCCGGATAGGCGTGATACAGAAAGACGTCTTCGCCCTTCGGCGTCCGCACAGCCGTTCCATGTCCAGGACACTTCCACACGCCATTGGGACGGATGATCGGGTTCGCCGGATCTTTCTCCCACGGCCCCAGAAGATGATCGGCCCTCGCCACGCCCTCCGCATACTTGCAGCCCACCCCGCAGCACGCGTTTCCGGCGTAGAACAGGTAAAACTTCCCACCGTGCCGCATGATGTAGGGAGCTTCCACAACGCCGCCCTCCCAGCTCTCTGGCTCGTTGACGATCAGTTGCGTCTTCTCTCCGGTCACATGCACCAGGTCGTCCGTCAAAGGCTGCGCAAAGATGGGCGTCAACTTGCCCTGTGAGTTGCCATCCTCCTTCCAGATGAGAAAGGGCTTGCCGCTCTCATCGCGAGCGAAGGCAGGATCGATCGAGCCGTCCTCCTGGCACATAATCGGCCCATGGTCTTCGTAATGCCCATCGGGAGTTGCGGCCGTCGCGACTGCGACGCAAAGTCCCCCGCCACGCTTCCTGGCTACGTAGTAGACCAGTACGCGCCCGCCATCCGAGACCAGCTCCGGTGCCCAGAAGTCGCGGTCAGCCCACTCCGGAGTATGAGGAAAGATCGCACCCGCCGACGCCCAGTGCAGCAGATCCTCGGATCGGTAGAGGGAAAACTCGGGTGCCCAGTTCCCGGCCGTACTGGTCGTCCAATAGGTCTTTCCAACGCGGATGATGGATGGGTCGGGATGGTCTCCGGGAATGATGGGGCTGCTCAGCGCTCCGTCAGTCTGTGCGATGAGATTTCCTGACGCCATGATGATGAAAACGGCAAAGATCGTTAGCACTCGAACAGCAAAATGCGCCCGCCTCGGAGTCGATCGCGCCAAAAGAAGATTATCGCCTTCGGTTCCGCGGCACGCATCCCTTGCAACCCAACCCACAATCATCTTCATCTCCCGGTAAACAGCTGAGGAACAGTCGTGTGAAACGGAAGCCATCCTGCAAACGGCTCGTCGTGTCTTAGAGATACTACTGGAGGGCAACAACCCGACGGAACTGCGATACGGGGCAACACGAGTCAAAGCCGATCCAGTAGCGTCTAATCGGTAGATACATTCTCGGTGCACGCGAAAATGAACACCTTTAAGTCGACTTTACTTCTCACTGCCCTCACTCTTCTTCTTGTGTTTCTTGGCGACCGTCTGGGCGGCCGGAATGGAATGGCTCTCGCGCTCATCCTTTCCGTCGCGCTGAACTTCTCCAGCTACTTCTTCTCGGATAAGATCGCCCTCTCGATCTACGGTGCTCAGCCTGTCACCCGCGACCAGCTTCCCCGCGTCTACTCCGTCGTTGAGCGCCTGACCGCGAAGCAAGGTCTGCCGATGCCAAAGATCTATGTGATCCCAAACGAGTCGCCCAACGCCTTCGCGACCGGACGGAACCCACAGCACGCCTCGGTAGCCGTGACGCAGGGAATCCTTCGTCTGCTGGATGACGAGGAGCTCGAAGGCGTGCTGGCCCACGAGCTCGGCCACGTCAAGAATCGCGACATCCTCACCAGTTCGATCGCTGCTACGGTCGCCGGTGCGATCACCATGCTGGCGCGGATGGAATACTTTGCCGCACTCTTCGGCGGACGCAGCAGCCGAGACCGTGGAGCCGCAGGCGGCATCTTCATGCTGATCCTCGCGCCTATCGCCGCGTCGCTGATTCAGCTAGCCATCTCGCGCTCTCGCGAGTACGAGGCCGACGCAACCGGCGCTCACGCAACCGGCAATCCCTACGCCCTCGCCCGCGCCCTGCAGAAGCTCGACGACTACTCCCGCCGAATCCCCATGCAGGCCTCGCCAGCAAGTGCGCATCTCTTCATCGTCGCTCCGCTGCTTGGCGGTGGAGGCTTTGGCAATCTGTTCAGCACGCACCCACCTATCAAGCTGCGGATTCAGCGCCTCATCGGCCGCGACCATGTCTAAAACGCCGAGGCGGGTACCCAGGAACTAAGATCAAGGTATGGCCACGCTGATCCGTTTCCTCCGCCTGCTCTCGATTGTCGTCTGGGTAGGCGGAATCATCTTCTTTGCCTTCGTGCTCGCGCCCATTGCCTTCTCCGTTCTACCCTCCCAACACCTGGCCGGAACCGTTGTCGGTGGTTCGCTTCGCGTCCTCGACATCATCGGTCTTATCTGCGGAGCGATCTTCTGGTTGGCCACGGTCGTTCCCTTCCGGAGTTCTCCGACGGCTCACAAAAGACGCTATGAGATTCAGCTTCTGTTGTCCGCAGTCATGCTTATGGCGACCGCTTACCTGCACGCCGGAATCCTGCCTGCGATGGAGCGAGACCGCGTGCAAAGCGGAGGAGACATTGAAGTCGCACCGAAGGACAATCCCGCAAAGATGCACTTCGAGTTGTTGCACAAGCGCTCTGAACGGCTTGAAGGCGCGATCCTCTTCATGGGCCTTGGCCTCGTTCTGCTGATCGCTCGTGAATCACCACCGCAGACACAGTAGACTTAAGCCTTGATGAGATTTCTCCATCCCAACCCCTCGAAAGCCAGCTTGTCTCCCCTGACCCGCTGGGAGCGATAGGGAATGTCCACTTTCTGGCTCAGTCTTCTGCTCGGCCTTGGTGCCGGCCTCGCCGACTACCTCGGCGGCGTGCTGCTCGTAAGACGTTCTCCGTCTGCGAAGGCGCTCCGCTACTTCGTCGCGCTTGGTTCAGGTTTCATGCTCTCCGCCGTCGTTCTGGAGATGCTGCCCGAAGGCATGAAGGCGAACCCTGCATGGGCACCAGGGCTTATGCTCGTCGGCTACTGCGGAGTCCATCTGCTCGAGCACACGCTCGTCCCCCACTTCCACTTCGGCGACCCGTCGTTGCACTTTGATGGCGGCCCGCATCATCACGAGTTCATCTCCGCGAAGACGAGCTACTCGGTCCTTCTGGGTCTGGCGACCCACACGTTCTTCGATGGCATCGCCATCGGCTCGGGATTCGCTCTCTCCCACTGGCTCGGCTGGGTGCTGTTCTTCGCTATCTTCCTGCACAAGATTCCCGAGGGATTCACCGTCGCCAGCGTCATGCTGGCCGGAGGCCGCAGCAAGACCGCCGCGCTCAACTCGGCGCTCTTTCTGGGGGCGACAACCGTTGCTGGAGTGCTTGTAATCAGTCTGCAGCCATCGCTGGTAAAGGCAGGCCTTCCGCTCTCGGCGGGCGTGACTTTTTATGTCGCCGCGACCGATCTGGTTCCCGAAGTAAATCGCGAACCCGGAATCCGCATGGCCCTGGTCTTTTTTCTGGGAGTGATGATCTTCGTTCTTCTGCGTCAGTTCGCGCCCGCGTAAAGCGCGGCGACTAGAACGTTACTGAAAGCCCTGCCTCAAGCGTCCTTGGCGATTGCGCAAGCACCAGCGTGCTGCCATCGGAGGAGAGAAAAGGCTTATATCCCTGTGCCAGAAGATTCGTGACGTTCAGGGTGCCTTCCAACCCCGGAGGAAGAAGCCGCCCCATGTGAATCGGCTGCCTGACAGCCATGCTCAAGTAGGCCTGATCGCTGAATGCCCGGTAAGGATCGATCGCGGTAACCAGGCCCGTCGGCTGCCAGCGATACGCCGCACGCAGCTTGGTCCCGCTCCGAATCAGACGGCCCTTGACCGCGAACGTTGCAGACTGTCCGCTGGCGATGTAGAGCTGGTTCGAGGCCTCCGTCAGCGACATCCCGTCTCCAACCTTCTTGCCCGAGAGCGCGGAACCGGTACTGTACTCAAGCGCCGCCCATAGCCCCGGCCCGAGCGGCTCGCTGACCATCAGGTTCATGCCACCGGCAGAGTACGCCGAAGCCAGGAAACGGAAGCTCGCTGTCGAAGGATCCTGCAGCACGCCAAGTCCTGCGCTCCCGAGCGACTGCAGCACGGGCTCGCCGTCCGCTAGAACACCCCGTCCAGCGACTGCCGGATGGTCCATGGCGTCGTGATAGTAAGTCACCTCTGCCACGCCATGGCCGAGCTTGCGAGACACCGAAACCTCCTGGTGCCGCCCATGCTCTGTCTCCATGTGTGAGCCTGAAGAGACAGTCACCGGAAGGTCGCGCTCCACGGCATCCAGGTCGGCGAATCCCTGCAACTCGCGCGACGTTGCCATGCGGTAGCCCAAAGTCCAGTTCTCCGTAGGCTGCACCGCTGCCCGGAAGAACGGATCGGCCCCCATAGCCGCTCCAACCGCCTTCACCGCATAAACTTCGCTGCCAACTTCAATCTTTACCGTGTCGCCAAGCGCTATTTGCTCCGCGCTCGCCATCTGGAATGCTGTGATCCCTATACCGCTGGCAGTCCCGCCGCCCGAACTCAATACCTCCGGATGTCCTTGATAGCTGACGACCGTCCGGACCGCGCTGCCGTATCCCATTTTGCGCCCAAAGCCTACCTCAACTTCGGTCGAAGGCCCGACTCCAGCAGGCTCCGTTGGCGTGCCCACATCCATGCGCATCATCAACTCGGAGCCGTCGCCAAACTCGCGGCCTTCGGCGAGCAGGCTGTGCGTACCGCCGTGCCCGAAGCCCCCATCGCCGCTCGTAAAAGCCGCCCGCGCCTGGGTCAGATCGCGCTTGGTCTCCGTGGCGCTCGATGACGTCAGGACACCTGTCGCTTCGCCCGTATCGTCGTCCGCCATGCGCAACATGGGCCGATTTGCGGACGAACGCAGAGTCCACTTCCAGTCATCCCCTGGCTCGTCGGACTTTCGCCGCTCCGCCGGTAGCCACGCCGAGGTGTCGAACAGTGTCGCCAGCGTCAGATTCACGACCGCCCATTTGCCCGGACGGAGTTGAAGATTGTCTTTCGATGTAGAGACGAAAAGCGCGGCAGAGGCCTGCACTGCGTACTTGCCTGGAGTCAGATTCGCGATCGAGTACCGGCCATGAATATCGGTAAACGTGCTCCGGGGAGCATCCACTCCGGCGGTCATCACCTGCACCAGCGCACCAGCCTGCGCGACCCCTTGAACGTCGCGTACAACACCGGTTACCGCTGCGGCGGGACTGAACTGTGCCACAGCCGGCAGGCAAACCGCAAAGCCGGTGAACAGGACCAGGGTGGTTCCGAGTTGATTGAATCTGATCTGCACAGAATGTCCCCTGTGCGTCGTTGGCCAGCTCCGAAGACTTGCGATTCGGGATACTCTCCGAACTCCTGCCGATCGCGCGTTCAACCAGCTATCGAACCTCTCACCGTAGCTGCGCCGCCGTGGATCCATGGATTTCAAAAATCAGTAGACCTCAAAAATCAGTGCTTAGTCGACTGTGAACGGTGCCGATTCAGCTACCTCTTGCTTCGAGATTCCATCGTTGACCTTGATCGTCACCTTGTATTTGCCGGGCTGAAGGCTTGCCAGCGGCATACTCTTTTCGAGTGTCACCTGATCAGCATTCGGGCTCAACTTGGACGTCAACTCTTGTGTCTGGAGTACGGCTTTATTGGTCGCCATATCCATCACCTGATACTCGATGGTGGCGTCATTTTTCTTGCTCTTCTCATCGATTCCCAGATTATAAACCTGCATCCAGAAGTTGAGATTTTGTCCGCGATGGAAGGTAACCGGAACGGCGACTCCACTGGGTACCCGCGGGCGAATCCGAGTGTTACCAATGACAAAGTTCCCCGCTCCGATGTCCTTGCTCGGCACTCGTTCCATCTGATCCGCAAGGATCAGCGAAGAAGTTGCGAGCTTGTCGTCGTCATACTTGGGAACGTTGATGCTCCGAGTCCAGGTACCAACGTGATCAGGATTGTTGACGTCCTTAATCACGATGTCGACTCGATACAGCCCCGGACGCAGCGGCAAAGACTTCCAGTACACCGACATATTGTTCTTCGAGCGCTGCAATAACTCGCTCGGCGTCTGCACGCTGACCGTATCTTCGAATGTCTGAACCGGCTTGTGGTTGATGTTTGTCACGCGACCGAGGATGTTGACCGTCCCCATCGCCACGCCGTCCTTGTTCGAGAAGGTAATGTCGCTGTTGCGGAGCTGAAGCGTCAGGGGCACCAGGATGGTGTCGTTCGTCACCTTCACGTAATCCGTGCGTACGTCAAAAAGGAACGGCGGTCCCGTAAGAATCTTCGAGGTCGTGAGGAACTGCTCCATATCCTTGAACTTGATCGGTGGCGGAGCGAAGATCTTCGCAAACCGGTCTAGACGATCGAATTGCTTACTCTGGTTCATCGACGAAAATGGTCCGGCGCCGAGCTGCTCGATGCCGCCGCCGGAGAACCGATCAGCCTTCTTTGACTGCCCGGTCTGCTCGGACTGGGTAAGTCCAGCACCCGGCACGGTCTTGAGAGCGTCCTTCTCGGAGCGGTCGATGGTTGCGTGATAGTCCCCGCACATGCAGGTATCCACAAACTCGATATCGACGTTATCGCCTACACCTTCAAGATAGCGGTAGTGCCAGACCTCGAATGGGAAGGTGGATGTCTCTCCGCCGCCCTCTTCCTGCGGCCTCTGGTAGCTTCCGCCGCTTGGGTGCGACTCGATGCTGTCCGGCTTGCCGTAGGCGATATAGATATGTCCGCGGTCGGTCTTCCAGCCAGGCTTGCCGGCGGCAAAGTGCTCATCGGCATAAGCAATGCGGGCGTAGTGCTCTTCGCGGTACTCGTTGTCGGGAGAGTCAGGATTCGGGTTGCGCCGCAGCCAAAACTGCTCGATGAACTGGTCGCGCTCTTCATCGTTACCCAGGCTCTTGAACGCCTGAAGTTCCGTGTCCGTGATGATCCAGTGGACGTCCTCGTCGACCCACTTCTTATAGACGCCATGGAGTTCGCCCTTCAGCTCCTTCTGCTGCTTGAAGCGCTCTTTATCCGTCAACCGTCGCTTCAGAGGATCGGGCTTCTCTTCCGTCACCGGCCCCTTGGAGACACCGTCGGCTGGGGCCGCAGGCTGGGCCGCGGTCTGGGCCTTCAGGCCGGGCGTGAAGATGCCTGCAATAAACAGCAAAACCAACAAGACGGACGAGATAACGGGCAGAGGCCGAAGGAAAGACTTCATAAAAGGGTGCTCCTGATTCAATCGCTATTGTAGCCCGCCGAAGGCATCGTGCGACAGTACGACGGCATCAAATCCGCCACTTCCCCTGCTATCATCTCGGTACTCGAAAAAGGCAGTTCCTAGCGTTCTGAAAATCATCCGTGCCTTCTACGCGAAGGAGATAAAGCGATTCGAAGCCAGTGCCGTATTTCTACCACTGTGTCTGGAACTTGTAAGACTGCTTTGCCGTACCCGATGTGAGCAACTTGCACGCAACACTACCCTGAAATGCAGCAACCCGTACGCCGTAGCCAGGCGTCGAGAAAGCCGGAATGAGCGCTAAGAAGATCATCATTGTCGTCGTCGTTCTACTCGTTGTGGCCGGAATCGTCTTCGGGACGATCCGTCATAATGCTTCGAGCGTCACCAAGGTCTCCACCGCCAAAGTCTCCCGCGAAGACCTTACCTCGATCGTCAGCGGGACCGGCCAGATCAAGCCAAAGACCTACGTCAACATCGGCGCGACCGCGTTCGGCAGGATCACCCACCTCTACGTAAAGGAAGGCGACCACGTCAAGAAGGGCGCGACTCTCGCCACCCTGGAGAACGTCCAGCCCACTTCCATCGTCGCCGCGCAGGAGGCCACGATCGAATCCTCTAAGACAGACGTCAACTCCATGATCGCCGCCGAACAGACCGCCGAGGCCAATATCGCCCAGGCCAAGGCCGACCTGGTCCAGAAGAAGTTCGACTACGATCGTGCGCTTGCGCTCTATAACGACAAACTCATAGCCAAACAGGACTACGACTCCAAGAAGGCAGCTTACGACGTCGCCGTAGCGACGCTTGCCCAGCGTCAGGCCGCCCTCGCGCAGTCCCGCGCCCAGACTGCGTCGCAGCGGGCTAAGGTAAATCAAGCCATCGCCAGCCAGCGTTCCAACTTCGACTCTCTGGATAAGACCATCAGCCGCGCTCCTTTCGACGGTCTCGTCACCAACGTCCCCGTCCGTGAAGGCGAGACCATGGTCACCGGCATCCAGAACGCGGAGGGCTCGACCCTCATGACGCTCGCGGATATGTCCGTCGTCACCGCGGAGGTAAAGGTCGACGAGACGGACATCGTCAATATCAAACTGGATCAGACCGTTGACGTCACCGTCGACGCGCTCCCCGGACGTACCTTCAAGGGCCACGTGACGAACGTGGGCGACCAGGCTTTGCTGAGGACTACCGGAATCGCCACCAGCCAGAGCACGACCGGAACCGAGGAAGCGAAAGACTTCAAGGTCGTCGTCACGATCGATGCAAGCGACGCCAATCTTGAAGATCTCCGTCCAGGTCTTTCGGCCACCGCGAAGATCACCACGGCTCACAAACCTGACGCACTAACGATTCCCATCCAGGCACTCGTACAGCGCGACCCCGTGGCCGAGAAAGCGCTCTTCGACAACGGAGGCAAGCCGCCATCAGGTTCTCCGGTGGCGGCCGCTTCCAAGGAAAAGCCTAAGCCCACTCAGGGAGTCTACGTTCTCACGAAGAACGCCAAGGGCAAGCTCACCGTAAACTTCGTTCCCGTCATGACCGGAGTTACCGGAAGCACGGACATCGAGGTCCTGAGCGGCTTGAAGGAAGGGGACGAGATCGTGACCGGCAGATACAAGATTCTCCGAACGCTCGCCAGCGGGACTAAAGTTAAGGAAGACAACTCCGCCGAGGTCTCAACCGACAGCTAGCGGAGGGTATCGGCCTGGATACTCCGGGAATGTCAGACCCAGGTGAGGCCGTCGGAACCTTTGTCCTAGACTTCGCGTAAATAACTTTGCTCGGCATATCGGTCACACTGATTTCAAGCATTCGACCTTGCCGCCCGTCCAACTTGTATTGTTCACGATTTTTGCTTGCAACAGAGTTACACCGGAGAACCGGATGCCCACTGAAGTCCAGGAAATAGTCAGCGCCGAAGCCCACCCCAACGCCGCCGGTCCCGGCCCCGGAGACGTCATCGTCACCGACGCACTCTGGAAGACCTATGAGATGGGCGATCAACAGGTGAACGCCCTGCGCGGGGTCAATCTCCGCATCAAACATAATGAGTATGTCGCCATCATGGGCCCCTCCGGCTCCGGCAAATCCACGCTGATGAACCTCATCGGCTGCCTCGACTCCCCGACCAAGGGAAAGTACTGGCTCAACGGCCATAACGTCTCGGAACTCAATGACGATGAGCTTGCCCGCATCCGCAACAAGGAGATTGGTTTCGTCTTCCAGACCTTCAATCTTCTGGCCCGCGCTACCTCGCTGCACAACGTCGAGCTCCCGCTCATCTACAACGGCACGCCGGCTGCCGAGCGTATCGCTCGCGCCAAGGCCGTTCTCGAATCGGTCAACCTCGGCTCCCGCATGATGCACAAGCCGAACGAGCTCTCCGGCGGACAGCGCCAGCGCGTCGCCATCGCCCGCGCCCTGGTGAACAAGCCATCCATCATCCTTGCCGACGAACCTACCGGTAACCTCGACTCGAAGACAGGCGTCGAGATCATGGCGCTCTTTGATGACCTCCACGCCAAGGGAAATACCATCGTCGTCGTCACCCACGAGCCAGACATCGCCGAGTATGCCCACCGCATCGTGACTATTCGCGATGGCGCGGTCGCCTCGGATCATCCTTCTGCGAGAATGACCGCGGGCGCCTAAGGGCTCGTCGTCGGGTACTCTGGATGTGCGCCTGAGAAGCTCAAGCTGTGACGCCGGGGACACCGATCTTGCTTGGACTAAAGAACGATGTAAATCTTCTGGCCGACTACGACCCGTCGTGGATCGATGCCTATGCGGAGGAAAAAGCTCGCCTCGATGTTGCGCTCGGCGACATCGCGAAGGCGATCGAACACTTCGGCTCGACGTCTGTTCCGGGAATGCGCGCTAAACCAATCCTGGACATCATCGTCGGCGTCAGTCCTTTCGAAGATTGGGAGCGCTGCAAAGCTCCACTCGAATCAATAGGCTACGACTTCGTCGCCAACGCCGGGATCCCCCGCCACCACATCTTCGGACGCGGGCGCGACCTCACCGAACGCACGCATATTCTGCATGTTGTGGACTACGACACGGAGGAGTGGAGCCTCAACCTGGCCTTCCGTGATGCCCTTCGCAACGACGCCGCGCTCCGTGAAAAGTACATCGCTGAAAAGGAACACGCTGCCGCTGTGGCACCCGAGGGCCGCGCCCGCTACACCGCTCTCAAGAGTTCCTTCATCTCGGGGATGAAGGGCAGGCTCGCTTCGATCATGCGCCCGTTCACGCGCGCGTAATCTGATAGATCTTTCAAGCTGAAATTGACAGGCAAAACCATCGCCGCCAATACCCTTCTGAGGGGTCGCGCATCTAAAATGAAGTATGTTGACTTTGCGCCGCAGATTTTTATTCGCAACGATTGCCGCGCTTCTCGTCTCAACCGCCCCCGCCCACGCTGATCCGGCGCGATTCGATCTCGCTGGCCCCAAGGTAGAAGTACGCGTTACGCGCGACGGCGTCACCCTGCCCATCGCACAGGTTCCCAATCTCAAGGCCGGGGACAAGCTTTGGCTGCACCCCGACTTCCCTCCCAGCCAATCGGTCAAATACCTCCTTGTAGCCGCATTTCTCCGCGGCACTACCAACCCTCCGCCCGACAACTGGTTCACCCGGATCGAGACATGGAACAAGGGTGTTCAGAGCGAAGGCGTCTTCATCACTGTTCCGCCGGAGGCTCAGCAGGTCATCCTCTTCCTTGCCCCTGAGACCGGCGGCGACTTCGGCACGCTCCGCTCGGCAGTCAAGGGTCGCCCAGGCATCTTCGTTCGCGCCTCGCAGGACCTCAACGAGGCTGGCTTCGAGCAGGCGCGCATCGAGAAGTATCTCGACAGCATGAAGACCGTCGACCCGAACGACCCTAAAGCGCTCTCCGAACACTCCACCCTGCTCGCCCGGACTTTAGCCCTCAAGCCCAATGAAAACTGCTTCAAGCAGCCCGTTGACGCGCAGTACAACTGCCTGACTCAGTCCGGAAATCAACTTCTCCTCGACGACGGACATGGTCAGACCGTCGCCTCCGCTCTGGCGAACGGCCCTAGCAGCGACTTCATTCAGGCCGCAAGTTACACGGGCATCGGTGGTGGCGGACTCTACAGTGCGTATGTCGGTGCCATCGTCGACCTCGTTCGCCTCACCAGCACGCTGCACACCGCGCAGTATCAGTACATTCCGGCGATTGCGTTTCCCAGCGATCAGCAGCTGAACCTGCGCCTAAACGCTCCACCCTCTTTCCATAACCCTAAGTCCGTCATCGTCATCGGGCTGCCTGCAATTCAGGCCGCAACGACTCCGCCGCTTCGAGCCGCCGATCCGAAGCAGGTCGCCTGCCTGCTCCGTCCCGACCTCGTCCTCGGCCTCGAAGGAGCTCCTCTCGTCTATTCAACCTCCTTTGCCCATGAACTGACGCTTCACGTCAATTCGGCTGACCACATTCCAGACGTCCCTCTTACTCCTGACGCCTTTCGTGGTGGCCTGATCGTGGCTCATGCGACGCACCGTGAACTTCTTCCGCCGTCCACACCGGATGACTCCGGCATTGTCACTACGCCGGTTCAAGAACCGACGAGCGAAACGAAGGCCAGTGCTCCGCCCAACTCGAAGCCCGCTCCCACGGCGACCTTTCCTCCAGGAACCCTGACAGGCACAGTGAATGGAATGTGGGGGTTCGACCACTTCACCGGCCCAACGCTCCCGCTGCAGAACGTGCCTGGCAAAGGCTGGAAGCTGGTGACAACCGATCCGCTCATTGTCGGGCAGGACAATCACCTCACACTTGCTTCGACCGGCACCGCCTGCGTTCAGGCCATCATCTCCGACTCGGTCCCAGGGACGGAGACCAAGCTCGACTGGAAGCGAGCGGACAAGGCCGACGAGATATCGCTGAACCTGCCCTTGAAGTCTCTGAACAAAGACACGGTTGAGCTTGCCATCAAGCAGTACGGCGATCCCGCAATCGACAAGGTGACCGCGAAGACCTACTCGGAGCCCGCCAAACTCGAGTCTCTGAACCTCCACGCCGGCGATGCTACCGCGGTGCTCTCTGGCAGCAGTCTCGACCAGGTCAAACAACTGGAGCTCAAGGGTCTCATCTTCACGCCCGCTCCGAACCGTGATGTCTCACAGGCAAACGAAGCGAAGAGCGACCTGCCGATGGAGCTCGATGCAAAGGCGAGCGATCCGAAGGCCATCGACGGCAAGACCTCCGCGCCGAAGCTGTCTCCCGGTGATAAGTTGACCGCGACAGCCACGCTGAAGGACGGCCGAACCCTCACATTGCCCTTCACCGTCGGTAGCGCCCGGCCATCGATCACGCTTCTCAGCAAAGGCATCGATCAGCCTAAGGGATCGCCTATCCATCTCTCGCAGGACGATCTCCCTATCAACGACAAGCTGACTTTTTTCCTGAAGTCTGCCGACAACTACCCGCGCGGCCAGCAGGTTGAGATCGCCAGCATCGACGACTCCCTCCACACCAAGCTCAGCATTGCCGACGGCACGCTCGTCCTGCAGAACAAACACACCGTTCTCGCGACGCTTGAGCCGCTCAAGGTCTTTGGCCCGTCAGCCTTCGGTCCGCTTCATCTCCGCGCGATCGCACCCGACGGCACCACGGGCGAGTGGATTCCCCTCGGAACGATCGTCCGCCTGCCCACACTTACGGATCTCCACTGCCCCGCCCGCGCCCGGCAACAGCCATGCACGCTCGAAGGATCAGACCTCTACCTCGTCGATGCCTTTTCGACCGACCAGGCATTCACCTCACCGATCGAAGTCCCTGAAGGGTTCGTGGGCAACTCCGTCGCCATCCCGCATCCCGGTGCTGACACCGTCTTCTATGTCCGTCTGCGCGACGATCCATCCACGACAAACCAGGTGACTCTGCCTGTATTGCCCATCGCGACGCCTCCAGCACCGGCCGCCCCTGCGAGTTCAGCCGTGCCCCTTCAGCCGGCTGCCGCGAGCGCGGCGACTCCTCCCACCAAGTAGGAAAGCGAAAACGCTGCCCATTAGGAGGCAAGCGAAAGGCCCGGCGACTATGCCGGGCCTTTCACTTGTCCTCCTCTAGGTGGACCTACTCTAGTTCAGCAGCGATCTGTTTCTGCAACCGGCTGTTCTTCTGACTGTAAGTGAAGTAAACCACCAGCCCGATGAGGAGCCAGACAATCAAACGGATCCAGTTCCACTTGCCCAGCGTGTACATCATGTATGCGTTGAAGGCGATCCCCAGGATGGGCACCAGCGGAACTAAGGGCGTCTTGAAGGGCCGCTCTCGCGTGGGATCCTTGCGTCGAAGCACCATGATCGCGATGCATACGATGACAAAGGCGAGCAACGTTCCGATGTTCACCATGTCGCCGATGATCTCAATCGGGGTCACTGATCCAACGATCGCGGCCAGTGCTCCTGCCAGGATTGTAGCCTTCCAAGGCGTGCGGAACTTTGGGTGAATCGAGCCGAAGAATGCCTTCGGGAGCAATCCATCATTGGCCATCGCATAGAGCACGCGGCTCTGGCCAAGGAGCATCACCAGCATCACGCTTGTGAGGCCAGCAATCGCTCCAATCGTAATGATGTTGGCGGCCCAGACGAGGTTGTGATCTAGAAACGCTCTCGCGATCGGCGCTTCGATATTGATCGATGGCCAGTAAACCATCCCGGTCAACACTGCGGCCACGCCTATGTAAAGCAACGTGCATACCGACAGCGACACGATGATCCCTATCGGCATATCGCGCTGGGGGTTCTTCGCCTCCTGCGCCGTGGTGGATACCGCGTCGAAGCCGATGTAAGAGAAGAAGATCAGGCCAGCCGCTTTACCAATCCCCGCCCAGCCAAAAGGGGCAAAGCTGTGCCAGTCGTTGCCCCAGTTCGCCCGATTGACATAATGGGCACCCAAATACAGAACGAAGAGCACCACCGAAACCTTCAACACCACAATCGTCGCATTGAACTTTGCGGACTCTTTGATCCCGATCACAAGAACTGTAGTGATCACCAGCGCGATGAGGAATGCTGGCAGGTTGAACCCGATCTCAACACCGAAGATCGTAGGTGCTCCAAGCAAAGCATGCGCCTGGTCAACCATGGCCTGCGACGGATGAGCAACCAGCGCCGCGAGAGCGTCACTGAAGGGCCTGGATCCGACAACCAGAGAGGGATCGGACTTTGCCAGCGCTTGACGCGCCACAATCTTCAGCGCTGTCGCTTGACCCGTCCAGTGGTCGTACGAGAGCCACAAGGGGAAATTAATATGCACGATCGCCAGCAGTTCGATGAAATGATTCGACCACCCGGAGCTCACCGTGCTCGCACCCATAGCGTATTCGAGCGTCAGGTCCCAGCCGATGATCCACGCCATCAACTCACCCAGCGTGGCATAAGCATAGGTGTAGGCCGAACCAGCGAGAGGGATCATCGCGGCGAATTCTGCGTAGCAAAGGCCGGCGAAGAGACACCCCAACCCCGACAACACAAAAGAAAGCATCAACGCGGGACCGACCTTCTGAGAGGCCAGGCCCGAAAGAACGAAGATCCCGGCGCCAATCACAGCGCCTACGCCCAGCGCCGTGAGCGAAAACGGCCCAAGAGAGCGTTCCAGCGTCTCTGACCCTTCTGCCTGGGCCTCTGCCATGAGTACGGTCATTGACTTCTTTGCGAAAAGCTTCGACATCGTTGCTTGTTTCTCCCTGATTCGATTGCTGTTGCTGGTGTCATACAAAGCCTAGGAAGCAGACTCTGGCTTAGCTATGTATTTCATGCGGCTGCGAATCCGGCATCGCTCACCAACGCGAGCTAATCGGCTACTTTCGGCTCCGGCGTCTTGGCCGAGCCGCCTCGCTTCCACAGCAGATATACCGGAACGCCGATCAAAACCAGAATCAGCCCCGGCCAAGTGTACTGAGGTTTGTAACGCAAGAGTACAACACAAATCCATGCTGCCATCGCGATATACACTGCCGGGAGCACCGGGTAGCCAAACGCCTTATACGGCCTCACCGCATCCGGGCGCGTCCGTCGCAGCACAAAGAGTCCGACAATCGTGAGGATGTAGAAGACCAGGACCGCGAAGACGACGTAATCCAGCAACTGCCCATAGCTGCCCGAAAGACAGAGAAGACACGTCCACGCCCACTGTACCCAAAGTGAGTTCACCGGCGTATTCGACTTCGGACTCAGCTTGCCCACGCCCTTGAAGAAGAGCCCGTCCCGGCTCATCGCGTAGTACACCCGGGCACCCGCCAGCAGCATCCCGTTCACACATCCAAATGTTGATATAAGTATGGCTCCAGCCATCAGCTTCGCGCCGACGCTGCCAAAGACTGCCTCCATAACGGCTGTCGCGACTCGATCCTCTGCGGCGTACTGAATGCCCCGTCCTGCCAGCGTAGTCGCATTCGGATCACCGACAAGCGGAAGTGCGCTCAGATAGACAAAGTTACAAAGCACGTAAAGTAGCAACACGACGCCCGTGCCTATCGCCAACGAGAGCGGCAGGTTGCGCTTCGGATTTCGGATCTCCCCTGCCGTGAACGTCACGTTGTTCCAAGCATCCGCCGAAAACAGCGATCCCACCTGCACCACTGCTACAACCGTGAGTACACCCACAAGCACGGTCGGCCCACTCGCCCCGACCTGCACCGGATGCAGCGCTGTCAGCCCGGAGCCAGCCCAGAACGCGTGCCATCCCGCTCCGAAGTTCGCCGCCATCGCCACGGCATTCTTCGCCAGAGCACCTACCAGCACCACCGCAGCAAGGGCCACGATCTTCGCTGAGGTAAAGACATTTTGCACCGCCGCACCCAGCTTCACGCCGAGCGTATTGGTGAACGTCAGCAGCGTGATAATGAGGATCGCGACAAGGTTCGCCGTGTTCAGGCCGATCGTGCCCGAACCCACATGCCATATCCAGTTCTTCGTGCTCACGCCCGGAATGAAGACACCCAGAAACTTCCCAAAGCCCACGCCAACCGCCGCAATCGTCCCTGTCTGGATCACCAGGAAGAGCGTCCATCCATACAGAAATCCCCACAGCGGCCCCAGCGACTCGCGAAGATACACATACTGGCCGCCCGCCTTTGGCATCATCGCCGCCAGTTCACCGTAGCTGAGCGCACCGATGATCGTCATCACCGCCGTCACTAGCCACGCCGCGATCAGCAGTGCCGGCGACCCCAGAGTCCGCGACATGTCCGCCGACACAATGAAGATCCCCGACCCGATCATCGACCCCATCACGATGGCCGTCGCCGAGAACAACCCCATTCCCTGCACAAAGTGCGGAGTTCCCGCAAGGGCCCCATCCTTCGTCGACGCGCCCGAAACCTTGTCATCCTTCGTTGAAGGCGGAGGATCTGCTTGCGTCTTTGTCGTTAATGGAATTGTCACGTTCCCCAGTTCTACCGCAAAATCTCAAGAAAGTCCCGCGCCACTTTCTCGACACTCTCCCCTGGCACAAACAACCCACTGATCACCGCCACGGAATCCGCCCCGGCCCCAATCACCGACCGCGCATTCTCCCGCGTAATCCCACCAATCGCGACCAGAGGCTTGCGTGTCAGAGCCCGGGCCCGCCGCACTCCTTCCAGCCCCACCACTGGCTCCGCATCAAGCTTCGTCCCCGTAGCGAAGACCGGCCCAATGGCCACATAATCCGCTGCCCCCGCATCCGCCGCAATCACCTGCGCCTCTGTATGCGTCGACAGGCCGATCACCTTGTTCACTCCCAGAACAAGCCGGGCATCCTCGGGCGGCAGATCCTCCTGCCCTACATGCACGCCGTCCCACCCGGCAATCACCGCCAGATCGCTACGGTCATTCATAAGGAGCGTCGTACGACTTCCCGCAAACGCTTCGAGAATCAACTCAGCGTTTCGCAGAACCGCCTGCGGCCCGGCATCCTTGTCACGATATTGCAGAAGCGTAACGCCAGCCGCTCGGAGCTCAGTCGTAAATGTAAGAAGCGTGACTCCACGCGACAACAGCACACCAGCATCGGCAATGACATAGAGTCGAGGAAGCGTCATCACAGGCCGTCTTACTTCGCGGCCTGCCGCTCGAAGAACCGCTCCATGAACTTCGTATCGAACGCCCCGGACCGGAACTCTTCATCCGCAAAGATCTTCTCGTGTAGCGGAATCGTCGTATGGATGCCCTGCACCACGAACTGGCTCAGAGCGCGCTGCATCTTGTTCATCGCTTCGTCGCGATTTTTGCCATGGCAGATCAGCTTCGCAATCATCGAGTCGTAGTACGGGGGCACCACGCCCTCGGAGTACTGCGCCGTATCCACTCGCACGCCGTTACCACCGGGAACGTTGAACGCCGTAATCTTGCCTGCAGATGGCGTGAACTTCTCCGGATGCTCCGCATTGATGCGGCACTCGATCGCGTGCCCGCGAATCGTCACCGGCTCCGTGATGATGGAGCTCAGCTTCTCGCCCATCGCAATCCGCAGCTGCGCCTTCACCAGGTCGATACCTGTAACCATCTCGGTTACACAATGCTCCACCTGGATGCGCGTGTTCATCTCGATGAAGTAGATCTTGCCGTCCTCATCCATCAGAAACTCGATCGTTCCCGCGTTCCAGTAACCGATCTCCTTCAGCGAGCGCTCGATGGTCTTGCCAAGCTCTGCCCGTAACTTCGGGCTCACCTGCAACGATGGGGCCTCTTCAATCAACTTCTGATGACGCCGCTGAATCGAGCACTCGCGTTCGCCCAGGCTCATCACGTTGCCGTGTTCATCGGCCAGTACCTGGAACTCGATGTGCCGTGGCCGCTCGATGAACTTCTCCATGTACATATCGCCGTTGCCGAACGCATTCGCAGCTTCGGTCGATGCCTGGTTATAAAGCTCCGGCAGCTCCGCAGCGTTTCTGCAGATACGCATGCCTCGTCCGCCGCCGCCTGCGACGGCTTTCAGGATCACCGGATAGCCAACCGACTTCGCCCACTCCAGCGCGTCGTCCGCGCTCGCGATCACGCCGTCGGATCCCGGAAGAATCGGCACCTTGGCCTTCTTCATCGTCTGACGCGCAGTGGACTTCTCGCCCATCATCCGCGTCACCTCCGGCGGAGGCCCGATGAACTTGATGTTCGAAGCCCGGCACACCTCGGCGAAATTGGCATTCTCGCTCAGCAGTCCATAGCCCGGATGGATCGCATCGACATCCGCGATCTCCGCAGCCGAGATGACAGCAGGAACATTCAGATACGAGTCCGCCGAGCGTGCCGGGCCGATGCAGATTGCTTCATCAGCGAACCGAACGTGCAGGCTGTTCCTGTCGGCCTCGCTGTACACAGCGACCGTGCGAATGCCCATCTCCTTGCACGCGCTGATGACGCGCAGTGCAATCTCTCCCCGATTTGCGATCAATACCTTACGAAACATTTCTGCCTTTCAGAAGATGAGGTGCAAGAATGCAATAACGACCGCACCGATGCACTCGGCAAACAACTCAGTCAAGAAATCAAGGAGCAACACGTTCCCCCATCCATCCTTCGGAGAGCTCAAGTCGCGAGCCCACTCGCGCATCTCTTGCGCGTCGTGCACGGGGCTGGGAGCTAGCGTCTTCATACCGCCTTAATCGAAAACAGCGGCTGCCCGTACTCCACCGGCTGTCCGCTGGTCGCAATCCGCGCCACGATCTCACCAGCCGCATCCGCCTCAATCTCGTTCATCAGCTTCATGGCCTCGACGATGCAGAGCACCTGCCCTACCTCGACCACATCGCCGACCTTCACAAACGGAGCTGACCCCGGCGAAGGCGAATCGTAGAACGTCCCAACGATGGGCGACTTCACCTGATGCAGCGCAGCCTCCGGCACAGCCGCTGCAACCGCTGTCTGTGCCGCTGAAGGAGCAGGAGCTGCAGCATTCTGCCCGCCCGAAGCACTCAGCCACTGCGCTAAAGTCGCCGGATCCAGCGCCGTCGCCGGTCCTGCCGCCGTCGCAAACTTGATCCTGATCTTCGTGTCGCCGCGCTCCGCCTCGTACTCGGCGATGCCGTTCTCTTTCAAAAAACCAACCAGATCCTGCAACTTCTCCAGATTCGTCTCGTCTTCCATCGGATCTCTTTCTTCCCTCTCAAAATCGGACTTTACAGCTGTGTCCATGCCTTTACGCTTGGCGTCAAAACCTCACCGCCAGAAGCCGTAACCAGCACCATGTCTTCGATGCGCACACCGAACTTACCCGGCATATACACTCCGGGTTCAACCGTTACCACCATACCGCGTTTCAGAACTTCCTTCTGATCCTTCGCCACACGCGGGCCTTCGTGAATCTCAAGTCCGACCCCGTGCCCGGTAGAGTGCGTGAAGTATTCATCCAGCTTCGCCGCTCGCAGGATGCTCCGCGCCGCCTCGTCCACATCGCCCAGCGCAACTCCAGGAGCGATCTTCGCGACGGCGGCTTCCTGCGCTTCCAGTACCGCATGATACACGTCAAACTCCTCCTGGCTCGCCTTGCCGAGGTGGATCGTCCGAGTCATATCGGAGCAGTAGCCGTCCATGACCACGCCGAAGTCGAGCGTCACAAAGCCGCGCTTCGGCAGCCTAGCTCCGGTCGCCCGACCGTGTGGCAGCGCGGATCGTTCGCCGCTGGCGACGATCGTCTCAAAAGACATCCCTTCAGCCCCGGCAAGCCGTGCCGCATGTTCCAACTCTGCAGCGACCTGAATCTCGGTCAACCCCGAACGCAGATAGCCGAGCATGTGGTCAAAGAGTTTGCACCCGGCCAACGCAGCCCGCCGCATCACTTCGATCTCAGCGTCGTCCTTGACTTCGCGGAGTCCCGCCACGATCGGCCCGCTCGGCTGGAAGAAACTCCTTCGCACTTTGCCCGGAACAGCCTTCCGCATCGCCTCAAACGTGGCTACAGACGTATGCACGGCGTCGAATCCGCAGCGCTCTATGCCCGCCGCCGCTGCCTCCTCGCACGCTTTAGCCAGCGTGGCCTTGGGGACGATTACTACCTTTGACCCGACCGCCTCGGCCTTCGCCTGCGCCGTATAGCGCCCGTCGGTAAAGAGCGTCGCCCTGCCACCATGCAGCAGGAGCGCCGCACTCGATCCAGTAAATCCGCTCAAATACCGAACATCCGGAAGGTGTGTCACCAGCAGGGCGTTCATCCCCCCGCTCAGCAACGCGGTGGCCCGCCTCTGTCTCACTCGAAAACTCATCGATCTCTATTCTATCGGAGCGGAGTCGTCCCAAACCGTTATCATAGAGTATGACCGTCGATACTCCATCGCAGCAGCGGCCATCTGCCTCGCCTCGCTTCTCCCGGCGCAATCTCCTCGCGGGCGGTGCTCTCTCTATCGCAGCTCTCGGCCTCTACTCCAGCGAACTCGAGCGCCACTTCATTGAGGTCGTCGACCAGACCTTCCACATCCCCGGCCTCCCCGAAGCCTTCCACGGCTTCCGCATCGCGCAGCTCTCGGACATCCATCTCGAATGGTTCACCGAAGACTTCTTCCTTCGCGAAGCTGTCCGCAAGATCAACGCCCTCAAGCCCGATCTCGTCCTCACCACCGGCGACTACATCAGTAACAACTCAAGCGGCACCGACAACCGCGCTTACGCCGCGATGCCGCATTGCGGAGCCATTCTGCGTGGCCTCGAGTGCCCTCAGCGCTACGCCATCCTCGGCAACCACGACGTGAACGTCGACGCCGCCGCGGTCACCAGCATGCTCACCACCTACGAGATGAATCCCCTCGTGAATCGCTACGTTCCCATCGAACGCGCAGGTCATCACATCTGGCTCGCGGGCCTCGACGACGCCGAATCCGGCAATCCCGACCTCGAACTCGCAGTCCCCGAGAAGCCTGACGCGCCGGTCATCCTGATGTGTCACGAACCCGACTTCATGGACGTGATCTCGCACCACCCACGCGCGCCTCACATCGACCTCGTCCTGTCAGGCCACAGCCACGGTGGACAAGTCCGCATGCCTCTCGCAGGACCGCTTCTGCTTCCACCACTCGGTAAGAAATACTCCATGGGGCGGTATCAGTTCGATAACATCCAGCTCTATGTGAATCGCGGAATCGGTACCGTCGGACTCCCGCTGCGCTTCAACTGCCCGCCGGAGATCACCCACATCACGTTACAGCCCGCCTAAGAGACAGGTATTCGATCGGCGGAACTTAGCCTAGCCGAGCCCGACCCGCCGGCTTCTTCTGCTCCGGGGCCACCACGGTTAGCCCGGTCGTCGCCAGGGGCTTCACACCGCTCTTCTCGTCCATCCAGGCGTCCAACAGCGACTTCTTAAAGCGCCACCGGTTCCCCAACTTGAACGCCGGGATAAACCCTTCAGAGGCATAGCGATACAGCGTATCGCCGCTTATGCCCAGATACTCCGCTGCCTGCCGGATATCCATCACCTCGCGCAACATCGCCTGCACCGCACCCGCCATGATCTGTCTCCAAACCGGGAAATAACCGGAGTCTTCCGGAAGAATGCCGAACTTCCAGCCTCCTCTTTGTACCCTCTTTCATCCCACCGCACAAGAGATTTCTGCCCTTGTTTGCTACTACTCCTGTGCCACGTTCCCTGTAGGCAACATCCCGGAGGAGGTGACCTTTGCTGACTCCGGCACGGCCTCCCACCACTTCGCCCGCAACTGCTGCCCCGCCAAAACCTCCGACGGCACTCCCGGCGCCGGAGACCACAACCGAATCTCTCGTTCGTCCGCTAACTCGGTCATCCTTTCGATTGGCTCCCGCCATGCATGCAGGGCAAGGTCGAAAAGTCCCCAGTGGATCGGCATAAACAGCCCTGCCCCGCCCATCCTCACGAACGCCTCAGCAGCTCCGTCCGGGCCCATATGAATGTCCTTCCAAAGCTCGTTGAACGCCCCAATCTCCAGCATGGTCAGATCAAACGGCCCATAACACCTTCCAATCTCAGCAAATCCATCCCATAGCCCCGAGTCTGCACCGTAGTAAACCTTGTGCTTCGAGCCGCTCAGGACAAAGGACGACCATAGCGTCTCAAACCGGTTCGACAGACTCCGGCCGGAAAAATGCCGAGATGGCACCGCCGTCACCGTTACTTCCGCCCCGGTCGGCGATTTCACAGCGGCAGACTCCGTCCAGTCCAACTCCTTGATCCGCCCAGCAGCTACTCCGAACTTTTGCAGCAACTCTCCCACTCCAAGCGAGGTCACCCACACCGCGTCCCTTACCGCATTGAGCTTCGCCAGCCGCTCCACCGTCATGCGACCTAGATGGTCATAGTGATCGTGCGAGATGATAACGGCATCGATCCGTGGCAGCTCATCCAACCTCAGCGGCGCGGCAAAGAACCGCTTCGGCCCAAACCACCGCGCTGGAGAAGCCCGTTCATCCCACACGGGATCGATCAGCACCCGCACACCGTCAATCTCCACCAGCATCACCGAGTGCCCCATCCACGTCACCCGCAGCCCGCTCTCAGGCGGAGTCGCATAGATACTGGCATCCGTCCGGAACGGCCCCAGCGGCACCTTCGGCACACGCTCTTCCTTGTTCCTCAGATACAACGGAAGGATCTTCCACATCATGCCCGGTCCGCCCACACCCGTTGGAACCGGATTCAGAAACTTCTTGCCCTGCTTCTCAGCCTTCTTCAACATGCCCATGCCGAATTGGATGCTCCGTGAGGTGCGATGCTACATATTCTCTTCCAATATGCTGGGATCTACTTGGATGCCGTCGCCTCGTCTTTGTAGAACTCGGCGATCTCTGCCGCGTACTTCTTCTCCACGACACGCCGCTTCAACTTCATGCTCGGAGTCAGTTCGCCAGTCTCGACGGTCCACTCATCCGGCACTACGCAGAGCCGCTTCATGTCCTCGAAGTGCGCCAACGTCCCGTTCACCTGCGTCACAATGCCCTGGTAGAGAGCCACCACCTTCGCGTCCTTCACCATGGCCTTGTGGTCAGCAACAGAGACGCCCTGCCCAGCCGCCCAACTCTCAAGCGCCGCCATATTCGGCGAGATCAGCACGCAGGCAAACTTGTGCTTGTCCCCCACCAGCGCCGCCTGACCCACCAAAGAGTTCGCCTTTAGCTTATTTTCGATCGGCTGCGGCGCGATCAACTTGCCGCCACTCGTCTTCAGCAGCTCTTTCTTCCGGTCCGTGATCGACAGGTACCCATCGCCATCGATGTTCCCGATATCGCCCGTCTTGAACCACCCGTCGGCGGTAAACGCCTCTTCCGTCTCCTTCGGCTTATTCCAGTAGCCACTGAAGATCGATGGCCCGAAGACCTCCAGTTCGCCGTCCTCCGCAAACCGGCACTTCACATTCGCAAGCGCCTTTCCGACAGTTCCGATCCGGTGTGCATTCGGCTTGTTCACTGCAATGACAGGAGAAGTCTCCGTCAGCCCATATCCCTCGAAGATTCGAATTCCCACATCCGCGAACCAGCCAGCAGAATCCATCCCCAGCGGCGCTCCGCCCGACACGAAGATCCTCACCCTGCCGCCAAACGCGTCGCGAATCTTGCTGTACACCAGCTTGTCAGCAAGCGCATGAGCAAGACCGCCGGGCGTCTTACCCGCAAGCACCTCGCCCCGATGCTTCGTTCCGTTCGCAACCGCCCACTTCAGAATCTTTGACTTCAGCGGCGACGGCGCGGACTTGCCCTCGACCGCCTGCCGAATCTTCTCGTACACCCTTGGCACGGCAATCAACACCGTCGGCCGCAGTGCCTTCATAATCGGCGGCAGCCGATCGAACTTCGGGCAATACGCCAGCGACACTCCGTGCGCCAGCAGCGCCAAATCCGTATGCCGAGCCGTAACGTGCGACAGCGGCAGAAACGAGATGCAAAGGTCGCCCGCACCAAAACCTATCCCATCGGTTGAGTAGTTCAGGTTGCTAGCCTCGTTGCCATGGGTCAGAATCACACCCTTCGGCTCGCCCGTCGTGCCCGACGTGTAGATGATCGTCATCAGGTCGTCCGCCTGCACAGCAGCCGCCGTCGCATCAAACGCCGCGTTGCGCGTCTCCATCTCTTTGGCAGACTCCATCAGCGACGCGAAGTTCACCGCGTTCGGCAGGTCCCCGCCGTCCATCACCACCACGTGCTCGAGTGCCGGAAGCTCTCCCGCTCCCGCCAGCTTGTCATACTGCTCCGCGGACGAGAACACCGCCACCTTCGCGCCAGAATCGCGCAGCATGTAGCCAACTTGCTCCGCCGTCAGCGTCGCGTAGAGCGGCACATCCACCGCGCCTAAAGCAAGCGTTGCGAAGTCGGTCACCTGCCACTCCCAGCGGTTCTCGCTTAGAATCGCAACTCGGTCGCCCTTCACCACACCCCACTTCGCAAAGGCCGACGCCAATGCCCGCACCCTCCCATACAGCATCGCGGAGGTGATCGGTTGCCACTCGCCCGTCGCATCCTGCGCTTGCATCACCAGTTGGTCCCCACGGCTTGCAATCAACTGGAAGACATCATTCACCGTCTTGAAATCAAACATCTGTAGCTCCCTTATCCGATCTCGACGGTCCCTAAGGCCGATTGATTCCGTTCAACAAAACGTCCAAAACCTGCTTCGCGGTAGCCTTCGCATCATAGCTCCGCCCGGTGAAGACCGCCGAACTCAGCAACTCGTCGATCGCCCCAAACATGCAGTGCGCCACCACACCGTCCGATATGTCCTGCCGGAAGATTCCCTGCTGCTGCCCGCGCCGGATCACCTCGCGCACGACCTGGATGTACTTCACCAGGTGATGGTGCGAGAACTCCGCGATAAACCGCGCGCTCTGCCTGACTTCGGTCTGCATCACGATCGCCATCGCGCGATTGACCGAGCCGCTCTCAAGATGGACCTGGGCGATGTACTCAAGCTGTTCTCGCGGATCGTGGACCGTCTGGAAACGCTCGATGACCTGCCGGTGGAAGCGATCGAAGTTCCGGTCGATCGCCGTTCGCAGAACATCGTCCTTGCTCTTGAAGTAGAGATATACAGTCCCGTCCGCGACTCCAGCCCGCGCAGCAATCGCGCTTACTGGCGCGTTGAAGTATCCTTTTTCGGCGATTACCTCTACCGCCGCGTCCAGAATCCGCTGGTACTTCTCGCTTGCCGGGACCGGGGGAAAGATGTCCCGGGGCTCGAGGGATGTAACGGATTCTGCCGGGCCTCCGGTCTGCTCCGACTTTACCGATCCTCGTGCTGGCCTACCCTTCACGCTCGACCTCTCCAGCTAGCCACTGTAAAGAAAGGCTGCCGCAATTGCCAGCGATCACGAGGAAGAGGTACCAAGCCGGGTATTCACGCGGGCCAGGGAGAACCCCCTGCGATGACACACCAATGCCCGAGGCACTGGTGACCGCACTCAGTGTTAGCGTTTTGTCGAGCGTCGTCGGTGATTGGATCGGTAGCGGCCTTGATCGAAGAGCACCGCAGCCTTGAGCCTTTTCGCAACTGCTCAGGCCTGTGGTTTCGGCGACAACATCACAAAGGCACCCGACTTCTCCGACCAGTTCGCCAGCATCGACTTAGCCAGACTGCTCTCCGACACCTCCGCATGCCTGGAGATGAGCTCCTTCAACTTGACTTGCTCGGCAGCATCAGCAAGAGTAAATGCTATCGGTTCAATGAAATCCGGGTGAAACCTCTTCCGCTGAATGAACTTTCCGGCTGCGTCATAGACCCACGCGAGACCACCGGTCATGCCCGCCCCGAAGTTCATTCCCGCCTCGCCCAGAACCACGACGACACCACCGGTCATGTACTCGCAGCCATGGTCGCCAACGCCTTCGACGACCGCCGTCACCCCCGAGTTCCTCACGGCGAAGCGCTCCCCGGCGCGTCCGGCAGCGAATAGCGTCCCAGCAGTCGCGCCATAAAGCGCGACGTTCCCGAGGATGACATGATGTCCGCTCTCCCGCGCCGCTAGACCACGGGCCCGAATCACAATCTCGCCGCCCGAAAGTCCCTTGCCGACAAAGTCGTTCGCCTGCCCGGTCAGAATCAGCTTCATTCCCGGTGTGATGAAAGCTCCGAAGGACTGTCCCGCAGTTCCTGTCAGGTTGAAGGTGACGTCGACCGGACCGCTCTCGCCCCGGGCATCGCGCATTGCCAGTTCGCCTGCAAGCCGCGATCCCATGGAGCGGTTCGCGTTCGTGATCGGCGAATCAACCACAAAGGGCTGACCGGCATCGACCGCCTTGATCGCAGGCACAACCCACGCCTCATCCAGGGGTGGCTGAGGATCGGGCCGGTCATTACGAACTCCCATCCAGCGCGCGGGACCATCCGTTACCTTTGCCAGCAAGGGCTGCAGATCCAGATTCCCGTCGAACCGTACCTGCTCCAACAGATCCGTCCGTCCTACCGCGTCTTCAATCGATGCCAGCCCATAGCGTGCCAGCAGATGCTGAAGGTCTCCCGCCAACTGCTCGAAAAACTTCACCACATGCTCCGGCTTGCCACGGAACTTCGCCCGCAACTCCGGCTTCTGGGTTGCTATGCCCGTCGGACAGGTGTTCAGGTGGCATTGGCGCGCCATGTCGCAACCCAGAACCACCAGAACAGCCGTACCGAAGGCGTACTCATCCGCTCCCAGCATGGCCGCGATCAGGACATCTCGTGCCGTCGCCAATCCACCATCCGTGCGCAGCCGCACGCGATCGCGCATCCCGTTGGCCATCAGCACCTGCTGCGCCTCAGCCAACCCAAGCTCCCATGGGTTGCCCGCGTACTTGATGCTTGAAAGCGCCGCGGCACCCGTGCCGCCGGTGTTCCCTGCGATCACGATGAAGTCCGCATACGCCTTGGCAACACCCGCAGCGACTGTTCCCACACCGCAGCTTGAGACCAGCTTCACTCCGACCGCCGCGCGAGGATTCACGCGCTTTAAGTCGTAGATCAGTTGCGCAAGGTCCTCGATCGAATAGATATCGTGGTGTGGTGGAGGCGAGATCAGCGAGACTCCCGGCTGAGCATGGCGAAGGCGAGCGATCAGACCGCTTACTTTGAACCCAGGAAGCTGTCCACCCTCACCGGGTTTCGCGCCCTGGGCCACCTTGATCTCAATCTCTTCGGCGTGCGCCAGATACTCGGCAGTCACGCCGAAGCGTCCAGAAGCCACCTGCTTAATCTTGTTGTTCAGAAGATGCTGGACCGAAGGAGCTTCCACCACAGGCTCCGCGACGGCAACCGAACCCTCCGCCTGCATCTGCATGCGGGAAGACCCCGCTGGCGCGCTTGCGATCACCGGCTCCGAACGATAGACGTCCCTATCTTCGCCACCCTCGCCCGTATTCGACCGCCCGCCGAGTGTATTCATGGCAATCGTGATCGTCGAATGCGCCTCCGGACTCAGCGAACCCAGCGACATCGCGCTCGCAATAAACTTCTTGCAGAGCTCCGCCGGTGTCTGCACATCCTCAAGCCGCAGCTCCGCGCCAGCCGGACGGATCTCCAGCAGGTCGCGCAGCACAGAGGGATCGCGGGCGATCACGTCGCGCGAGTAGATGGCGAACGCCGCTGCCGGATCCGTCGACAATGCCACTCCACGCGCGCTGCCTACAACCGATTGCAGTGCTTTCACCGTAGCCGGTTGCCATGCGTGGGGCTCTGCCCGCTCCGTCTTGCGGAAGCGCACCCAGCCATAATCGGGAAGGTCTGCGCTGGGCGCTGGCACTGCCGACGCAGCTTCGCCAATCCACGTCTCACGAAGGTGCTTGTCCAACTCCGCGAATCCAATTCCTGAGAGCGGTGCAGGCGTATTCGGGAAGCACCGGTCTACGACGCTCGAATGCAGGCCCAGGATGTCGAACAGGTGTGCGCCGCGGTAGCTGTCCACCACGGAGATACCCATCTTCGACATCACCTTCGCCAGTCCTGCGTCCAGCGACTTTAGCATCTTCGCTTCCGCTGCCGTCGCATCGCTGCCTGCAGGGGCAAGACTCAACGCCGTCTCCAAAGCCAGCCACGGACACACCGCGCCCGCGCCATAACCGATAAGGACTGCGGCATGATGAATGTCGCGGCAGTCTCCTGCCTCCACCGCGAGGCCGGCCAGCGTCCGTAGTCCAGCCGCAACCAGCGCCTGGTGGACTGCTCCCGTCGCCATCGCCATTGGAACCGGCAGAGCTTCGGCGGTCGCGCCACGGTCCGTCAGCAGCAGGATGCGAGTTCCGCCACGAACCAGTTCAATCGCTCTCATGCAGACGGCGTCCAGCCCTTGGAGCAAGCTCGAAGACGGCGCAAACAGGCAGGGTAACTCCGCGAAGCGAAGATCGGAGAGATGCGGGTACTTGCCTCGACGGAGCGACTCCACCTGTCCCAGCGAAAGGAACGGCGACTTCAGGCTGAGTCCAGGCAGGGGTGCATTTTTATCCAGCAGATGAGGCCAAGGTCCCAGCCGCGTATCCAGCGATACCACGCACGCCTCGCGAAGCGGATCGATCGCTGGATTCGTTACCTGGGCGAACCGCTGCCGAAAGAACGCGTACACCGGACGCGGAGAGCGCGCCAGGAACGCCAACGGCGTATCGTCCCCCATTGACCAGACTGCATCCTTGCCCTCCACAGCCATCGGCTGCAGGATCATCTTCACGTCTTCGCGCGTATAGCCAAATCCACGCTGCATTGCGAGCAACTTCGAGCTCTCGGGCAGTTCATGCAACGGAAGAGCTGCAAGGGGCGAGATCTCCGCAAGCTGGGCGTATGTAGCGCCGCGATCAAACAGGTCGAGCAGGGCCTCGTCGTCATAGACCTTCCCAGCCACCAGATCGACAACCAGCATCTGCCCCGGCCCGAGGCGACCGCTTTCGATCACCTTCTCCGGATCGAGATCGACAAGTCCAGCCTCCGAACCCGCAACCACCAGGCCATCACTGGTGATCGCAAACCGGCACGGACGAAGACCGTTTCGGTCCAGCGCCGCGCCGACAACCTGGCCATCCGTAAAGGCAATCGCGGCCGGACCGTCCCACGGCTCGGCACATGCGCTGTGATAGCGCAGAAACATCGACCGCTGGTGTCCCTCGGCTGCCGGAGGCATCAGCATTCGGACTGCTTCAGAAAGCGTGCGACCATTCATCGAGATCAACTCTATAGCTTCGTCCAGGCTGGTCGAGTCCGTTCCGCCCTTTGTCAGCACCGGCTTGCACTCGACCGGGAGCGTAGAATCCCGCGCGGCCATTCGGACCCGATTGCCCCAGACGGTGTTGATCTCGCCGTTATGCGCCAGCGTCCGCCCCGGCTGCGCTCTGTGCCACGTCGGGAGCGTGTTCGTCGCATATCGCTGGTGGAACAGGGCAAACGGCGTCACAAAATCAGGCGACGCCAGGTCGGGAAAGTAGTCCGCCAGATGGTTCCCCGTACACATTGCCTTGTAGACGACCGTCCGCGAAGACAATGAGCAGATGTATCCTGTGATCTCATCCTGCTCGTGGATCTTTTCGAACTGCTTCCGCGCCAGGTAAAGCCGGCGTTCGATGTTCTCGTCGCTCACGCCCTCCGCGCTCGCCACCAGTACCTGGCGGATCTTCGGCATGGTGCTGAGGGCAATCTCACCCAGGCAGTCCGTACAAGTTGGAACATCGCGCCAACAAAGCACCTGCAGGTCGTTGGACTCCAAACAACGCGTCAGCACCTCTTCGGCACGCGTCTCCTCAACGGGCAGAAACAGCATGCCCAGGCCCAGTGTTGCATCATCGGGTAGCGTCACATCCGTCGCGCGCAGCAGCAACTCCCGCGGCACTGCCGCAGTCACGCCAACCCCGTCGCTGCTCTTGCCATCGGATGCCACCGCGCCACGATGCGCAAGCCGTCCCAGAGCCGTCAAAGCCTGCTGCAGAATCTCGTGCGTCGGCACCGCGTCCACGCTGGCAACAAATCCCACGCCGCAGGAGTCATGATCGAACATGGGATCAATCAGCGACTTGCCCGTATACACTCCATGAATCAGAGACCCGCTGGACTTCGTCGTTGGCCGTTTCGGGCTCAGCAACGGATCGACAGCGAGGTTCGATGCGACACTCCCGGAAGAGCGCCTGCAGCCCATGCTTTGAGTGTTTTGCGTAGAGATGGCCATGATGTCAATATACTTCGGAATCGACAACGATCCCTCCTCCGAAGCCCTCTTCTAAATTTTGAAATTCGTCGTCGCTCACCGCTCAGTATGTGTATATTTATACATGAGAAATGTATTTTTATACATTCTCCCGGGAGTTCATTCACCATTCATCGCCGGACGTTCCACTGAGAACTCAGAGGAAACAGATAGAAGGCCCAGAATCCGAAGCAGGATCAACCCGATCATGAAACAGCAGCGCCACAACGCGATCCGAGAACTCCTGGTCAACACCCCGGTGACCAATCAGGATGACCTGCGCATCAAGCTGGCGGGGCTCGGATTCCATGTCACGCAGGCGACCCTGTCTCGAGATATACACGAACTTCGGCTCTTAAAGGGGCCTTCCGGCTACGCCCTGCCAAATAATTCAACCGAGGAAGATGAAGGCCCCGGTATTCGTGAAGTCCTGCGAAGTTTCGGCCTCGAAGTCCGTCTCGCCTCCAACCTCCTCGTCCTGATCACCACCACCGGCAGCGCCCAGCCTGTCGCCGCTGGCGTCGACTACGAAGACTGGTCCGAGGTCGTCGGCACCATCGCTGGAGACGACACCGTACTCATTATCTGTCCCGACGAAAAGCAGGCCCGCACGTTGAAGGCCAGAATCGAGGTCCTCATTGGCTGAAATCTCTGTACTCACTCCCCAGGAATCCGGCCTCCACGCGAAGTACGTTCCCGTGCCCAGCACTGTTCGCACCGCCGTCGCTGGCGTCAGCGGCTACGCCGGCGGCGAACTCGCGCGGCTACTCCTGCATCATCCTCGTCTCGCCGATACCGCCCCAACTTTCCTGGGCCGCCCCGGAGAAGAGGCTGCGAAGCTCTACCTCACTGACCTTCAGCCCCAACTCGCGACCAGCGGCCCGTCGCCCGAAGTTGTTCCCTTCTCCTGGGACCGCCTCGTCGACGAAGGCATTGAGGTTCTCTTCCTCGCCACCCCGCACGAGCAATCCCGCGAGTGGGTTCCCGAGGCCATCGCCCGCAACATCCGCGTCGTCGACCTCAGCGGAGCGTGGCGTCTCAACGACGATGCCAACCGCGCCGTCTACAAGCTCACCGACGCCAACCCCAGCCTCGCTCGCAACCTGCAGGCCGAGGCCGTCTACGGCTGCCCTGAGCTCCATCGCAAAGACCTTCGCGACGCCCGCATCGTCGCCAACCCCGGCTGTTACGCGACCTCGATCATCCTCGCCCTCGCTCCCCTGCTTGATGCCGGGATCATCGATCTTGCCCCGGGAATCATCTGCGACGCCAAGTCCGGTGTCAGCGGAGCGGGCAAGGCCGCAACCGCGAAGACCCACTTCATGTACGCGGCGGATAATCTCTCCGCTTACGCCGTGTTCGGCCATCGCCATACCGGCGAGTTGCTTGAACAACTCAACCTCGACGCCGCCGACATCCAATTCACGCCGCACCTGCTGCCGATCCCGCGCGGCATTCTGTCTACCATCTACGTCCGCCTGCTCGAGAACACACACCCCGAGAAGATCGAATCGATCTTCCGCGCTTTCTACGCCACCAGCCCGCTCGTCCGCGTGCGCGGCAACGGCAATCTTCCCCAGATCCAGTACATCGTTCGCACGAACTTCTGCGACATCGGCTTCGAGCTTGAACCCGGCGGCAAACGCCTCGTCATCGTCTCCTGCCTCGATAATCTACTCAAGGGCGCTGCCGGTCAGGCCGTCCAGAACCTCAACCTCATGTGCGGTTGGAATGAAGCGGAGGGTCTCCTTTGAAATACGTCGTCAAGCTCGGTGGAGCATCGCTCGAAAATAAAGAGCTACTCCACTCCTGCGGAAAGGCCATCGCCGAACTCGTCGGCGACGGCAACCAGGTCGCCGTCGTCCACGGCGGCGGTGTCCAACTCACCAAAACCCTCGCCCAGATGGGCAAGGTCAGCCAGTTCATCTCCGGTCTCCGCGTCACCGACGCCGAGACCCGCGACGCTGCACTGATGGTCCTCGCCGGCCGCGTAAACAAGTCGCTCGTCGCTGCGCTCGGCCAGCACGGCTGCGCTGCCGTCGGTCTCTCGGGCGGTGACGGCCACGTATTCCGCGCGCGCAAGAAGATCACCCAACCCGATCTCGGCTTCGTCGGCGAGATCGCCGCCACCGACTCGCGCTGGCTCGACGCTATCTGGACCATGGGCGCTGTCCCCGTCATCTCGTCCATCGCCCTCGGCTTCGACGGCGAGTACTACAACATCAACGCCGACGAGATGGCCTCCGCCTGCGCCGTCGCCACCAAGGCCGACGCCCTTGTCTTCCTTACCGACGTCCCCGGCGTCAAAGGAGCAGACGGCGAGGTGATGCGCTGGCTTACGCTGCCGCAGATCGTCGAGCTCGAAGCCGCCTCCGTCATTACCGGCGGCATGTTGCCCAAGCTCCACGCCTGCCGCGACGCCCTCACCCACGGCGTCAAGCGCGTTCGCATCCTTCCTGCAGAGTCCGCCCAACTCCTGCCCGATCTCATTTCAACCCGCGTCAATGAAGGTACGGAGGTGATGGTCGCATGAACTTAGAATCCCTACAGGCCGCTGAAAAGAAGCTGCTGCTGAACACCTACGAACGCAACCCTTACCTCTTCACCAGCGGCAAGGGCGTCTATCTGCACGACGAGAACGGCGTCGAGTATCTCGACCTGCTCAGCGGCATCGGCTGCTCCGCGCTCGGCTACGGCCATCCAGTGCTGGAAGAAGCCATCATCGCTCAGACGAAGAAGATCCTTCACACTTCGAACCTGTTCTTCCACGAGCACACTGCTCCGCTCGCCCTTCGCCTGACAGAGATCAGCGGCCTCGACCGCGTCTTCTTCACCAACTCCGGCACCGAAGCCTGGGAGGCAGCGATGAAGCTGGCCCGCGCCCACTCCGTACGTCTCCGCGAAGAGGATAAGCACCTCGGCAAGAAGTTCCTTGCGCTCGAACACAGCTTCCACGGCCGCACCATGGGCTCAGTCTCGACGACACACAAAGCCAAGTACCGCGAGCCGTTTTCGCCCTTGATCCCGACCGTCGACTTCGTGCCATTTAACGATGTCGCCGCTCTCCGCGCCGCGTTCTCGTCTGACTACTGCGCCATCCTTCTCGAGACCGTTCAAGGCGAAGGCGGCATTCACCCCGTCTCGCAAGAGTTCTTCACTGCGGCTCGCGAACTTTGCGACTCCACCGGCGCTCTGCTCATCGCCGACGAGATCCAATGCGGCATCGGACGTACCGGCAAGTGGTTTGCCTACCAGCACTACAATGTGCTGCCCGACGTCACCACCCTCGCCAAGCCCATCGCTGGCGGCGTGCCCATGGGGGCGATGCTCTGCACCGAAGAAGCTGCCAAGGCCTTCCACCCAGGTATGCACGGAACGACATTCGGCGGCAATCCTCTGGCTCTTTCGGCCGCGATCGCCGTGCTCGACACGATCAAGCGCGATGGCATTCTCGAACATGTAACCAAAGTAGGCACATACTTCATCGACCGCCTGAACGACCTCGCAAAGTCGCACGAAGCGATCACGGAAGTCCGCGGCCTCGGCCTGATGATCGGCGTCGAACTCAACAACGCCACCCTAGCAGGAGACATCGCCCGCGAACTGATGGAGCGCAAGATCATCATCAATCGCACCAGCGAGACGGTCCTCCGCTTCCTGCCGCCCTATATCCTCGAAAAGCAACACGTCGACATCGCCATCGCCGCGCTCGACGAACTCTTCACTCTTCACGAGAACAAGGTCAGCCCGGTGCTGGCCGGAGACACCGCACATGCCTAACAAGACCGCCGCCCTGAGCCAGAAGGCCATCGACAACGAGGAGGGCCTGATGTCCCGCCCAGCTCCCAGCACCCTCGGCATCCAGTCAGACACGGCATTCAGCGAAGCCGCGAAGCGCCTCGCTGGTCGCGACCTGTGTTCGATCGCAGACTTAACGGTCCAGGAGATGGCCGCCATCATGGAGCTCGCCCACGCCGTCAAGAACCACCCCGAGGACTTCCGCCACGCGCTCGACGCGCGCCAGATGGTCCTCTTCTTCGAGAAGGCGTCGCTCCGCACCCGGCTGACCTTCGAGACAGCGATCAACACCCTCGGCGGCAATGCCATCTTCGTCGACCAGACGCAGTCGCCGCTCGGCGAGCGCGAGTCGCTCCCCGACATGGCCCACAACGTCGAGCGCTGGATGTCCATCATGGTCCTCCGCACCTACTCGCACGACACCATCACGGAGATGGCCGCCTGCTCGAAGATCCCCGTCATCAACGCGCTCTCGGACCTCGAACACCCCTGCCAGGCCATCGCCGACTTCTTCACCCTCGAAGAAAAATTCGGCTCAGCCGAAGGCCTCCACTTCACCTACGTAGGCGACGGCAACAACGTCTGCCATTCGCTGATGCTCACCGCCGCGCAACTCGGCACCCACTGCACCGTCGCCACGCCCAAGGGCTTCCAACCCAAGCTCGACATCATCCACAAGGCCATCGAGATCGCCGAATCCACCGGCGGCAGCATCACACTGACGCACGACCCCGTCAAGGCCGTCACCGGCGCAGACGCCGTCTACACCGACGTCTGCACCAGCATGGGCTTCGAGCACGAAGCCACCAAGCGCGCCCCCATCTTCAAGCCCTACCAGGTCAACGAAGCCCTGATGGCGCACGCCCAGGCAGACGCCGTCTTCATGCACTGCCTGCCCGCCCACCGCAACGCCGAGGTAACGGATGCCGTTCTCGACGGCCCGCAATCGGTAGTCTTCGACCAGGCTGAGAATCGTATGCACGCCCAGAAGGCTCTTCTGCTCATGTTGCTTGGCGGAGCAAAAAGGATCTCAAATAGTCGCAGCCGCGGCATACAAGCACGTAAGCGCAACTAGAGTGTTTCGCTGTTGTTTGTTTTTGCTGTCATCCTGAGCGTAGCGAAGGATCCCGAGGGTGCTGACGCCACCTCAACCGCCCGAACCTTTCAACCCAAACCGCCCGTGTAAAGGGGGCCACGAATGCCAGAAGGCCACGTCTACATCCTAGGCAGCGAGACTGGCTCCCTGTACACGGGCGTCACCAGCGACTTCGACAAGCGCCTCTGGGAACATCGCAACGGCATCAAATCCACCTTCGCGACCAAGTACGGTTGCAAAAGAGTCTTGCTCCACGAAGAGTTCACCGACATACGCTCCGCAATCGCGCGCGAGAAAGAGATCAAAGGCTGGACCCGCGCGAGGAAGCTCGCACTCATCGCAGAAACTAACCCTGAGTTCAAAGACCTTTGCGCACAGCATCACTGGCAGATGCTTCACCCGCAACAAGCTATCGCAGACCAGAAATAGCTCGTGCCCGAAAGGTACGGGCGGCTGAGCTAATGTCAACTCCCTCGGGATTCTTCGCTTCGCTCAGAATGACAGCAAAAACAAGAGCGTCGCAAACCATTGAAACATTGAGGCAAGCCAAAAAATGTCCGTAATCCTCGAATCTCTCCCCCTCGGCCAAAAGGTCGGCATCGCCTTCTCCGGCGGCCTGGACACCAGCGCCGCGCTGCACTGGATGAAGCAGAAGGGCGCAATCCCCTACGCCTACACCGCCAACCTCGGCCAGCCCGATGAGGCCGACTACGACGAGATCCCGCGCAAGGCCCTCGAGTACGGCGCTGAGCAAGCCCGTCTCATCGACTGCCGCCTCCCACTCGTCCGCGAAGGCATCGCCGCCCTGCAGTCGGGCGCCTTCCACATCACCACCGCCGGCGTCACCTACTTCAACACCACGCCCATCGGCCGAGCCGTCACCGGCACCATGCTCGTCACCGCGATGAAGGAAGACGACGTCAACATCTGGGGCGACGGCTCGACCTTCAAAGGCAACGACATCGAGCGCTTCTATCGCTACGGCCTGCTTGTCAACCCCGACCTCAAGGTCTACAAGCCCTGGCTCGACGCCGCTTTCATCGACGAGCTAGGCGGTCGCGCCGAGATGTCCGCCTTCATGCAGAAGTCCGGCTTCGGCTACAAGATGTCCGCCGAGAAGGCCTACTCCACCGACTCCAACATCCTCGGCGCAACCCACGAAGCCAAGGACCTCGAACTCCTCACCAGCAGCATGAAGATCGTCGTCCCCATCATGGGCACCGCCTTCTGGAACGACGACACACCCGTCAAGCGCGAAGAGATCACCGTCCGCTTTGAAGAAGGCTTCCCCGTTTCACTCAACGGAAAAGATTACGCGGACCCTGTAGCCCTGATGCTCGAAGCCAACCGCATCGGTGGCCGCCACGGTCTCGGCATGAGCGACCAGATCGAGAACCGCATCATCGAGGCCAAGAGCCGCGGTATCTACGAGTCGCCCGGCCTCGCCCTGCTCTTCATCGCCTATGAGCGCCTGCTCACCGGCATCCACAACGAGGACACCATCGAGCAGTATCGCGACAGCGGCCGCAAGCTTGGCCGCCTCTTGTACCAGGGCCGCTGGTTCGATCCGCAAGCCATCATGCTCCGCGAAGCCGCCCAGCGCTGGGTCGCCAAACCCATCACCGGCGAGGTCACGCTGGAGCTGCGCCGCGGCAACGACTACACCATCCTCAACACATCCTCGCCCAACCTCACCTTCCACCCCGAGCGCCTCACGATGGAGAAGGGCGAATCCACCTTCAGCCCCCGCGACCGCATCGGACAGCTCACCATGCGCAACCTCGACATCACCGACACCCGCGCCAAGCTCATCACCTACGCTGAGAGTGGCTTGATTAAACTGAGCAAAGGCACGGAAATGCCGCAACTCAGTAGCGGCAAAGAGTAATACTTTGTCATTTCCGAAGGGAATCTGCTTTTAGCTCATAGCGGCACAACCGCTACATGGAAATGGTGACCCTGGAAGAAAGAGGAAAGTCGATTGACGGACGTACGAGACCCCCGAGCAATCCAGCATGAAGACGCGCTGATACGAGCGTTCGTGGTCAAAAGTCGGGTCGAGCGCTTTTTATATCTGCTGGCCGATCCAAAGAGGCGTCACAAGTTCACCGACGAATTGGGCCACTTCAAGTGGTTCGATCCTGCATTTTCAACTGCAGTTAAGTGGCAAGTCGATCCATCCTTGCCATTATGGGAGCGGCATCTTCAGGGCAAACGCCGAATCGTAGAGCTCTTGAGGTCGAAAGGCGCAACCCGCAAGTGTTGGGTCATCTCTAATCGGCCTACCAAAGATGCTCAAGAACTCGACATAGAAGAAGGAGTTGAACATATTTCAGACGGAAGCATTTTGTCCTGCATCCCTGGACGTCTAGCCTACTTTGAGGGCGAAGACGAGTCTCTGATACTAGAACGTATAAGGAAGTGACAGATGTCTGATGCAAAGCGACACGCAACAAAAATGTGGTCAGGACGCTTCCGCGAGCCACTCAACGCAGCCTTCGAAGAATGGCAGCGCAGCTTCCCCTTCGACTGGCGTCTCCTCCCGCAAGAGGTAGCCGCATCGAAGGCGCACGCCCGCGCCATCGCAGCCGCAGGCATCCTCACCGAAGCCGAGCTTACGAAGATGCAAGAAGGCCTCGATGCCGTCCTGGCCAACAATCCCCTGCACGCTGAAACGATCCTCGCCAAGGCCACCAACGCCGAAGACATCCACCACTTCGTCGAGCTCGAACTGACCAAGCAGATCGGCGACCTCGCCCTCAAACTCCACACCGCCCGCAGCCGCAACGAGCAGATCGCGACCGACATGCGTCTCTTCGTCCGCGACGCCATCGACAACACAATCGACGGCCTCCGCGCCTGGCACGGAGCCCTCACCACGCTCGCAGCTGAAGCTGGCGAAAATGTGATCCCTTCCTACACCCATCTCCAACGCGCCGAACCCGTGCTCGTCGCCCACTGGCTCCTCGCCTACGCCAGCATGATCGAGCGCGACATCTCGCGCCTCACCGACGCCCGCGCCCGCATGAACTACTGCCCTCTTGGCTCAGGCGCAGTGGCAGGAGCAACGCTTGCCCTCGACCGGACCATCGCCGCACGCGAGCTAAACTTCACCGCGCCCACTCCCAACAGCATGGACGCCACATCCGACCGCGACTTCGCCCTCGACTTCACCCAGGCCGTCGCCACGCTCGGCATCCACATCTCGCGCTTCGCAGAAGAGTTGACGCTCTACTCCACAGCCGAGTTCGGCTTTCTCGACCTCCCCGAGGCCTTTTCCACCGGCTCGAGCGCGATGCCGCAGAAGAAGAACCCCGACCTCACCGAGCTCATCCGGGGCAAGTCCGGTCGCCTGCTCGGCGCGGCCACCACGCTGGCCACGCTCATCAAGGGCCTGCCGCTCGCCTACAACAAAGATCTGCAAGAAGGCCAGGAGCCGGTCTTCGATTCGGCAGACACCATCGCCGGAATCCTATCCGTCCTTCCCGCCTTTACTCGCGCATTGAAGTTCAACTTCGACCGCATGAAGACCGCCGCCACCACCGGCTATCTCAACTCCATGGCCGCCGCGACGTACCTCTCGAACAAGGGCGTCCCTTTCCGCAAAGCGCACGAGATCATCGGCAACGCCGTGCGCCTCGGCATCGAAACCAAGCGTGAACTCGACGACATCACGCTCTCGGAACTACAACAACTGTCACCCGCCTTCGCCGAAGACTTCTTTGCCGCAATCACGCTGGAAGCTACACTGGATTGTCATGACGTTATCGGCGGAACCGCACGCCCTCGCGTCGCCGAAGCCCTTGCCGCATCTAAAAAGAAGGTTTCTTCACAAGGAACCGAAAGCGAGAAGTAAGCAAAGAAATGTCCGTACTCTCCACACTCGTCGGAGCCATCAGCGACTCCACCTCAACCGACTCCTCGCGCCCCCGCGTCGGCGGCGCGGTCGTCCGCCAGGCCAAGCTCCAGGACGCCGTCCACATCTTCGAGCTCGTCAACTCGCTCTCGCACGACGGCACCCTCCTCCGCCGCAACTACGCCGAGATCTGCGAGAACGTTCGCGACTTCCACATCGCCGAGTCCGAGGCCGGAGTCTTCCTCGGCTGCGGAGCGCTGCATCTCTACGGGCCGCACCTCGCCGAAGTCCGCAGCATCGTCGTCAAGCCCGAAGCCAAGGGCCAGGGCGCGGGCGGCCGCATCCTCAAGGCTCTGCTCGCCGAGGCCGAAGAACAAGGCGTCGTCTGCGTCAGCCTCTTCACCCGCATCCCCGACTTCTTCTTCCACTTCGGCTTTCGCACCGCCGACCGCACCGCACTGCCCGATAAGATCTACAAAGACTGCCAGGCCTGCCCGCGCCTCTACGCTTGCGACGAGGTTGCCATGGTCCGTGGCCCTCTGCCACGCATGGCCGTGCTAGGTCCCAGCCGCCTGCCTCAACCGGAGCTAGTGAAGCTTCAAACGGGCGTCATCTCCCACAGTTAGAAGAAAGCCGGGTGCCCCACCCATGCAGTTTCATCGCATGGGTGGGACGTAAGCCCCATCACCAGGCAAAGTAAAACCCATCCCTTTCCACCAGCTCCACGGTAGTCCCCAGCAACCCGCCGAGCCTCTCGGCAGTCAACAACTCCGTCTTCGCTCCATCCGCCACAATCCTTCCCTCTCGCATCATCAGCACGCGGTCGATCTCCGGCAGAATATCGGCGATGTGGTGCGTGATCAGCATAATTCCCGTGCCCTCCTGCGCGAGTCCACGCAACAAATCCCGCAGATCCTTTTGAGCAGACAGATCCAGCGCATTCGAAGGCTCATCGAGCAGCAACATGTCCGCCGACCCCACCAGTGCGCGACCAATCATCACCCTCCGCTGTTGCCCTGCGGACATCTCCCCAACAACTTTGTCCGCCAGCTTCTCCGAGTCAATCCGTTTCAGCACCTCGCGGGCCTTGTCTCTCATCTCCGAAGTCACAGTAAGATTCGGCCACAGCGTCGAGCTCGAAAAGAATCCCGTCAGCACCGCGTCAAACCCCGTGATCCCGAGCGTTGGCTTGCCCGGCAGCTCCGCCGACACCACGCCCAGTTTCTTCTTCAGCTCCGTTAAATCCCAACGCTCACGCCCAAAGATACTCACCTTCATCCCCGGCTTCACCAACGGATAGCACTCGCAGGTGATCGTCTTGATCAGCGTCGACTTGCCGCAACCGTTCGGCCCAAGGATCGCAATATGCTCTCCCCTCCGCACCGACAGGTTCACATCATGCAGCACTACGTTTTCGCCACGTGCCACATTCACATTTTCGAGCGATAGAAACGTCTCAGTATTCAAAGGTCCCATCGCAAAAGAATAGCCGGTATAACAGTGTCGCTTGAGGCGCATCATAATTGCTTATGAGCATTGAAGGCCCCACCATTCTTCCGCCAAACGATCGCGACAAAGTCACCGCTTACGCGCTCCTGCGTATCACGCTCGGAACGAACATCGCAATGCACGGCGTGAGCCGCGTCATCGCTGGCCCCGCCGTCTTCAGTACGAAGTTAGCCACGCAGTTCGCCGCCTCACCCTTACCGCAGCCACTCGTCCACGCCTTCGGGCAAAGCCTGCCCTGGCTCGAAGCTCTCTTCGGCCTCCTCCTGCTCATAGGCCTTCGCACCCGAGCCGCTCTTATCGGCGGAACTCTCCTGATGCTCGTCCTCACCTTCGGCTCATCGCTCATCCAGGATTGGCAGGCCGCTTCGACGCAACTCATTTACGCTGCCGTCTACGCCGCGCTGCTCTTCCTTCTGCGCTTCAACGGCTGGTCCATCGACGCTCTGCTCGATCGCAAAAAGTAGCCGTGCTCTAACGCATGTTCCGCAGCACCGATCCAACAACCCCGCCGATCACACCATCCTCCACGCTCTCCGCGCGGCGTTCTGTCGGCATGTACTCCATCAGCTGATGCGCTAGTCTTGAGATCGGCAGCGTCTGCAGCCACACACGCCCCGGCCCGGTCAGCGCAGCCAGGAAGATCCCATCCCCACCAAAGATCATGTTCTTCAATCCCGGCACACGCGTGATCTGGAAGTTCACGCTCGACTGAAACGCGCCCACATGCCCCGGATGAACCCGTAGCGTCTCACCAGGTCGAAGGTCCTTCACGATCACCTCGCCTGAGAGCTCCAGCCATGCCATGCCGTACCCGCCGACCTTCTGCAGCAGAAACCCATCGCCGCCAAAGATGCCCGCACCCAACGATTGCTGAAACCCGACACCAAGTTCAATCTGAGCCGTGGCGCACAAAAATCCGTGACGATGGATCAGGTACTCCACCCCCTGCCCCACCTGCACCGGAACGATATGCCCCGGCACCCGCGCGGCAAACGCAACTTCGCCGGGAGCGCCTATCGCCCGGTACTCCGTCATGAACAGCGACCCGCCGCCCGCCATCCGCTTGATCGCCCCGAAGAAGCCCCCACCACCGCCCATCTGCGTGTGCGTCGTCATCTGGATCGTCTGCGTCATCCATGAAAGCTCACCCGCCTCCGAGATGATCGCGTCGTTCGCCCCCAGCGCGAACTCCAGTACCGGCATAGTCGTCCCAACAATCCGATGCTCCATGGCTTCTCCTCCGCTGCTAACGAAAGCAGTATATCGCTTGCTATCATCTCCGTATCCGCAATCGCTAGCGCTAGACCGAGGTCCCTTGGCCCTACTTCTGCCCGTCGCCGTCGCTGCCCTTCTTTATTTTGCCTTCCGCTCCCGTGGCGACAGCTCACGCGTCGCTCTCCTTCGCGCCGCCATCTTTTCTGTAACCATTCTGGTTACGATCTCTGAAGTCCTCAGCATTCCCTATCTCCTCACCCAACCTGCCCTTACCGTCGCATGGGTCATAGCCCTCGCGGGTGCCGGCTTCTTTCTCTTTCGCTCCCGCAAGTCACGCCCTTCCGTACCCGCGGGCGAGTTCCGTCCGGCGATCCACATTCCTCCGCACCTCGCCAAGATAGACATCGTTCTCGCGGCCATCGTAGGCGCCATCCTCGCCACAATCGGGCTTATCGCCATCGTCGTTCCGCCCAATAGCTGGGACGTCATGGAGCACCACATGCCGCGCGTCCTCTTCTGGGTCAGCAACCATACCCTGCGTCCCTTCCCCACACCGGACTACACGCAGATCGTGCTCGGCGACGCCGCCGAAATGGTGACCCTCAACACCTACCTGCTCTCCGGCTCCGACCGCTTTGCCAATCTCGTCGAGTTCCTCTCCTTCGCCGGCTCAGCCATCGCAGTCACACTGATCGCTAGCCGTTTTGGAGCACGCCGGACCGGCCAGCTACTGGCCGCGATCTTCGTCCTCACTATCCCAGAGCTTGTCCTTGAATCCTCCGGCTCCATGACCACCGGCGTCGTCACCTTCTTCACCGTCACCGCGTGCTGCTTCCTTCTCAAGGCTGGCGCAGAACCGAACGAGTGGGACCTGATCACGGCTGCCCTCGCAGCCGGACTCTCTTTGCTCACCAAGGGCATGACCTTCGTCTACCTGCCTGTTCTGCTCATCGGCTGCATGGCCTTCCGGCCATCGCCTATTCTCCTGTGGGCGCTTAAGCGGCTACCCCTCTTCATCGCGCTTGTACTCGCTATCAACACTGGCCAGTTTGTTCGCGCTTACCAGATCACCGGCACGCCCTTCGATGCTCCCTTTCCGAATGGTGGGCCACGTCTGGCCTTCGGCAATGGCCACATTACGCCCGCGACGATCGCCGCCAACACCCTTCGCCAGGTCACGCTGCAGATGGGCACGCCCTCCGACAAGCTCAACGCGTACGTCGAGTCTTCGACCCGTAAGGCGATTCACTTGCTAGGACAAGACGCCGACGATCCGAATGCCCTCTGGTCGAATCTTCCGTATGAGGTTGACCGTCCTACGCGCCTCGAAACCCAGGCCGGGAACCCGATTCACTTCGCACTTATCCTCGGCTGCTTCGCCATCCTGATCTTTCTTCGTCTCGACGTCAAAGACCAACGCGTCCGCTTCTACATACTCAGCATCCTCATTGCGTTCATCGCCTACTCCGCCGTCATCCGGTGGCAGCCCTGGGGCAGCCGGTTTCACATGCCGCTCTTCGTCATGGCCGCCGTTCTCGTCGGCTGCACTGCGGAGCGCATCCTGCGTCGACCATGGCAGGTTTTCGGGTTCGCCGCGCTTTTGCTGGTCATCGTAGCGCCGTATCTACTGTCTAACTCCATCCGCTCCATCCTCCACACCAAGGGCTTCCCAACGATCTTCGAACCAAGGCAACTCCTCTACTTCGCGAATGAGCATAGCGCCGAAGCGTCTTCACAGATCGCTCTCGCCCACGCCATCGACGCAAGCCACTGCAGCCACATCGGGCTCGATGCCTACCTTCCAACTCCCGAACCCGAGATCGGCATGAGCCCTCCCTCCTTCTTCATCTACCCTCTGCTTGCGCAGTTGCACATCGACGGCCGCTCGCGATTCCTGCGTTACATCAACGTCCAGAACCCCACCCAGACCTTTGCCGCAGCAACATCAACGACCCCGCCCTGCGCCATCATCTGCCTTAGCTGCCGCCAGTCCAACGGCCGCAAGTCCGACGCCAGCATGGGCGACACGCACATCTTTGGTGACGATGAACTTGTCTTCCCCAAATGATCCCTACGAACTCTTTCCAGCGCTTACCCGAAACAGCACCTCAAGGATCCGCACCGCGGCCTTCATCGAAGCCTTGAAGTCTCCCGACACCTTCGACTCCCCGCCAATCCTCTTTCGATAGTCCACCGGAATCTCGACGATCCGCAGCCTCTGCTTTACCGCCTTGATCTGCATCTCGAGATTCCAGCCATAAGTCAGTTCAGACATTTGTAACTTCTCGAGTGACGTTCTCCGAATCGCCCGGAACGGCCCCATATCCGTGTACTTCGCTCCAAGAAACACCCGCAGCAGCAGCCCCACAAAACGCCCTGCAAAGACCTGTGAAGCCAGCATCGAGCCCGGTTCGCGCTTCCCTCGCATGCGCGAGCCAATCACAAAGTCTGCTTCGCCGCGCTCGATCGGACCCAGAAGGTCAGATAGTCCCGCGATCACGTCCGAGCCATCTCCGTCCATATAGACCAGAACCTCAGAATCACTCCGCGCGGCATTCGACCCAGCAAGGCACGCTGCACCATACCCGCGCGGCGATGTCACAACGCGTGCGCCGGCTGCCCGTGCAATCTCCGCAGTGTCATCCTTTGACCCGTTATCGACAACGAGGCACTCTGCGATTAGATCCCACGGCATCTCCGCAACAACCCGGCCGATCGATTCAGCCTCGTTCAACGCGGGAATAATGATGGAGACAATAGCCATTAGGAGATATCTCGCTGACTCAACCTAGTCCCAGTGAACTTCCGTTCGCCTTCAGCCATGCAAGCGATCTTTGAAAATAAGCCGCGACATTCGTGGTCAGATACCTTGCCCAATCCGGCTTCATCTCACCACGTTCGAAGGCAAAACGAGCGAGCGCATAGGCAAACATCTCTTGCGATAAATATCCAAGCCGCCGCGTCGACCAGCCCTGGCTATCGTTGTTCGTAAATTGCTTGAACTGAAATGCAGCATTCGCGTTGAAGACTCCGAACCCAAGAAAGACCGTGAGCAGATCATTCAGCGGCTCCATATCTTCTTCATCGCCGCCAACTAATCCAGGCCGAAGCAAAATGACATGTCCGAGCTCGTGAGCGATCGTCGCGACAAGAGACTCAGGAGTCTTCAGCTGGGAAGTATTGATGAGCACTTGCGTCTTCGTATCGTCATGGTGGCTGTAGATTCCGCCAGCTGAAGATGACTTCCCAGATACGAGAGGCATAAGGGTACTCGTAACATTTTCTGTGTCCTCAAACAGATCCAGCTCAACAGTTTCAGGATCGACCGCCATCCGCTCGGCGATTCGGCAAAACATCTTCCCTACGGCCGTTTCACTCCGGTCATACGTATCTGGAAAGTGTTCAGCGATCGGCAGCATCACCGTAGCGCTCATCATTCGATCAGCACCCAGCAGTCGAGAGAGCCTCACAAAAGACTCATCCACCCAGAGCCTCTGCGAATCGGAGACAGGAAGTTTTGGCTTGAAGATTCCGAGCATCCTCTTCGTTATAGCAGAGCGACCTACAAGCTCCACCGCAGTCCGCAGTTCGAGCAAGCCGGTGGCGGCGCACTCGTCAGCAACCCCTCGCGAAAACGCTGATACTCCGCGCCATTCCATATCTCACGCAGTGTCTCCTGCGTCGCATCGCCCAGCGTGAAGCTACCGTATCCCTTCATGGAGAACGGAGCGATGCAGCAAGGAAGTACCCGCCCATTCGCCGTGATGTACATCAGTGACCACGGCCTCCGGCACAGACTCCATGGATTGTCGGTTCTCGTCATGCGGATCGACTCGCCCGGATCGACCGCCCCCGAAGCCGAGAACATCACGCCAAGCTCCTTCGCAACCTCTTCTGCCTCGCGGATCAGCGCCTCTTCCGATTCCGTCGTATGCTCGAACAGCGCAGACTCTGCCCGCGCCAGCGAATTCTCATTCGCCTCGCCGCTCTCAAAGAAAACGAGTCGCTGCAGATACACCTCGGTCACGCCAACGTCATGCGCCAGCCGCACAAAGTTCGGCAACTGGTCCACCGTCTCCCGAAGCCCCGTCAGCCAAAGCGATACTCGCGGTTTAGGAGCGTTCAACTCCCGCTGTAGCCGCGTGAAGTTCCGCACGTTCTCAACGATCTTCGCGAAGAAGTCTTTCCCCCGCACCATCTGGTAGACCTCGGACTCAGCAGCGTCAAGCGATACTCGCAACTCGTCCAGTCCGGCTTCGATCAGCGCCCGTCCATTCGCGTCGTTCAGCAGCGTACCGTTCGTGTTGAACAGCACGTAAATGTTCCGCGCCTTCAAATATGCGACGCGCTGCGCGATGTCCTTCACCAGCATCGGCTCGCCGATCCCATGCAGCACAACGCGCGCAATGTTGGGATACTGATCGATCAGCGAAGTAAACATCTCCCACGGCATGTCTGCCTCGGGCTCAAGCTGCTCATAGGTCCGCGGGCAGGTGACGCACAGCAGGTTGCACCGATTCGTAGTCTCGAGATAGAGACACACCGGCTCATGGTTCGCCACCGGAAGCAGGGCCTCTTCCGGCTTCTGGAAGTACCGCCGCATCTCGTTCTTCTCTTCTTCAGCGCGCTGCGCCTCGGGCGAAAGCCGGTCGTCTTCAGCCGTCTTACTGGATGGAATGATGGGAAGCAGTGTGCTCATAGGGTCTCTCTCGCAGGTTCAGCCTGGATCATGTACTGCCGGTGTACCGGCCACTTGCGCATCACTGCCTCGATTATCGCGGCAGCCAGCACCATCGCATAGAGATATTTATTTGCCAGGAACATCTTGGGCCCGGGCTCCGCCAGATCGGTCGTATACCAATAAAAAAATCCCGTGAGATACGTCAACACCGTCAAACTCGGCACCAACGCAAGGAACGGCACCAGCCACACGATGTACCAGGGATAGTGCGGCGAAAACAGAAGCATCAGAGCGAACGCCAGCCCAAACGCTGGCAACAGAAACTCACTCTGATTCGATTCCTTCGCCACCTTGAGCGCCCAGAACGTGACCGATGCAAACACAACCACGCAGAATCCCAGGAACACCGCCGCTGGCAACGCATGCAGCCCCGGGACCTCCTGCACCAGCTGCAGCAGGAAGTACCTCGCTCCCGACTGCATTCCTTCTTCTTCGACATAGCCACCGAGAAATCCAAATACCATCATTCCCACCGAGGAGTAAGCCGCATACCCCGCTACAATCAGCGCGAAGACCACAGCCGGCATCTTCCAGTCCCATCCGCGTAACCAGATCTTCCCCGTTCTGGGCTCCCTCAGCATCAACGCTGGCAGCAGCACCAGCGGGTACATCTTGGTCATCACCGCCAGCCCGAGAAACAACCCAGTCACCACCGGCTTTCGTCGATATCGAAACAATAGAGCCAGCGCAATGAACGCCATCGCCACTGAGTCCAGATGCCCCGAGTCCCCAATCTCCCAGATCAACAACGGGCACCATGCATAGATCAGAGTCTGCTCTCGCCGCACGCCCATCTCTCTCAGCAGCGCCACCAGAGCCCACATCGTCAGACCTTCAAACAGCACCATCGCCGTCTTCATAAACGTCATGGTCGGACTGATAAACGTAATCAGGTAGAAGAGAGCCTGCGCCGCCGGCGGATAGATCGTATGCGCGTAATCCCGCCGATTCATGTTGTCGAACAGGTCCTGGTTCGGCGCCCGCAGAGACGCCAGCGCCTTGTCACCCGGCACATAGCGATACGGGTTGATATGCGCATGCTGAACCACCCCATCCCACGCATACCGGTACACATCGGACGACATCGCCGGATCGTCATAGAGCGTCACCAGTCTGCACGCAATCGCGACCGCAAGAATAATCGGAAACGTAAAGCGGTCTATCTCGCTCGTCAGAAGGATCACGATGGCCGCCACATACAGCACCACCGAGTACCCCGACACACCCGAGTGCCCAATCGTGAAGTGATCGTTTTCGCTCACCAGCTGCCGTGCAAGCGCCAGCATCCCGGCACCAATCAACAGCAACGCCGAGTTCGTCTGCCATGCCCTGCTTCGGTGCCACTCTAACTGCGTCGTCATACGGCCACGATCTCGCGCAATCCCGCCAGAAACTCCTTCGTATGCGGTGCCTCGTACCCTGCAATCCCCGCAAACTCTGGCATCTTGCCGTCGATCAACTCACCGCGCAGAATCGCGAGCGTGGCTCCATCGTCCACGTCATACCACAGCGGCAGCCGCACGACTTCAATGCCCGCCTCGCGCGCCCGTTCTATCGTCTCTTCGCAGACGCTGGCTGTGCTCCACGTGATGTTCTCGAACACCGCTGCATGGGCGAGTTTCAAGCCAATAAGGTAGTAACCCCCGTCCTGCGATGGCCCCAGCACGATGCGGTCGCCCTCGCGCGCAAGCTCTGCCACTGCCTGTTCAAACGCCGCCTTCGGCACCGTGGGAGAGTCAGAATCGATCAGACAGACACTCCCGTATCCACAAGCAAGTATGTCCTCAGCTGCTGCCAGCAACCGCTCGCCAAACTTGTCTCCTCGCTGCGCAATCAGCTTGAACTTCGCCGGCAGCAAATCATCGAACGCCGCCTCGTCACCGGCCGGCGTATAGCAGACCATACCCTCAGCGCCGGAAACCTTTGCCAGCCCATCTGCCGTGTCTTTGAGAAAACAGATATTCAGCGCCGCAGACTGCTCGAGCGTAAGCGGCGGAGCCAGCCGCGTCTTAACCTTTCCCACCCGCGGAGCCTTCGCCATGATCGCCATCGCGCACTGCGAAGCCCGCCCACCCACACCCTCACCCGACCTCAAAATCTGATAGCCCATCAAGTCTGCTCGTCCTGTTGTTTTTTTTGTTCTAGCCGTGATCCTATGCTGCGGCTTCTACTTCGCTGCTCTTCTCACACACCGCGTACTGATACCACCCGTCGTACTCAATCTTCATCGAGCCCCAGGGTTGCGACCCAATCAACTTCGCGAAATCCAGTCGCGACATCACATCCGCCTGTTGCGGCTCGCGAAACCCTCCCGCCGGCGTATACGGAAACTTCGAGAGGATCCACATACAGCTCAGCGGAATCCTCGTCCGAAATCCCGAGGTCGGTTCCGCAATAAAACATCGGCCGCCCGGCCTCAGTACTCGGAACACCTCACGCACGACCGTCTCCCGGTCGGGCACTATCAGGAAGAGTCTTGACATCACCACGGCATCGACACGACAAAGACCCTCTGGCAGCGCATGGGCATCGCCCTTGCGAAACTCACAGTTCGCCAGCCGCCGCCGGAGCGCCCGACGCTTCGCTCTTGAGAGCAGATTTTCAGAGAGATCGATCCCGGTAGTCTGCAACTGCGGATACTCATCCGCCAGCCGGCACGAGTAAAACCCTGGCCCGCAGCCCACCTCTAAAACATGTGTTCCTGGTTCCGGCCCGCCCGCCGGGAACAAAGAACTTGCGATCTCCGGTGTGTGATCGCGAAAGAGATACTCCCGGCACAGAGCATAGAACCACGAACATCGCTCAAACAGGCTCTCCGGCTGATGAACGAAGACTGAGCCGGGAAGTTTACAGTCGCTTGTATCCATTCGATATGGCCTCTGTCCTTATCTGTCGTGCGATCGCATCTTTTTGATAGTTAGATCGTTTCGTCGTCAGTTAGTTACACCAGGTCGTTCGATTGGCCGTTGTCCGTATATCTGTGATCCCCAAGATTGTAAGCGGAGCCGTCATCGCTGACCATCGCAATCTTACGATGCAACTATCGGCTCAAAAACGGCTCCGCTCTATTTACAACTACCCAACGTCGTTCCAATCCAGAATGACCTTGCCGGAGTTGCCCGAGCTCATCGCCGCGAACCCCTCCTCAAAGTCCCTCCAGTTCAGCCGGTGCGTAATGACGCCTGAAATGTCCAGGCCACTCTCCAGCATCACCGTCATCTTGTACCAGGTCTCATACATCTCCCGGCCGTAGATGCCGCGCAGCGTCAGTTGATTGAAGATCACCTTGTTCCAATCGATTGCAATCTCTGTGGACGGAATCCCCAGCATTGAAATCTTCCCACCGTGGCTCATCGCTCCAATCATGTCGCGAAACGCCGACGGATTGCCCGACATCTCAAGGCCGACATCGAAGCCTTCGTACATGCCGAGCTTCGCCATCACATCCTTCAGCGAGGTCTCCCGCGGATCGATCGCGTGCTCGATGCCAACCTTCTTCGCCAGCTCGCGCCGGTAGGCATTCGGGTCCGAGATCACCACGAACCGTGCCCCAGCATGCTTGGCCACGGCCGCAGCCATAATCCCAATCGGCCCCGCGCCCGTCACCAACACGTCTTCACCCAGCACGGGAAACGCCAGCGCCGTGTGAACTGCGTTCCCGAACGGGTCGAAGATGGCCGCGACGTCGTGTGGCACGCTCGGGCTGTGGTGCCATATGTTCGACATCGGCAGCACAATGAACTCCGCAAACGCTCCGTTCCGATTTACTCCAACGCCCAAAGTATGGGCGCACAGATGACGTCGCCCCGCCAGGCAGTTCCGGCACCGTCCGCAGACAACGTGGCCTTCTCCACTTACAAGTTGCCCCACGACGACGTCGGCCACGTTCGAGCCAAACGCAACTACCTCACCCACAAATTCGTGTCCGATCACCAGCCCCTGCGGAATCGTCTTGCTCGCCCATGCGTCCCAGTCGTAGATATGCAGGTCTGTCCCGCAAATTCCCGTCTTCAGCACGCGAATCTTTACGTCGTTGATGCCCATCTCCGGCTCGGGAACGTCCTCCAGCCAGATGCCTTTCTCTGCCTTCTTCTTTACGAGTGCCTTCACTTGAGTCGAACCCTTTCGCGCCCACCAACGAGCGCCCAAACCATTCTATGCGTCCTCACAATTCACCCGCTTTCAACAGAATTCCAGATACACTTCACCCCACGGATGCACACCCCAAATGAGCGCTCTGGAGAAGTCGACAATGGCAACGCAATCCTCCCCTGACAAGAAAAAGAAGCACCCCAAGAAGCCCAGCCCGCCGAAGCCTCCTGTGACGCCTCCCACCCCGTCCGGACAGCCCATCTTTGGACAGCCCACGCCCTCGCCCGATCCCACCGGCTTCAAAAATCCGGTGACAGATCAGAACTTTTCGGGCATCAACGTTCCCTCCGCCGTACCCATGCCCCTCATCGCGGCGGTAGAGCCCGTCCTTACTCTCGCCCAGGTCTACGGCTCAGCCGGAGCAGCCAAGGAAGCCGCCATCGAAAAGGCAGGCCAGCTCGTCTTTCACTCCGTCGGCGACACCGGCGACGTGACCGGCCCGCAGACCCAATCTCTGGTCGCCGATAAGATGGTCTCCGACTTCACCGAAGCCAATCCCGCCGACGTTCCATCGTTCTTCTTCCATCTAGGCGACGTCGTCTACTTCTTCGGCGAGTCGACCTACTACTACGACCAGTTCTACGAACCCTACCGCGACTACCCGGCGCCCGTCCTCGCCCTCGCCGGCAACCACGACGGAGTCGTGTACGCCGCGGACCCCGCACCCACACTCGCCGGCTTCCTCGCCAACTTCGTCACCCCCGCGCCCGCCCAGTCGCCAGACTCCGGTGGCCTCTTCCGTACCACCATGACCCAGCCCGGCGTCTACTTCACCTTCGAAGCCCCTTTTGTTCGCATTCTCGCCCTCTACAGCAACGTCCTTGAAGATCCTGGTGTGATCTCAGCCCAGACTGGCACCGCGCAGCCGAACACTGTCCTCGACAGCCGCCAGGTCGACTTCCTCACTGCTGCCCTTACTCGCATCAAGAGCGAAGACTTCACCGGCGCGGTCATCATCGCTGTCCACCACCCTCCCTTCACCGGAGGCGCGACCCACGGCGGTAGCCCGCTCATGCTCGCCGACATCGACTCCGCCTGCATGGCTGCCGGCGTCTGGCCTCACGCCGTCCTCTCGGGCCACGCCCACAACTATCAAAGATTTACCCGGAGCTTCTCGGACGGAACGGAAGCCGCTTATCTCGTTGCTGGATGCGGCGGCCACTCGCCGCTCTCACCGATGAGCGCCACCCTACGCACACCCTTCCCCATCGACAGCACCCTCACGCTCGAGAACTACGACGCCTCCGACTTCGGCTACCTGCGCATCCTCGTCAACGCGACCGAACTCACCATCGAGTTTCACCCCGCATCAGACGGCGCCACCACGAAGACCCCCAACGACACCGTCACCATCGACCTCGCCACCCACACCGTGGTCTGATCCACCACGAAACATCGGGTGCCCCATCCATGCGGTCTCATCGCATGGGTGGGACCCCACACTCTACCCGACCCCGGAAAGGTCGTTCCCCTTCGCTTCGCCACCCAACATCGTCACCCCCGCCACAATCACGGCAACGATCACCACCGTCCCCACCATCGCAGTCTGCAGCATCCCACCCGAATACCGCCCCGCATATGCAGCTTGAAAGACACTGTTGCGCGAAGTCAGCAGATTCCCCAACTGATACGCCAACCCCGGGAAAACCGCCCGCACCGGCCCCGGCGACAGCTCATTCAGATGGGCCGGGATCACGCCCCATGCACCCTGCACCATGAACTGCATCAGGAACCCGCCCACCGCCATCATCACTACCGTGTGCGACCACACCCATAACGGCACCATCGGAATGGCCAGCAACGCCGCGCACACAATCGCCTTGCGCCGCCCGATCTTTTCGGACAGCGTACCGAAGCAGATCCCGCCCAGCAGAGCTCCCACGTTCCCGACCACGACAATCAGCCCCACATTGCCCGCAGCGAACCCACGATCATGCTCCAGAAACGTCGGATACAGATCCTGCGTCCCATGGCTGAACGAAGTGAACGCCGTCATGAGCAAAATCAGGAAGAGGAACGATGGGAGGTACCGCACAAGCGTTCCCCACTCGAACGCCTTCTTCGCCCGGCCAGCCTCTCGCGACTCCAGCCACGCCGGCGACTCTTTCACATGGACGCGCAGATAAAACGCCAGCACGGCCGGCAGCGCTCCGATCATGAACATCACCCGCCAAGGCGTTAGCATTCCGGTCCCATGGAGATGCGGAAACAGTATTCCGTAGAGCGCCGCCGCCAGCAGGCTTCCCACGACATAGCCTTCCTGCAGAAGCCCGGAGAAGAATCCTCGTGCTTCGCTCGGCAGCGTCTCAAACGCCAACGCCGCGCCAACGCCCCACTCCCCACCCATCGCGATCCCAAACAGGGCCCGGCACACCAGAAAGCTATGCAATCCTGGCGCAAACGCCGAAGCCAGCTCGAAGATCGAAAACGAGATCACGTTGACCATGAGCGTCGGCCGACGGCCGAACCGCTCAGCCATCGCGCCAAACAACAACGCCCCAACGGGCCGCATTACCAGCGTCCAGAAGATTGACTCAGCAATCTGCTTGATACCGACATGAAAGTCCGCTGCGATCGCCCGCAGGCACACCGTCAGCAGGAAAAAATCGAAGGCGTCCAGCGTCCAGCCCAGGAAACATGCGCTGAATGTGTTGCGTTGAACTTTTGTAAGAGATTTGATCTGACGCAGCAGGGCCATATCTTCGCCATGCTAGCATCTCGGGCGAACTTCACCCGCCTAAGCCTATGTCACCCTTCGCAAACGGGTTCCCCGGCGAGCGCACTTTGCTCCCTGGGGTGGGGAGGCGGAGGATCTGCTGTCCTCCCCTTGCCACAGCTCCTACAGCTTCGCTCCCAGCGGAGTCTGCATCCGCTGCATTACCGCAGGCTCAACAGCCGTCTCGTCCACGTACTTACTCAGCAACTGATGATGCAGGCAGTACAGCGCCAGCTCCAGCCGATCGGAAACCCCCAGCTTGTCGTACACCTTCCGCAGATAGTTTTTGATCACCTGCTCGGTCGTGCCAATCTGGTACGCGATCTCCTTGTTCCGCATCCCTCGCGTGATGCACCCGATGATCGCAATCTCTTTCTTCGAAAGCTTCGGCTGCACCCGCGGATTGGTCAGTGAACTGGCCTGCGATCGGTACGCATCGATCACCCAACTGATCGACTGGTTGTCGATCCATGTCTCGCCTTCGGCAATCTTCCGCACGCACTTGATGAGTAGATCAGGCGTAATCGAGCGTGGCACCACTCCCCGAACTCCACGGCGATAGAGCTCTACCGTGTTCATCTCATCGCTCTCGACAACCTGCACAATCAGCTTCGCGCCCGGCGCGCGCCGAACCAGCTCGGGAATCGCATCGACCGTCCCCGAGATCAACTGCCCCTCCAGCACCACGACGTCTGTCGGAAACCGCTGCAGCGCCGCGTACAGGTTCGCCAGGTTCTCTGCCTGTGCCACCACACGGATATCGTCCTCGAGCGCAAATACTTTTCTCAGACCAACGCGGTAGATGGCCTGTGAATCGGCAAGGATCACGCGAATGCCTGCGCCCGCCTCGGGTGCCGGGGCGCCAGCCGACGTTCCCACGGTGGCAGAGGGATCCCCATCTCGTGAGGTTGCTGCCTTCGGTTCTGTCTTTTCAAACATCATGAAATTACACCTTTAGAAAGTATTCATCGATTACAGCAGCGGCTCGCATTACGTCCTCTGCGTGCTGGTGTCGCACGATGCGACCCGTGCAGTGAATCATGACGTCGTTCGCTGCTCCCATCACTGCGGAGGGCATCGTCATCGTGAAAACAACCCGGCTGCCAACCGGAGGCAGGCGATCTGCGGAGAAGAGAAGCCCATTTGCCGAAACATCCACCGTCACTGCCTCCAACGGTCCGCTTTCGGTTGCGAGCACCACTGCAAGCTGCATCGGGAACCGCACCGACGCCCGCACTGCATTGCGCCCATCAAACTGCTGCAATTGTCCCATGCCCCTGTTACCTCGGTTACCTGCCAATATCAAACTCGCACATCGATCGACAACAGTCACTTTATTTTCTGCCGGCTCCGGGTACGGCAGCCCATGAGCCTGAATTACGATCGTTCTCTACCGAAACAGAGCAGCCGATCCTCCGACCCACTCCTGGTTCCGATTCTGGTCGACTCCCATCATCAACCCGCGCCCCATGCGCACCAGGCTGATCACAGGTTCCATCTGGCCGCCTTCCGGCCAAAGGTACATGATCCTTACTTCGGCCATCGTAGCTCCCTTCGGAGTCGCAATCACTGGCTCGAAAGTGGCACGCTCCTGCAAGAGCCACTGGTTCCGCTCCTCTGGAGGAATTCGCCCAAGATCCTCATCGCTTGGCGCAAACTTGATTCCCTGCCCGGCGAACGAATACAACGGCTTCAACAGTATCCGCTCCCGATCCTCCGGCAGACCCTCACGGCCCTTGCCTGTGAACCACTCGTCAAGAAAGACCGCCTTCGGAACCGATGGATGATGGAGATAAGGCAGAGAGAACTTGCTCACCCGGAAGTACCAGTTCGGATGCCCTGCCCACTCCACATCCAGCTCATCGCGATAGTCGAACGGCAGAGCAATCCCCTTCCGCTCCATCTCATCGACGATCGCCCGGTTGAAGATCCGCTCAATCTCAATCCATCGCCCGGCCTTCTCATAGAGAAGACGCCGCCCCACCTTTTTCACCTTTTCAATATCGACAATCGAAATTCCCAGCCGGTCTTCATAGACGTGGAAGTCCGGCAGCGTCTTCTGCGCCTCCGGTGTGACCTCCAGCAGAACCACACTCTCCGGATCATGGCTGCCGACGATCACCCTCCGCAGCAGCTCCCAATAACTCTCCGAATCATGCCCGCCCAGATGCCACCGCCAGCCGTCGCCGAGCCCGTACTCCTTCACGTACTGGTCGGCCAACACATCCTGGTAACCGAACACCGAAGGAAACGCCTGCATCTCAACCAGCTTCGGCCGAAGTGCACCCGCATCGTCCCGCACCAGGCCAAAATCCACGGTCATGAAATTGGGATATCGACTCTCGTTACCTAAACGGAATCGTTCGGGGATTGCGTCCGCTGAGAGCTTCATATACTCAGCGGATTCAACGAGCTGATTCGTCAGCTCGGTGCCCGTTGCAGCCATCTCATCCAGCAACGCCTTCGTGAAAAAGCACGGAGTCTCCGCTACCCGGAACTGGATCGAGCTGCGGGTAGCCGCATCGAGCCGCGAGAGCAGCCCTCTGTACTTCTCCGGCGTGAAGGCCGCGTTGAAATCGTCACGGAACGGCTGCAGCATCGTCTTGAGTTTGGCCCCTTGCGACCCGTGGCTCACCCATCAGAGCAGGAGAGCGTGCAATCCTAAGTAGCTGCGCCGCTCCCGTCGACTTTAGACGACGTTTTACGGGTGTGCAGCGAGGTAACTATTTATTACAGTTACTTCCTCTTCGGTCAAGCGGAAGGCCGCCGCAGGGAAGACGCCGTCTACCTGCTTCCCGCTCCTCCCACCTACTATCGCCGCTGTAATCGCCGGCTGTGCAAGCGTCCAGGCAATCGCCACCACTCCCGCGCTTACCCCGTGCTTCGCACCAATCTCGCCCAGCATCGCAGCCAGCTTCAGATTCCGATCGAGAGCCGGCTCCTGAAACGCCTTCGCATTTCGCCGGAAATCGTCCTTCGGGAACGCCGCCACCCGCTCCTTCGTCATCGCGCCCGTCAGCAGCCCGGACTGCATCGGCGAATAGTTAATCACGCCAATGCCGTGTTTCTCGCAGAAGGGCAGAATCTCCGGCTCAATCGTCCGATTGATCATGGAGTAAGGCGGCTGCAACGACGTAAGCGGTGCTATCTTCATAGCCCGCTCCATCTGCGAGACATTGAAGTTCGACACGCCGATCCACCGGACCTTTCCTTCTTTCTTCAACTCGGCCATCGTCGCCCAGCCTTCTTCAATCTCTTCGTCCGGATTCGGCCAGTGAATCTGGTAGAGATCGATCGTCTCCACCTGCAATCGCTTGAGGCTCTCCTCCACCTCGCGGCGAATCTGCTTCAGCGACCTCCCGATCGTCCGCGTCTCGTCCCACACCATCGAGCACTTGGTAAACACATAGGGCTTCGCTGAAGTCGTTTTCAGCGCCTTGCCCACGATCTCTTCCGAGTGTCCCAGCCCATAAACCGCTGCCGTATCGATCCAATTGATTCCCAGATCCAGCGCCCGGTGAATCGCCTCAATCGACTCCTGATCGTCCTGGGGTCCCCAGGCAAACTGCCAGTCGCCGCCGCCAATCGCCCACGCGCCAAATCCGATCCGTGTCAAAGCCAGATCGGAGTTCCCCAACACCTTCTTCTCAAGATCGCTCATAACCCCATTTGATGCGATTTTGCGTCGAGCTTCAACCCTGCGACTGTCTTCGTTTTTGATCGCTTCATCACGAGTCGCGAAATCCGAGCACTCTCAAGAAGGCTGAGATCACTCGCCCCTCGCTACGCGCTGGACTCCTGCATCTCTCGCACGAACTGGATGAAGTGGGGAAACCTGACGAACTGCGGCTTCTGTCTCTCCCACTCCAGCCGCACCATCGGCGTAGTTAGCGTCCGGTCGAAGTCCCGGCGCAGCATGTCCCAGAGACTCCCCGAAAAATATCGACCACGGTAAAGCTGATACGCCGAGCAGATCAAACTGAAATACTCGTAGCTCAGCACCGACACCTCAGCCTTCTGCTCCGGCGATAGGACATCGCCCCGGGCATTCGCCGCGCGCACCTCTACCGAAAGCGACCGGTACAGTTGCGCAAGCCGGGCCGTCAGCTCCAGATAGATCGTCGCGTTAGTCTGCCTCTGTTGCAGCATCAAAGCAGCTGCCACGCTTCCCGAGCTGAAAATAACACCAAAGAGCGTTCCGTAATGCAGCAATGAGTTCATCCTGTAGCCCCGCGTTCCAACCCGGCGCACTCAGGAACGGCACACCTCAATCCACGATATCCCGTATGGAACCACACCGCCGACCTTATGTATCGAGCAGGAAGACCCCCTCCCGCATAATCTGCTCTTCGCCTTCCGCATTCCCCAGCCAGATATTGAACTCCAGCCCCACCACATCGATATGCGTCGAAGACTTCCACTGCGCTCCGGTATGCGCCCCATATGGGTCGCCAAAGGCGATATGCACACCGGGAAACTTCTCGTCCTGCAGGATGTTCCCGATCACCCGCTCCACGCCGATGTTCGTCCCAATCGCGAACTCGCCCACACGGTCCGAGTTCTCATCCGTGTGCGTGTAGTCCCAGAACTCTTTCTCCAGCGCCTTGTTCGCCGAAGACACCTTCACGATCCTGTTTCCCTCGATCGCGATCGTCAGCGGCGTCTCTTTGAGAATCCCATAACGCTTGCAGAGAAAGTCTCCGACGACACCATCGACGACAAAAACCCCATTCACCTCGCCCGGAGCCGTGAAGCACTCTCCACCCGGCAGGTTTCCCCACTTCTCCGTGCTGATGATCCCCGATGTCTTGAACCACTTGTATTGCGGGCTCAGCTCGGCATGGATGTCCGTACCTGCAGGAGTGGTGGCCCGCACATAAGTCGCCGCCCGCACCTTCTCCAGCACCGCCTGGCTCAACCGGTCCACCGCCAGAAAATCCGCGCGCATCCCCTGCGTCATGATCTCCGGCGTAATGTTCACCATGTGCGCATGACGCATCCGCCGCCGGTTCACGACATCCGTCATCTGCATCCGGCTGCGAAGCTCGTTCGGCTGCACCTCGACCGCGAAGATGCTCACCTGCGAGCTCTCCATGTCCTCGAGAACCTCTTCAGGCATCCCCGTCAGCGGTCGCGGTGCAAGATCTTCCAAGACAAACGCATTCCACTGACACCCCACGTGCTCCAGTTCCAGCGCCATCGAGGCCGCAATCTCCGCGCAGGCTCTGTCGGTAATCAGCGTCACCTTCTCGTCAGGCTGAATCCGCAGGCAAGTCGCAACCGCATTGTGGGCCCCAGCCGTGAACTCAGGAGAGAAGCTCAAAGTACGTAAATCGATTGCCGCAGGGTGTTCCACCGTGTTTGTCATGTTCTATTCATTTTCTCCCAGAAACAGCGGATCAACATGACGAAATTCCTATACTGCCTATAACCCGGCCTTCGTCTCCGAAGCCATGTAGTCGACCACAGCCCGCAGACTCCCCGTCTCGCGGAAGACCTTCAACTGCCGATCAGCCCCCGAGCCCCGCTCCATCATCGTCCGGATATACCCGATCTCGTTCCTGCTGCCCAGTTCATCGAGCGTATCGTCCACAAACGCGAGGTACTCCGAGATCAACTCCCGTGCCGGCACCTCGATCTGCTTTCCAAAATCGATCATCTTGCCGTCCAGCCCATACCGCACCGCCCGAAACTTGTTCTCCATCAATAGCGCCCGCGAGTATTGCCGGAAGTCCTGGTTCCGCGAGTGCAGGTCCCACAGCTTCCGAGCCGTCGCCTGGATCAGCGCCGCAATCGCCACCGTCTCCTGCGCCCGCAGCGGAATGTCGCAGATCCGCACCTCAATCGTGTCGAAGAAAGGATGCGGTCGCACATCCCACCAGATCTTCTTCGCGTTATCGATGCTGTTTGTCTTGATCAGCAGGTTTACGTAGTTCTCAAACTCCGAGTAGCTCGAAAAGCTGTCCGGCAGGTTCGTCCGCGGAAAGTTCTCAAACACCTTCGCGCGATAGCTCTTGTACCCCGTCTCCATCCCCAGCCAGAACGGCGAGTTCGTCGAGAGCGCCAGGATATGCGGCAGAAAGTACCGCAGCGAGTTCATGATGCGGATCGCCGCCTCGCGGTCCTCGATCCCCACATGCACATGCAATCCAAAGATCAGGTTCGCCCGCGCAACCAACTGAAGGTCTTCGACTACCTGCGCATACCGTGGGTCAGGATAGATCTCCTGCACCCTCCAGTCCGCGAAAGGATGAGTCGCGCCGGCCACGAGCACCAGCCCATGCTTCTCCGCCAGGCCAATCATGTTCCGCCGCAGGTCGAACAGATCCTCCTGCGCCTCCTGGATGTTCTTGCAGACCCGCGTGCCCACCTCGATCACCGACTGGTGCATCTCGGCCTTGACGCGCTCCTCCAGCCGCAATTTCCCTTCAGCCAGCATCTCTGTCGCAATATGAGACCGCAGATCCCGCGTCTCCGGATCGACTGTCTGGTACTCCTCTTCAATCCCTAAAGAAAACGATGGCCGCATGAGAATCCTCGATGTTTTGGGTAAATATGGAGAGGTCCGTTATTAGCTTCTCAACGAAAGATCCGTCATCTCGACCGGAGCCGGGTGGCCTCATCGCCCGGCGGAGTGGAGAGACCCCCGCATTTTCAGTGCTCAATCCGAAGATATCTTCGGATCGGGCTACTCCTTCTTCTTTGCCGCCTTCTTCGCCACAGCCTTCTTCGCTGCCACTTTCTTCGGAGCGGCCTTCTTCTCCACCGTCGTACCGCTCAAAAATGCAGACCAATTCATCCCGGTGGTCACCTTATCCGACGCCTTGGCCTTCTTCACCGCAAGCTTCGCCACCGCATCCACAATCCAGTCGAAGCTTTCACGCCCAACCGAGTGCAGATCGGCATCCGGAGCCGGGTTCATAAAGTCGATCGCATACGGCACGCCATCCTCCACCGCGAACTCGACCGTGTTGAGGTCATACCCCAGAGCCTTGCACAGCGTCAGCGCGTCCTTCTCTACGCGCTTGAGCAGCTTCGCCGGAGCCGTATTCGGCCCCATTACATATCGCTCCGCATGAGGACGCTTCGGGTCGTACGCCATGATCCGAACTTCACTCTGCCCCACCACATAACAGCGGAAGTACTCCTTGAAGTTGACCGCCGCCTGCAGCGTCATGCAAAGGTCGCGAGTCTGGTGATACGCACGGAAGAACTCCTCAGGATTGTGCACATGGAAGACATCCCGCCACCCACCGCCGTCATGCGGCTTCAGAAACGCCGGGAACTTCACGTAGTCGAAGATCCCTTCCCAATCCAGCGGATACTCCAGGTTCCTCAGCGACTGTGCATTGATATCCGGCGGATAGTCCTTATGCGGCAGCAGCACGGTTCTAGGCACCGCAACGCCCAGTTTCTCGGCCAGCGCATAGTTGAAGAACTTGTCATCCGCCGACCACCAGAACGGATTGTTGATCACCTGCGTCCCATTCAGGATCGCGTTCTTCAGATAGGCCCGGTAGAACGGAAGATCGTGCGAGATCCGGTCCACGATCACGTCGTACCCCGAAGGCACACCCATGTGCACCCCGCCCAGGTGTACAAACTCAGCCGTCAGCCCATCGATCTCCATCGAGTTGATCTTGTCGACCAGCGCCCCCGGAAACGTGTTCTCCTGCCCGAACAACACACCAATCTTCTTCAAAATCAACCTCCGCCAAACGTTTGCTACAACTTGGACAATCTGTGCCCCATTCATTCGCAGCCTCATCGCGAATGGGTGGGCCGCCACGAATCCCTATAGATAAGTCTGCAACATCCTTTGCCACCACGGCCAATCATGCCCGGTCCCATCGCCCCAGACATCCAGCCGCACCGGAATCCCCTTCGCCCGCATGATCCCGCCCAACTTCTCATTCTGACTCCAGCATTGGTCATGCACTCCGGTCGCCAGCACGTAGGTATTGTGCCGGTATCGATCGAGAAACCACGGGTCGCTCATCCCCGGCAGAAACTGCGTCGGCTGATTGAAGTACACATCCTGGTCGTGATATCCGTCGAGGAAGTTCCCCATATCGAACGCCCCGCTCATCGACAAAAACGCCGTAAATACATCCGGATGCCGCAGTGCCATCGTCACCGCGTGATATCCGCCAAAGCTGCATCCCACCGCCGCCCGCAACGGAGACCAGTTCAGCTGCTTCACCAGCGGAATCACCTCGTGAACGATGTACTCGTCGTATTGCACCTGTCGCGCCACCTTCGACCGCGGCGGAACGCTCCGGTTATACCAGCTCTCCGAGTCAACAGAATCAACGCAGAAGAGCTGCACCTCGCCATTCTCGATCTTGTTCGCGATCGCACCCACCATCCCGCGATCTTCAAACTCGAAGAACCGTCCCTGCGAGGTCGGAAAAACCACCGCCGGCATCCCCGCATGACCAAAGACCAGCAGCTCCATATCGCGCCCCAGGCGGGGCGAAAACCACTTGTGGTAATCCCGTCTCATAGCGCCCTTTCTGCTAACCTAACGCAATCCTAGCGTAATCGAGGTTACTTCCCCACCCTTGTCCGTGCATAACCAAACTCAACACCCCGCCCTCGCCTCCCCGTACGATCTCTCCCGTCTGGGAGGGCGCAATGCGCCCGATCGTCCCTTCCTCGTACCCGAAGAGACCCATCAGGCTCTGGAACAGAACACCTCCGATCCTCTACTTCCGTCGCTCGCCAGGCCAGCCGAGGTCACCCCCTCCGACATCCCCCGTCTCGACCGGCTGCGCCTGCACTCCGCCATCCTGCCTGAGCCCTACGACCGCAGCGTCTCCGTTTACCTGCCCCGCGCCTATTTCTCTGAGCCTGACCGCAGCTTCCCCGTCTTCTATCTCCACGATGGCCAGAACCTCTTCGACGAGCGCACCTCCTATGTCCCGGGCCACCCCTGGCACGCACATACCACTGCGGACCGTCTCACCGAGAATGGCGAGATCGAGCCCATCATCCTCGTCGGCGTCGCCAACACCGGCATCCGCCGCATGGCGGAGTACACCCCCACCCGCGACTTCAAGCTCGGCGGCGGCGAGGGCCGCAGCTATGCCCGGCTCCTCATCGAAGAGCTCAAGCCAGCCATCGACGCCAACTACCGCACCCTCCCCGGACCTGCCACCACCGCTGTAGGAGGATCCTCGCTTGGCGGCCTCATCTCCCTCTTTCTAGGAATCGAGTTCCCCGGAACCTTTGGCAGGATCGCCGTCATGTCGCCGTCCATCTGGTGGAATAACCGCAGTATCCTGGGCTTCGTAGAAGGTCTCCCTCTTCGCCCCGACCTCCGAATCTGGCTCGATATGGGGACCAGCGAAGGGGCGAAGCACCTCCGCGACACCGACCACCTCTTCCGTCTCTTGAAACGACGCGGCTGGCAGGAGCACGTCAACCTCGCCTACCAGCGCGTTCCCGGCGGAATTCACAGTGAAGACGCATGGTCGGACCGGTTCGACGATGTGCTGCGCTTTCTCTTTCCCACCACTTGACCAATTACGACCAAATTCGTGCAGGTGAACGACCCGGTTGCAGAATCTCGCATCCGACGCACCTATTGGACCCGTTACAAGCATCGACAAACAGTTTTGTTATCCCTAGAACAGCATCCAAACGTTGCGAAAAACGTCATTCTCCGCCATACTTAGTTGTTGGGTCGTAGAGCCGACGTGAGTTTTTCCATCGTCCGTCAGCTTGAGATTACCCACATAACCGAGCTCCTGAAAGGCATTCCCAGTGTTGATGATCCGTCTGGCGCGCGTTGGCGCGCGCAAGCAGCCCCACTACCGCATCGTTGTAATCGAAAAAGACCGCGCCCGCAATGGCCGCTCCGTGGAAGTCGTTGGAACGTACAATCCGCGCACCAACCCCGCCAGTGTCTCGCTCAAGCATGACCGCATCGCATACTGGACTGGCAACGGCGCGCAACTCTCCGAGACCGTAGGAAAGATCCTCAGCAAGAATCCCGCCGTGTCTGAAGCTGCAACAGTGGCCTAGTAATCCGTTCGTCTAACCTTTGGGTTCCTGAGAGCATACCCGAAGGGTGTTGAAAGCAGCGTTTTCCCTTCACTTGTTTGTGAAAATCGTTCATTCTGTTTTCAGGAAAGCGTCAAGCTTGTCTGGGCTTTCCAAAAATGCTGTATTACAACTGACAACTATGATCGAAACATCACCTTCATCTGAGAGCTACACGAAGCCTTCGCATTTAGACGAAGCGCGTGGTCACACTTCAGAAAGAGGCATCACTCTCCCGACAGGTGCCTACATGCTTCAACCGGATCTACCACTCACCCCTGAAGCCTCTCGCAGGATTCAGGAACTTGTCTCGGGATTGGCGAAGGCTCTCGTCGACGATCCCGAAGCTGTAAGCGTAGAGGTCATTCCGGAGGCAGCCTCAACTGTCCTCCGCCTCCGCGTCGCCTCCACCGACATCGGTAAAGTGATCGGCAAGCAAGGCCGTACCGCTCGCTCTATCCGAACCATCCTGAGTGCTGCCAGCATGAAGATGCAGCACAGGTTCTCTCTCGACATCGTCGAAGAGGGTATCGCAAAATCAGCAAACCCGGACTCCAGTGGCACGCAACAGGCCTGATTCACTGAAGGTCATCGTTAAGCCCGGAGATCCACACAGAGACCCGCACTTCTCTACACCGGAACCTGCCTCGTCTCAAAATAGTGATCAGACGACGCAGGATCCTCAGTGGATCGTTCTCGCACATCTCCTGCGCCCGCAAGGCCGAAAAGGCGAAGTTCTCGCGGATCTACTCACCGACTTCCCCGAGCAATTCTCATCCTCTCCGCGCGTCTTCCTCGCCCCCGAACACTTTACCGGCACCGAATCGCAGGCCCGCGTTGCGGAAGTTCGTGACTTCTGGCTCCCTGTCGGCAAGAACAGCGGCCGCATCGTCCTTCATCTGGCTGGCATCGATTCCATCAACCAGGCTGAGGCCCTTGGCGGTCTCGACGTTATTGTCCCAGCCTCCGAGCTCCCCGAACTCGAGGACGACGCCGAGTACATCAGCGACCTGGTGGGCTGCACCCTCTTTGACCATGCCAACCCCGAGGTGACTCTTGCGCTCGGAGCGGTTACCGATGTCCACTTCACGACTACTCCGGACGGCTGTCGCCGACTCGAAGAAGCGGCTCCGCTTCTGGTCGTCGAAACGCCCTCCGGCGACGAGATTCTCGTCCCTTTCGTCAAAGCCTTCCTCATCTCGGTGGACACCGATGCCAAGCGTATCGACATGAACCTTCCCGCCGGCCTTGCGGATAGCCAAAAGAGCTGATCGGCAAAGTTTCTACAACTTGTACCCGCGCTTCACCAGCCCGACGGTCAACTCCTTCGCCACTTCGAACGCTTCATCCTCATCCAGTCGCCCCTCGGCTACCAGCCTACCGAGAAACGAGCAGTCCACCCTCCGCGCCACATCATGCCGTGCCGGGATCGACAGGAACGCCCGTGTGTCGTCGTTGAACCCCACCGTGTTATAAAAACCCGCTGTCTCCGTCGCCTGCTCGCGAAAACGCATCATCCCCTCAGGCGAGTCGTGAAACCACCACGGCGGCCCCAGACGCAACGCCGGATAATGCCCAGCCAGCGGCGCAAGCTCCCGGCTGTAGGATGTCTCATCGAGCGTAAACACAATCAACGTCAACCGTGGATCGTTCCCATACTTCGTCAGCAGCGGCCGCAGGCTTCTCACATACTCGGTCGGCGATGGAATATCCGCTCCCTTGTCCCGCCCGAATCTCTCATAAACCTTCAAGTTGTGGTTGCGGATTGACCCTGGATGTAGCTGCATCACCAGCCCATCCTCAACGCTCATGCCCGCCATCTCGGTCAGCATCTGCGCCTGGAAAAGCTCGACATCGCCCGCGTTCAACCGTCCCTCGTAGACTCGCTCATAAAGCCGCGAAGCCTCTGCGGGCGAAAGGTCTGCGGTCATCGCCGTCAGGTGCCCGTGGTCCGTCGCCGTCGCGCCGTTTGCTATGAAGAACTGCCGCCGGCTCCGCAGGGCCTTCAAATACCCATCCCACCCGGAGACATCCTCGCCGGTAAGCTCCCCCAACGCCTCCAGGTTCGCTCGAAACCCTGCATATTCCGCATCGATCACCGCATCCGGCCGGAACGTAGGCAGCACCCGGCCCTTCCACCCCGACTCGCGGATCGCCCTGTGATGCTCCAGCGAGTCCACCGCCGCGTCTGTAGTCGCCAACACCTCGATCCCGAACCGCTCGTATAGCGCCCTTGGCAGGAACTCCGGAGTTACCAGCTTCGCGGCGATCTCGTCATAAAACGTGTCCGCATTCTGCTCGGATAGCCGCTCAGTGAGCCCAAAGAGCGTCTCAAACGAGTGGTCCAACCAAAGCCGTGTCGGCGTCCCGCGAAACAAATAGTAGTGCCGCGCAAAGATCCGCCATACCTCTCTTGGATCCACCGCGATCGCCTGTCCCGGGTTTGTCCCCTGCTGCGGTACGCCAAGCGATTCCAGGCTCACGCCCTGGGAATACAGCATTCTGAACACATAGTGGTCAGGCTGAATGAACAGCGCCGAAGGGTCGGGAAACGGCCTGTTTTCTGCAAACCACCTTGGATCAGTATGGCCATGTGGGCTGATGATCGGCAGGTCCTTCACCGTCTCATACAGCGCTTGCGCCATGCGTCGCGCGGAGCCGCTCTCTGCCGGAAATAATCTGTCTTTGTCGAGCATAGCCCCTCGCTTGAGTGGTTCGACCACCGTCAAAGAGAGTATCAAACTCGGATCATGAACCGCACTCGACAATTCCACAACCCATTTTGGGAACCCAAATGCGTTTGGTAACGTCGAATCACTAGGTTACCCGTCAACACTTCGGTTATCTTGCCGATAGAGGCAACAACTCAAATAAGGACGAACACGACTCTCCCCATGACTGCTTCCAGGCCAACACCACACTGCAAATACTGCGGCTCCGAGCGAACTTCCCGCACCGAACGAAAAGGCTTCATGCAAAAGGTCGTCATGTTCAAACTGGGCCTCTTCCCCTGGGAGTGCAACGCCTGCTGGAAGGTCTTCATGTCCTCCGAGCGCGGAAAACGAACCCGCCGCAGCCGGACCAGCGCGGAAGGCTCTTCGCTCGAGACACATAACGCCTAGCACCTCTTGCGCAAGAAAAAACAATGCCACTCCCGCAGCCAGGAGTGGCATCGTTCTTTTATCAGGAATCCGTCGCTACTGCGGCTCCTCAATCTTCAAAACCTGATCGGCCTTTACATCCTGTAGCTTCTGCACCCTCCCACTCGGCCAACGCACCTCAACCTGCTTCACCACCGTGTCCGTCCCGAGCCCAAAGTGCGCCCGCTTGTCCTTCGACGACAGATACCCGCCCGCCGTGCTGACGGTCACCAACTGCTTGTACTTCGAGCCCGTCACCTCGATCTCGGCTCCAATACCATCCCGGTTACTCTTGTGCCCCACCAGCGAGATGGTCAACCAATGGTTCGCCGTCACCGTCTCATTATGCAAAATATGCGCCGCTCCCCCGTTCGTGGTCACGACCGCATCAATTCGCCCATCGTTATCCAGATCTCCCACGGCCATTCCACGCCCCACCCACGGTTGCTTGAACACCGGCCCTGAGACCGAACTCACGTCCACAAATCCCTTGCCCGTATTCCGAGCCAGCAGCATTGGCTCCTTGTAGTGAATCTGCGGCGAAGTCAACTCAACGGTATCCACGTCATGCCCCTGCGCGATCAGCAGGTCCTTCAAGCCGTCATTGTCGTAGTCCACAAAGTATGCGCTCCACCCCGAGTGCAGCAGCGTCATCGCAGCAATCCCCGACATGTACGTGTCATAGGTAAAGCTCGAATCCCCATTGTTCTTGTAGATCGCATACTTCTGGTTCGCCAGGTTCGTCATGATCAGGTCCGGCAGCCCGTCGTTGTTGTAGTCCGCGAAGTCAATCCCCATCCCGGCATAGGTGCGACCGTCGCCATCCACCGCAATCTCCGACGTCAGTCCCGTCTCCTCGAACGTCCCATCGCCCTTGTTGCGATAGAGAAACTCCAGCATGGAGTCGTTCGCCACCGCGATATCCACCTTGCCGTCACGGTCGAAGTCCGCAATCGCGATCCCCAATCCCTTGCCCGGCACAGAGATCCCCGTCTTCGCCGATACCTCTGTGAACTTCCCCTTGCCATCGTTGTGATAGACCAGCGGAGCGATCGCCGGAAAGATGTCCGGATGGCAATACGACCGATACCCTTCGCGGTGCTCTCCGCACCACACATCGTCGAAGTCCCACTTCACATAGCGCAGTACCACCAGGTCCAGCAGCCCGTCGTTATCCAGGTCCACCCACGCCGCAGACGTGGACCACCCACTCCCGCCCGTCCCGGAAGACTCCGTCACATCGGTAAACGTCCCATTCCCATTGTTCCGGTAGAGCTTATTGCCACCATAAGCCGTGACATAAAGATCATCGAAGCCATCGTTATCGAAGTCGCCCACGGCGACTCCCATCCCATATCCGACGCCCTGCAATCCGGCCTTCTCGGTCACGTCTTCGAACGTCCCATCCTTCTTCTGGTGGAAGAGACGGTTCCAGTCCTTTGGCCCTGTCTTCGCCGGAATGGTTCCCTTCGCCGTCGGATCGCTCAGCGGAGCCCCGTTTACAAAGAAGACATCCAACAGCCCGTCGTTGTCGTAGTCAAACAGTGCTACCCCAGAGCCCATCGTCTCCATCAAGTACTTCTTCGAGGTATGCGAAGCGACGCCCTCGAAGTTCACTCCGCTTGTCGCCGTCGTATCGACAAAGTTCCCGGGCACGATCGTCGCTGCAGCACTTTTACCCGCCCCTTGCCCAAGTGCCGTTGAAGCCACCAGGAACGCACATAACATGTTGATCAACGAAAAGCTGGTCCCTCTATCTTCTGCATTCATCCGGTAGTTCTCTCCACTGTGGGCGTAAACAGTCTTGAACCCTCAACGCACTCAAGTGTACCCACTTCGACATAGCCTGATCTCAACCATTCGGAGGAGAAACCCCTTCGCCATAACAGCCTAACCGCAACCGGGGCACGCGCGAGAAAAACGCAAGCCGAACTCCCGCACTGGACGTCCCGAATGTATCCCGTGATAATGAGGCAGCGAAACGACTTTCAACGATGTCTGACTGTAAGATCAACATTTGAAACCTCGTATGGATAAAAGGCCCTCCCGAGCCCGCACGACATCCTTCTCCACTGCACTTCCCGCATTCGGCAGCCAAGCCGACATGCGCGGTGCCGTGCGCCGCGTCGCGAGAACCTGCGCTGCCCTATCAGCCATCCTTGGCGTCATCGTTCTTTGCGGATGGGCCCTCGGAATTGAGATCATCGAGACCGTCCTGAGCGGACACGTCAGCATGAAGCCCAACACCGCTCTCGGCTTTCTCTCGAGTGGAATTGGCCTCAGCTTCGCTCTCTCGCGCCTGCCCGCTTCACGGACACTCTCACGAATCTTTGCCGCAATCACAATCTTCATCGGTGCAGCCACAATCTCCGAGTACGTCCTTGGCATCAACCTCCGTATCGACGAGCTTCTCTTCCGCGATGTCCAGCGTCTCGTCGAGCCCGGCCGCCCCTCTTACGTCACAGCCATTGCATTCTGTCTTGCCGGCTCTTCCCTTTTCTTCTTCATAGGGAACAAGCTCTCGTGCCGCATCTCGCAGGTCTTCGCTTTGCTGCTCGGAACGCTCGCCCTGACCAGCATCACCGGCTTCCTGTACGGCGTGCCTGTCCTCTATGGCTCCTCCATAAGAGCCAACTCCATGGCATTCCACACCGGAATCGGATTTCTCGTCCTGAGTTGTGGACTCATTCTCGGCCAGCTCGACTCAGCGGTTGGGAAAGTCCTTACAGCTTCGGAACGTGGAAGCTGGGTCGCGCGCCGCCTTCTTCCCGCACTGATCATCTTTCCAGTCCTCATGGGCTACCTCTACCTGCGACCTGCCCTCAATCTCGGGCAGGTCAGATTTGCTATGGCGCTCTTTGCCGTCACCCTGGTAGTCGGCGGCAGCCTCTCACTCGTTCTTATAGGCAACTCCCTCAACGCCGCCGAACGCCGTCAACGCGAGTTCATGCAGGTCTCCATGGAGGCCGCAGCAGCAGTCGAGATCAGCGAGCAGGAACTTCGCCTGATCACCGACAACCTGCCCATGCTCATCGGCTATATCGATACATCCGGAAGATTCGTCAGGGTGAACCGAACCCACGAGCTGTGGCTCGGTCTCCCGGCAAATAGGCTGCTCGGCCGAACCGTATCCCAAGTGCTCGGCGAAGCCTATTGGCATAGCACCAGACCCGCGCGAGACGCTGCACACCGGGGCGTCACTAGTTCTTCCGAAACCATCTGCCCCACCATCTACGGCGACCGCCGTGTTATCGCGACCTACGCCCCGGACATCGATGAAGCCGGCGATCTCCGCGGCTTCGCGGTCATGGTCGTCGACGTGGAAGACCAGCGCCGCGCCGAAGCTGCGCTCCGCCAAAGCGAAAAACTGGCCGCCGTCGGAAGGCACTCCAGTTCGATCGCCCACGAGATCAACAATCCAGTCGACGCGGCGATGAACCTGGTCTATCTCGCCCGCGAGCAAGTCCGCGACGAAGAAGTGAAGTCGCTCCTCGAGATCGCAGACGGCGAACTGAAACGCGTCGCCACCATCGTGAACGAGACCCTCCGCTTCCAGAAGCGCAGCTCTCACTCCGAACTCATACTGCTCGCCGACCTCTTCCGCTCGGTTCTGGTCCTCCATAGCCGCCGCATTCGCGACAACCGGATCACGGTCGACAGGCGCGATCGCGCCACCGAGCCCTTCGAGTGCTTCGAAGGCGAAGTGCGCCAGGTCCTCAACAACCTCGTCGCCAACGCCCTCGACGCGATGCTGCCCGGAGGCCGCCTTACCCTGCGCAGCCGTCCCGCAACCGAGTGGAAGTCCGGCCGCCGCGGCGTCGCTCTCACCATAGCCGACGACGGCAAAGGCATGGACGAGAGCACCAGCGCCCGCGTCTTCGAAGCCTTCTTCACCACAAAGGGCTTCGGTGGCACCGGCCTTGGACTTTGGATCAGCGCCGAGATCCTCGGCCGCCTCGGCGGCAAACTGCACGTCCGCTCCAGCACCAGCGCGCAACATCATGGATCTATCTTCGTGATCTTCCTTCCATTCGCGAACGCACCGCCAGAGTCCATCAATCCGCTTGAAGCAGGAGCCGCTCTGAAAGAATCCGGCATAACAGACGCAGCCTGGGGTTGATCCCGTCCTGTACTTGCCATGATCGTGCGCGCGACGAGAACGCCCTAACTTTCCTGTATTTGCTGTCATCCTGAGCGCAGCGAAGGACCCCGGCGCTGCCCACATCCCCACAGCCGCTCGAACCTTTCTTCCTAGACCTTCCACGCCCCAGCTATCCCCTTCGTAGCCATCCCACTCTATTTGTCATTCCCGAAGGGAATCTGCGTTTGCCTTTCCCTGCCGCAGAAGATATCCGCACATCAGGCATAATGACTCATCGCTTCAAAATCCCTCAATGAGTCCACAAAAGCCTATGCCCTCAAGACGCACCCTTCCGAGCCTCGTCTTCTCCGCCGCCCTCGCTCTCATCCCCACCGCCGCACACGCCGCCGTGCCCGATACCGGGGCCACCGCCGCTGACGTCATGACCGCCGCCGAGCATCGCGCCGCCGCCGAGCACAAGAACATCCTGCTCACCTTCGGAGCCTCCTGGTGCGGCAACTGCCGCCTCTTAGACAAGTTCTTCGCCGACCCCACCATCCGCCCCATCATCGACAAGGCATTCGTCCTCGCCGACCTCGACACCGGCGAGCACGCCAGCGACACCCGCCACGCCAACATCCCCGGCGGCGAGAAGATCCAAACCGCGCTCGGCGGCAAAGACGCCGGCTACCCCTACATCGTCATGCTCGACCCCACCGGCAAACTCCTAGCCGGCTCCAACCGCCCCTCCAACCTCGCCCACCCCGGCAACATCGGCTACCCCGTCGCCCCGTGGGAGATCGACTGGTTCCTCGACATGCTCAAAAAATCCGCCCCCACCCTCACCCCACAAGACACCGCCACCATCCGCACCTGGCTAACCACCCACGGCCCGGGCCACTAACCTCTTACTTCATTCCTTGTGCCTGCCGCCAACCTGAGCAGCAGAATGCCCCTGGGTTATCTGTACTTGCCGTCATCCTGAGCGTAGCGAAGGATCCCGACGCTGCCCCACATCCGCACAGCCGCCCGAACCTTTCTCCCTCGGATCCCCACGTCCCTGCTAGCCATCCCTCGATCGATCCACACGGACGACCCGGGCCTCCAAAACACGCCAGTGTGCCTATCCCAAACTAACGAATTTCAATCAAAGATTGACATCCCGCAACCGAAAAGGCACCGCCCCGATAGAGCACGGTGCCGTCATACCCGCCTCCCTCGTCAATTGACACTTGGCACTCGCTCGTATGCTCAACGGCCAACTGCATAAGATATGGTTTAGACTCTCGCCATGATCCCACTTCCGTCCCTGAGTATTAACCTGGCAAACCTTCTTCCCTATTTGGAGGAGAAATTCAAGACATGGTTGGGAAAAGACCCGGCGAGCATAGAGTTGGCGGATTGGTTTAAGGCCGTACAGGCTTCTTCTTTACAGCTAGCATCCGTAGTCTATTGCGTCGGGATGCCGGAGCCTATCCCTTTTGAGCAACTCTACCAACCAACTCGGATGACCAAGAAAGGCGTTGGTCGTCGTAAAGATACCTATGCGTATAACGGGAGACTTGACCGCTCGGTTGCCCTTGCGCACGCAGCTACCGAACGGGAGATCACGGTTTCAGATTTCCTGCTTAGCAAAGACGACGCGATAATTTACGCCGGCCCAGAATGGGGCAAGACGACATTTCTGCATCATCTTTTCCGTACTCTCTTGAAGAATCCCATCGTACTCCCTGTCCTCATAACCTTGAGGAGAACAAATGCTGTGGAAGATCTTGAACGTATCGTTCAGATTGGAGGCGCTGTCAGCAAGAAAGCGAAACGGGACGAGTTTGTATTGCTGGTCGATGGGTACGATGAGATTGACCCGAACGCACGAAAGCGGGTTTCTGACGCACTATTAAAATTTCAAGGGTTGCAGCTAGGGCGCTTCTATCTCACCTGTCGAAGCTTTTATGATGTTGCCCTGATCACGGCACCGGAACTCCACATAAAGGGCTTTCATCTCACAGATAAGTACGCTTTTGTCACGACATTTCTTAAGACATACGGCTCGAAGCTGGACCCTATACAGACCGTTGATGATCTTCAAAAGCGAGGGTTTGAAGATTTCCTCTCGCACCCGCTACTTCTGACGTTGGCATGCATTGTTGAGACGACAAGCCACACCAATCATCCAAGAAGCGCGCTGCGGCTGCTTGAGCGAGCGCTCGAAGTACTCGCCTATAAATGGGACGATCAGAAGATCATCGAACGTCACCGTATTACAGCGTTGGATGGTAGGGATCGCATAGAACTCCTAAAGCGCATTGCATATCAATCTCGATCCCCTATAGTCGACAAACTCCGCGTCACGACCCTTGCGAAAGAAGAACTATCACTGATGCATTTTGATCGCGTTGACCACAATCGAGTGTTGATGGAGACGGCACAGTTCTATGGAATTTTTGTTCCGAAAGACGATAGCTGGGAATTTGTACACCGAAGTCTGCAAGACTTTCTCGCAGCGCAGTATTGGGTTGAAACAGGTATCTTTGCTGGGATTGAGCAATATAGATGGGATTCACGCACGGCGTACGCTGCGTGCCTTTATCACGATGCAACCAAAGTCATTTTGGCCGGGCTTAGCAATCCAGAGGCGCTCGCAACGGTCGCAGAGATATTTAGCAATGCTCCATATTTCAGTATGACGCTCGTAACTGAGGCCATATTTAAATATTACGCTCAACCAAAGTGCGCCGAGATCTACGAGAGCGATCCTCAGTGGTATATAGTCGGTCGTCTCGGAACTGACTTCATCCGTTTGGTGGATTCTAGATATTTAAACCGCCTCGCAGAGGCCTGCGCGAATAATCGAAGCGAATTGTCCGATCTCATAGCTGCGTACTGCGCATTTGAACTCTGTCACAGGCGGCTGCGATTCGATCTCTTGACCTATCAGTGCATGGTCGAGGGATACGGCCATGAGGAGTTCATCTTCAGCATCGTCGATGTGGGCGAGATCAAGCTTTCAAACGCGCGACCGCTCGGGTACTAGACAGTTTTGCAATTTCGAGCCTGCAAGGCGCTTTCGTCACACCCCTGACACCTACCCTTCCCCCGGTGTATACCTTCCTAAGCCCCAAAACTCCGGCATGCAACCGCTTTCACGCCCGGAACCCGGCACCCAATAGCTCAACGCACCGACATACGAATCACAGAAGAACAGGAAAGACGCCCATGTTGAAGCACCTCGGCCTCCGCCAGCATCTCGCCCTAGCCGCCGCGATCACCACCGCCCTCGCTCTCCCTGTCCTTTCCGCGAGCGCCCAGGCCATCCACTTCGACGCCACCACCCACGTCTTTCGCATCGACACCCCCGGCGAGACCTACGCCTTCGGCGTCAACGCGCAGTCCGAGATCCAAACCATCTACTGGGGCTCCCCGCTAGCCGCCGCCGACCCACTCCCCACGCCCGCCGCCTACCGCAGCCTCTCCGGCATGGAAGAGTCCACCAACATCACCCCCTACGAGTACCGCGCCTGGGGCGGCCTCAACTTCACCGAGCCCGCCGTCAAGATCAACTTCCCCGACGGCAACCGCGACCTCGTCCTCCACTACGTCTCCCACAAGATCGACGGCGACCGCCTCACCATCACCACCAAAGACATCTCCCGCGAAGTCTTCGTCGACCTCATCTATACCGTTGACCCCGCCACCGGCGTCATCGGCCGCAACTCGATCATCACCAACAAGACCAAAGAAAAACTCACCATCGAACAAGCCGCCTCCGCCACCTGGAACCTCCCCCACGGAACGGATTATCAGCTCAGCTATCTCAGTGGAAGATGGGCCGCCGAGTGGCAGCTCACCCAAGAGCAGATCAAAGACGGCACCACCGTCCTAGAGTCCCGCCGCGGCAGCACCGGCCAGCAGAACAACCCCTGGTTCGCGATCACCCGCGCCAACTCCTCCGGCCCGCATCCCGAGTTCCCCACCAACGAAGAGGTCGGCCAGGTCTGGTTCGGAGCTCTCGCCTGGTCCGGCTCCTGGCGCATCAACGTCGAGCGCAACCAGGTCCATGACATCCACGTCACCGGCGGGTACAACCCCTTCGACTTCGCCTACCCGCTCGCCCCCGGCCAGAAGCTCGAAACACCCGTCTTCTACGCCGGCTATTCGTCGCATGGAATCGGCGAAGCCTCTCGCATCTTCCACCGCTTTGAGATCTCACAGATCCTCCCGCAGAAGCCCACGCCCAAGCTGCGCCCCGTCATCTACAACTCCTGGGAAGCCACCGAGATGGCCGTTGACTATCCCGGCCAGGCAGCCTTGGCCGAGAAGGCCGCCCGCATCGGCGTCGAACGCTTCATCATGGACGACGGCTGGTTCGGCCAGCGCAAGGACGACCACGCCGGCCTCGGCGATTGGTACGTCAATCAGAAAAAATTCCCCAACGGCCTCAAGCCGCTCATCGACAAGGTCCACGCCCTCAACATGGACTTCGGCCTCTGGGTCGAGCCCGAGATGGTCAACCCCAACAGCGACCTCTACCGCGCCCACCCCGACTGGGTCCTCAACATGACCGGCCGCCCCCGCAGCGAAGGCCGCAACCAGCTCATGCTCAACCTCGCCCGCAAAGACGTCCGCGCCTACGTCTTCAACTTCCTCGACAAGATCCTCACCGACAACGACATCGCCTTCCTCAAGTGGGACTACAACCGCCAATGGTCCGAACCCGGCTGGCCCGAACTCGGCCCTGACTCCGACAAGCAGAAGACCGTCTACGTCGAGTACATCCGCAACCTCTACAGCATCCTCGCCGAGCTCCGCACCAAACACCCCAAGGTCGAGATCCAGTCCTGCTCCTCCGGCGGCGGCCGCGTCGACCTCGGCATTCTCGGATATACCGACGAGGTCTGGCCCTCCGACAACACCGACCCCTTCGACCGCCTCAGCATCCAGGACGGCTTCACCTACGCCTACACCCCGCAGGTCATGACCGCCTGGGTCACCGACTCGCCCAACTGGGCCAACGACCGCAGCACCTCCGTCGCCTACCGCTTCTTGTCCTCAATGCAGGGCGGCCTCGGCGTAGGCGCGAACCTCAACAAGTGGACCGACGCCGACTTCGCCACCGCCAAAGACCTCATCGCCGCCTACAAGACCATCCGCCAGACCGTCCAGCAGGGCAGCCTCTACCGCCTCATCAACCCGCGCAATGGCAGCGACCACTCCGCCACCGAGTCCGTCTCAACCGACCTCCACCAGGCCGTCCTCTTCACCTTCCTCAAATCGAGCACGCAGCGCTACCCCTATCCCCGCGTCTACCTCAAGGGCCTCGACCCCGCCAAGCAATACAAGGTCACCCCCATGTACGGCACCCTGAAGAAGGACACCCCCGAAACCGCTTCCGGAGCCTACTGGATGAACCACGGCCTAGACCCCGACCTAACCGGCGACTTCAAAGCGGCAGCATTCAAGTTCGAGGTTCGGTGACCGCACAAAATCTGGGTGCCCCATATCTGGCAGCTTCACCGCCAGATGTGGGGTTCTCCCATAAAGTAGAATCCCCACCATGCCAAGCCGCCTCAACCGTTATCACCACGAAGGCGAAGACCATTTCATCACCGTTAGCTGCTATCACCGGCAACCCTACTTCATCACCCCACAAGCCAAAGACATCGCTCTAACTTCCCTCGAAGCCACACGTCAGAAGTATCAGTTCGAAATTCTCGGCTACGTTGTGATGCCAGAGCACGTCCACCTTCTCATCTCCGAACCACCCGACCACGAGAACCACACGATAGCCACAATCATGCAAGCGTGGAAGATATCGGTCGCGCGACGATTGCCGCAACGCCCTTTCTGGCAAAGACGCTACTACGACTTCAACGTCGCATCACGCGACAAGGTCATCGAGAAGCTACGCTACATGCACCGGAATCCCGTAACTCGTGGTTTAGTTGAACACCCTGAAGATTGGAGATGGTCGTCATTCCGTCACTATCTGCTGGAGGAAGACGGCCCCGTAAGGATCACCGCGACTTGAAAATCGGTGCCATTGGCACATCCCACATCTGGCGATGAAACTGCCAGATATGGGGCACCCGGCGAGCGGCGCTTTAGCCGCAACGATCAACTAGCAGCGGATCAACTAAAAATTTGCCGCCAATATGTCGGAGAGAAAGGTAACGAAGATGGGTATTTCAGTTTTCCTTCAGCCGCAGCCGCAAAAATTGACATCCAGCGTTCTATAAAATCACCTTCGTTCTCGTCGTCAACCGAAACGGGACCGAAGGCCGCTTGATATACGTGCATAGTTGCTGACAGAGCTAAATCGAGATGACTGAAACGAGGGTGGCCTGGAGCCCGAACATCTATAAGGCTAAAAGGAGGTATCTCGCCGCCTGAACCTAGCGACATAAACGACACCTCATACCAGCGGTAGTCGTTTTCTTTTGGCAAACGACAGTATAAAAGCGACGAACTCCAGAAGTATTCCGGATGGAATTGCTCTACCTGTATAGTCTTGGCGAGCACAACGTCAATCTGAGAGTGCTCAAAGCTCAAAGGCGGGATCACTTGGAGATAATTGAATGCGGTTGCTTTAGGTAAGGAGAACCGCGCTGTCCCGAACTTTAGGTATGTCTCCTCCTCCCGACAGGATGGAGCTTCACTTAGGATTGTCTGTCGAAGACGCGTGAACATTTCGTCGAGCAGATTATGACCGCTGAGAGCTAAACGTTCACGTGCGATCACAATCGATTTCTGTTCGGCAGCAGCTGATTCTTCTCGCGACCGAACATGTTCTAGTCGCACGGCGGCTTCGGCGATTGGACTGGCGTGTCGTGGCACCAAAAGTTCAACGTTGCCAAGTATGTCTCTAATCCTTTGAATTTGTGGCCGGGCCTCGGGAGACTTGCGCAGTAGCATCGCAATTAAAGTGCGTAGCGTCGGAGGAATGTCTTCCGGCAGCGAAGAAGGAGATCGATGCAAATGCTGGTCTCGATAGTCATCCATCTTTGGCCCTTCGAAAGGCAGTCGACCGGATAAGAGCTTGTAACCAATACAGCCAAGGGCATAAACATCGGTCGCAGCCTTGGCACTTTCAAGAAGCCATTGCTCAGGAGCAGCATATTGCGGTGATAGGCAACCTTTCAGGGTATTCAAGCTGGTAGACTCTTCAACAAACCGAGCAATTCCAAAATCTGCAAGTTTCCACGTTCCGTCGTGAAATAAAACGTTTGCCGGCTTAAGGTCTCTATGAATTAGACCGTCCAACTCCCTGATGCCTTCAGTTACCTGCATAAGAATGTCAACTGTCTCAACCAGCGAGTATTTTTTACTTTGATCCAAGTCTGATTCAAGACTTTTAGAGGCACGAGCCATCACGATAAAGTAGCTTCCTGTATTCGCATCTTCGCCAGAATCGAATGTCGGAATTAGGTGAGGCTTAGGATGACTCACTAACTGAGACGCAACTCGAAATTCTCGATGAGCAGACTCCTCAGAGCCAAGATGAAGTTTTTTAATGGCAACCGCGGTTCCGTCGGGAGACTGACCTTCAAAAACTGCACCGAATCCTCCGGGCGCTCCAAGGGGCTTTGTAGGGTCGTAGTACCAATTTTGTCTTTCTAGACGAATCTCAATCATCTTATTCCTTAGTGTCAATCAAGTTGATTATCCATCATATCCGGGTATCCCCAATGACTCGCTTTTGGTCATTGGCTGGGTGTTAGCGGCACTGTAGAGCAGCTACCAGAAGAACTTACACCAGCTTCACCCTGAGCGCCGCACACACCCGGCTCACCGTATCGAACCGCGGAGCGCTCCCTGGCCGCAGCGCCTTATACAGCGCCTCCCGCGTAATCCCCGCCGACTTCGCAATCTCGGTCATCCCCCGAGCCCGCGCAATCTCCGCCAGCGCCGAGGCCAGCAAAGCCCGATCCCCCGCCTCAAGAATCTCCGTCAAAGCAGCAGCAACCGACGCCTTGCTTAAGGGCACAGCTTCAGCCGTGCCACAACCCCACCTTCGCCAAACGGCTTCAGCCGCTGAGGTACGCCATCCCCTACTTCGCCGCCGCCCGTCCCCCAAACTTCCACGTCAGATTCACGCTCGCGTAAGAAGGAATCCGCACCCCCACAACCTCTGAGATCTCGCTCCCCCCAAACGACTCCAGCGTCTGCCCTGTATACCCGCCGGCCAACAGAAAATTCACCCCAACATTCAGCCGCTCGTCGAGAAACGGCCTCACCACCGCCCCGCGAAACTCCTTCACCGCCGTCCCCAGGCACTGCGCATTCACATCCGGCAGACACCCCGTTCCCAGCGGCTTCTTCCCTACAAACTCGAACTCTCCCCGAGCCTGCATTCCGAACGGCAGCCGCTGCACATTCGCCAGCACATCGAAGATCGTCCTCGGAGCCTCGGGCACCGGCTGCCCCGAGTCCACATCCCGAGCATCCGCCTTCGAGAACGTCACCAGCACCGACCCGCCGGTAAAACTCTGCCGCACCGCCGCCGTCAGAAACTCCAGCCGCCCCGGTCCCTGGTCCTCCTGCAGTCCCGTGTCCGGATCGATCTTCGCCAGCTCGGAGCTCGTCGTCACATGCCCCAGCGTCAGCTTGAAGTCCGTCGCCGCCGCCGTCTTGCTCACCACCAGCTGATAGTTATGCGACCGCGCCACCAGCGTGCCGTTCGCGCTTCCTAGCGCGATCCTCGGGTCCTCCGTGAAGAACGCTTCGCCAAAGCTAGCCGAGACCAGCGGCAGAAACTTCATCTCCCCTGGCACAAACGACACCGTGGCCTTCGGCGAGTTCACCCCAACCCACTTTTGAAAGGAGTGCTCCGCATCGATCCGGTCCACGTTCGTGATATCGATCTGGTCCCGTCGCCACCCGCCGTAGTATCGGAAGTGTTGCCCCAGCGCACCCGACAGTGCTCCATACGTCGTCACCGAGGAGATCGTCACATCGCTCGAGTCCACCTTGGTAAACGGGCCATACACAAACTGCCCCGTGTAGTTGTCATAGTGATCGAGGTTGTCCCTACGCGGAGCTTCCCTCTCCCAATCAAGTCCAGCCAGCACCGAAAGCGCATCGCTGAACTTATTCACGTAGCTCGTACTCTGCGCGGCCACAGTCCGAAACTCGCTCTGCCGAATCAGTCCATCCCCAAAGTTCGAGAACAGCGCCAGGTTATAGGTCCTAAAGAACCCTGAGACCTGTAGCTCCTGCCTGGAGTTCAGCCGCCAGATATCATTCACCGCCGCCAGTGCAGTATGCGTCTGGTCTCTCTGCCGCGGGTCAATCGTGTCGCCGTAGTTCACCACGCCTGCGTCGCCATCGTCATCCGGAAAGATAGGAACCAGCCCCGGCACATAGGACCTGCCCCAGTACGCAATCCCAAGCAACGTCAGCTCATGCCGTCCCAGGTCGAAGACCCTCTGCGAGTTCAGCTTGTACTGCTGCCTGTGCTCCAGCCGCTGCAGAAAACCGTTCCCCAACGACGCCTCGATCGCCACAAACGACTTCTCCGCCGGACTTACGCCAGCCACCAGATCGATGTCCCGATAGTCTCCCGTAAGCGACACAAACGGATCGACCCGCGACCGCAGCCCATAGGTCGCTGCCACATTCAACGCATGGTTCCCCTGGCGCACGTTGAATGCTCCTCCATCGACCTGAACACTTTCGATCACCGACGGGATGAGGATATTCGGATCGGAGTAGCCATTGCCGTGCGCGTTTGCGGAGAGATTGTTCGGCACCAGGTAACCGCCTACGGCAACGAACTGAGCGATCGGCTCGCCATGATCTCCCGCCACTCCCGGGGCAAAGTATTGCGGAGCCTTGATGCCGCTCGATGCTGTCTCGATCGGATATCCAGGAATCGACACCGGCGCTCCCGGCCTCCCAGGATTTGCATCGATCAAGTCCTGCTTCACGAAGACCTTCTCCGCCGGATCGGGCGAGAGCACATCCAGTTGATTGATGTCCGCGGTCACCGCCACCGACTCCTTGTGGCTCAGCGTCGGAACCATGTCTATCTGCAACGTACTCGTCGAGTTGTCCAGCTTGATTGTCGTTGATACAGTCTGGAACCCTGGTGCATTGAAAACCAAAACGTAACTTCCCGGCATCAATTTCCCAAACTCAAACCTCCCAACGGAATTGGTCAACACCTCGCGCTTACGTCCAAGCTGCGGCGAAAGCTCAACCGTCGCGCGAACAACCGGTTTCCCCGCCGAGTCAACGACCTCGCCCTCCACGCGGAAGAATTCCTGCCCCGTCGCGAGCAACGGGTACATCATGCCGAAGAATAAGCACCAACGGACGAGAACAGCGGTCATGGCCTTCCTTTCAGCTCATCGAATGGAGGAACAGGGTTTTGATATGCGGGATCGATTCCCAAACGTAAGAGGAATGTAAAAATCGTGCTACGTTATTCGCGGAATTCGTGGGAGAAATTTCATCGATCGGCACGATGGTATTACATTTTTTATAACTGTGCTACGAAACGGCTCGCAGTCTGGATTGCGCAATTGGAAGAGATATCCTTGGATCGAAGTCATAGCTTCATCCGAGAGGTTGCATGTCCAATCTAAGCCGCACCGGCGTCTCGCTCGACGGAGACCTCCTCAAGGAGTTCGATCGCCTTATCACCAAACGCGGTTACAAGAACCGTTCCGAGGCCGTCCGCGACCTCATCCGCCGCGCCCTTCTCGAAGAAGACGTCGATTCGAATAAGTCCGTCGTAGGCACCCTCACCCTGGTCTACGACCACCACATCCCCAATCTCTCCGAGAAGCTCACCGACGTTCAACACCGCGCCGGAGCCATGATCCTCGCCGCGACCCACGTCCACCTCGACCATCACTACTGCCTCGAAGTCATCATCATGAAGGGCAAGAGCAGAGAACTGCAGGCAGTCGCCGACGGCATCCTCGCCCTGCGCGGCGTGGAACTCGGCAAGCTCGTCCTCACCAACTCCGGCAAGGACCTTAAGTCGCACACCCACTAAAGTCTAGAGAGAAACCGTTGACTACGTCCGCTGCCACGACACTTGCATCCACTGCCACATCTCTTTATGGCGCGCCGTTTAGTAGTCTTCACCTCATGCGAGGTTGAAACGCAAGGACCATCGCGCGCACTCTTGCTCGTCAGATGCAGGGTCTAACCTATCGATTCGATTCCTTGCAGCTCGAGCAGCACCTCAGGCCCGTCTATCAAATCGAACGACCACGAGGAGACTCTATGCCAAGTCCGTGCAGCACGCCCGTACCTTCCCCCTGCGCCCCTGCCATTCCCGCCGGACGCATCCTCGATAACTTCACCCACCGCTACAACACCGCCACCGCACAAGCCGTTCAGGCCGTCCCGCCACAGCCCACGAACGGTGACGAGGCTCTGCCCGACAAGTGCGGCACCTACACCAAGTGCATCAAGCAGGCATCTCCCGGCAAGGTCGATCTCACCGCCTTCGCACAGTTTCGTAGTGCCATCAACTCTGGCGACTTCGCTGACTTCCAGAACCTGACTCTCGGCGGAAGCCGCACCCAGAACAATCCGATGGGCTCCTATGCGTACAGCTTTGTCGGTGCCGACGCCAGCCAGTTTGGCCTGCCTGAAGTGCCTGCCCCGCCCGCTCTCGCCAGCGAAGAGTACGCCACGGAACTCATCGACCTCTACTGGTGCTCGCTGCTTCGCGACGTCGCCTTTATCGACTACCATGACAACCCCATCGCCCACGCCGCCGCCAAGGAACTCACGAACTCTGTCGAGTACAAGGGGCCCAAACACGCTGGTAAAGTCACTCCGGAACTCCTCTTCCGCGGCAACTTCCCCGGAGAAGCGATCGGCCCTTACATCTCGCAGTTCTTTGCCACACCCACCAACCTCGGCGCTCTGCCCTTCAGCCAGCAGTACGTCACCTACAAGCCGAACGTCGACTACATGACCGATCAGGGTACATGGTGGGCGGTGCAGAACGGCGTCGGCACCGGCTTCACCAATCAGAAGCTTGCCACTCCGCTTTACCTTCACGATGGCCGTGGCCTGGCTGCCTATACTCACGTCGACGAACTCTACCAGGCCTACTTCACCGCCTACCTGGTCCTCAGTTCTATCGGCGCACCCGTCAATCCCGGCAGCCCGTATGTTGTTGGAGGCCTGCCCTCAAAGAAGCAGAACGGCTTCGGCACATTCGGCGGGCCGGACTTCGCAGCCGTCCTTGCGCAGGTCGCCAAGCTCGCACTCAACACCGTCTGGTATCAGAAGTGGGTCGTCCATCTTCGCCATCGGCCGGAGTCCGGCGCGGGCCTTATCCATCTCATCAACCGCGGTTCTACCTTCGACGCCCAGCCGCTGCCGCGCGTCTTCAACTCACAAGCCCTGCATCAGAGCAGCAGCAAGTACGGCTCCGATCTCCTCTCGCAGCCCTTCCCGGAGGGCTCTCCCGCGCACCCGGCCTACCCCACAGGCCACGGCACCGTTGGCGGAGCCTGCATCACTATCCTGAAGTTTTTCTTCGATGGCGACTACGTCCTCTACGCTCCACAGGAGTCCAGCTCCGACGGCACCACGCTCGGGCCGTGGGACCCCATGGACCACCCCGACTACCTACGGGGCAACCTCACCGTAAACGGCGAACTGCACAAGCTCGCGCACAACGTTACCTTCGGCCACGGTCTTCACGGCGGCATCCACTGGCGCAGCGACAGTGACTGGTCGATGACTCTAGGCGAAGCTGTCGCCATCCGCTTCCTGCAAGACCTCGCCTGCACCTACAAGGAACCATTCAGCATCACCTTTACCAAGCTGGACGGCACTCCGCAGACCATCACGAATATGTAAGCCGTCTCCTCAAGCGCGTTGCCAGCCCGACAACTGGCATCGCAGCGAGGAACAGCCGTTCGAAGCTCAATCACTCAACATGCGTCTCTTTGAAGCGAATCCGAAACAGGCAATGTACACGTAGCAAAGCGACGGAAGCAGAGACGCTAGGTGCAGCCCGATCGCGTCGGCGAGCCCTCCCGTTGCGAGCGGGATGATCGCTCCACCAACGATCGCCGCAATCATCAGGCTGGAGGCCGCGTACTTTCCTACCTCCATCAGCACTATCAGGATCAGAACGCCGTCGAGAGGCTAAGCCGCATCGACGCCCTGAGCCGCAGTTCGCTGCATCGACTCTTCAAGCTTCACACCGGCGCGACGATCACCGAGTATATTTCGCGACTGCGTATCGGCAACACGTGCGCCCTGCTCATCAACACCGAACGATCCATCTCCCTCATCGCCGACGATGTCGGCTATCGCAACCTAGCGAAGTTTAACCGCCAATTCAAAGCATTCAAGTCAACAACTCCCCGGCAGTTTCGTTCAGCGTTCAACGTTAAGCACGCATGAGATAAGGGATTGTTTCGAATTCTGGAGAATCGCCCATTCAATGCGTTTCTTTACAACCAGTCACCAGTGGTCCCACCAATCGGCTACAGTGTATGTAATCGTTTTCAGGCCACTCTGAAACAGGAGCCTCAACCCTTGAAGCCTTCGCACATCCTCACCCGCGCCTGCACACCTCTTCTCGCTCTTCTCCTTACGACCGCTGCGCTTCCCGCACAGAATGCCGCGCCCGCTCCGCCGCTCGTCCTCGGCACCGCCTGGTATCCCGAGCAGTGGCCCGAGTCCCGCTGGGACGCCGACCTCGACCTGATGCAGAAGGCCGGCATCCACATGGTCCGCGTCGGCGAGTTCGCCTGGAGCCGGATGGAACCCTCTGAAGGCGATTACGAGCTCGACTGGCTCGACCATGCCGTCGCGGCCGCCGCGCGCCACAACATCGTCACCGTCATCGGAACCCCCAGCGCAGCGCCGCCCGCATGGCTCACTCAGAAGTATCCCGAGACCTTGCGCACCAAGGAAGACGGCCGCAAGGACGAGCACGGTAACCGCACCCAGTTCAACTGGGCCGACCCCAAGTACCGCCAACTCGCCCGCGCCGTCGCCGAACAGCTCGCCAAGCGCTTCGGCCACAACCCCAACGTCGTCGGTTGGCAGATCGACAACGAGTATGGCGACAACTCCTACGACGCCGCCACTAAAGCCCAGTTCCAGGCATGGCTCAAGGCGCGCTACGGCACGCTCGACAACCTGAACACCCGCTGGACGACCTCCTACTGGAGCGAGACCTACCAGAACTGGGACCAGGTCCCCATCCAGACCGGCTACGGCAACCCCGGCCTGCTGCTGAGCTGGAAACGCTTCGTCTCCGACACCTGGCGCAGCTACCAGAAGAACCAGACCGAGGTCATCCGCGCCAACTCCGCCAACCAGTTCATCACGACCAACATGATGGGCCTCTTCGACGGCTACGACCACTACACGGTCGGCCAGGATTTGGACATCATTTCGTGGGACGACTACGTCGGTACCGGCCAGCTCGACCCCTACAAGAACGGCATCGCCCACGACTTAATGCGAGGAATTTTGCGCAAGAACTTCTGGGTCATGGAGACGCAGCCCGGCTCGGTCAACTGGTCGCCCAACAACAACACCCTCGACAAGGGTGAGGTCCGTGCGATGGCCTGGCACGACATTGGCCACGGTGCAGATGCCGTCAGCTACTGGCAGTGGCGCAGCGCCTTGAACGGCCAAGAGGAGTACCACGGAACCCTCGTTGGAGCTGATGGAACGCCAGTCCCGCTCTACACCGAGGTCGCCCAGCTAGGCCAGGAGTTCGTCAAAGCTGGCCCGGTGCTCGCCGGAACCTCCGTCCACTCCGACGTTGCCATCCTCCACTCCTACGACAGCCGCTGGGCCATCAATTGGCAGCGCCACAACAAGGCGTATGACCCGGTCGCGGAGATCTACAGCTACTACAAGCCGCTGCGCGATCTCGCGCAATCGATAGACATCGTAAACCCATCCGTCTCGCTCTCTCAGTACAAGCTAGTCGTCGCTCCGGGCCTCAACGTGCTGTCTGAGGAAGAGGGCAAGAACCTCATCGCCTACGTCGAACAGGGCGGCAACCTCGTCCTCGGGCAGCGCTCTGGGATGAAAGACGTGGACAACGGCCTCCAGACAAACCGCCAGCCCGGCCCGCTCGTTCCTTTGCTCGGCGGTCGCGTGGAGCAGTACTACTCCCTGATCGATCCAGTCCCGGTCTCCGGCGCATGGGGCAACAGCTCTAGCAAAGAGTGGGCCGAACAACTCAGCGCGTCCTCACCCGACACCAAAGTCCTGATGACCTACGGCAAGTCGAACGGCTGGCTCGATGGCCAGCCCGCAGCCATCACCCGCAAGGTCGGCAAGGGCAGCATCACCTACATCGGCGCCTGGCTCGACGAACCCGCCATGAAGAATGCCGCCAAGTGGATGGCCGACATGAGCGGCGTCGCCGCAAAGTTCGGCCCCGTGCCTGCGGGTGTCGATGTCTACCCGCGCGAGGGAGACCACGGCAAGGTCTTCATCCTGGTCAACTTCGCCAAATCACCACAGAAGGTCGCATTGCCAACGGCGATGACCGACGTACTGAAGGGCGGAGCCATCCACACGGTCGATCTGCCCGTCTATGGCGTAGCCGTGCTGTCGGAGGCAAAGTAAAACGTCCTGACGGACGGGCCCGCTACGCGCGGGGCGGGCGCTTACGTGCCTTTTTAACGTTTCGCGTGGCTCTCCCGTTGGTCGAGGTTGCGACCAACGGGAGCACCACGCGAAGCCCAATAAGCGTCACGAAGTGACCGCCGCCCGCGCAGGGCAGCCTTTCGTCTTTAGTGCATCCCCTCAGCCCCCTCGGCGATTCCGTACTCCTTCAGCTTCCGATAGAGCGTCGTCTTGCCAATCTGCAACAACTTCGCTGCCATCAGCTTGTCGCCATGCAGTTGCCGGATCGTATTCAAGATCGCCTGCTTCTCAAGCTCCGCGATCGAGACAATCCTCTCCCCATTCTCCATGCGGATCAGAGAGGTATCGTTTGCCGCCGGTCCCAGGTAACCGCCATGCGACTGCTCCAGCGTAGGCGCTGCAGCGGTCTGGGCTTGCGCCTGCCGCTCCCGCTGCTCGATGAGGCTCTGCCGTGCGTGCATCTGGAAGTCCTGCAACTGGGTCGGCAGGTCGCCGATATGCAGCACCGGCCCCGAGGAGAGCGCACAGGCACGCTCGATCGCATGTTCTAGTTCACGCACATTTCCTGGCCAGGGAAACTCAATCATCCAGCGCAGCGCTTCGTCCGAGAGAATCAGCGAGCGCCCCGTCTCTTTCCGCTTTCGCTCAAGAAAGTGCTCGGCCAGCACCGGGATGTCCTCCTTGCGCTGGCGCAGCGGAGGAATCTTTAAGTTCACCACGTTCAAACGGAAGTAGAGGTCCTTGCGGAACTGCCCCTGCTCGACCATCGCCAGAAGATCACGATTGGTCGCCGCCAACACCCGCGCCGATATTGGCACCGCATGGTTCGACCCCACCGGCCGCACCTCCTTCTCCTGCAGCGCCCGCAGCAGCTTCGCCTGAAGGTCAAGCGGAAGCTCGCCGATCTCGTCGAGGAATACCGTCCCGCCCTCGGCTGAGGCCAGCAGACCCTCTTTCGAACGGTTGGCGCCGGTGAACGCTCCTTTGACGTGGCCGAAGAGCTCGCTTTCGATCAGCGTCGGCACAAGCGATCCGCAGTCCACGGGAACAAACGGCTTGCGCGCGTTGGGTCCGTTGAAGTGGATCGTCCGCGCCACCATCTCCTTGCCCGTCCCGCTCTCGCCCAGGATCAGTACCGGGTGGTTCGAGAACGCGACCTTCGAAAGTATCCGATAGAGCTTCTCCATCTCCGGGCTGTTCCCGATGATGTGACCGTCGCCCTTCTGCGAGCGCAGTCTCTCCCGCAGCAGCCTGCTCTCGATGTCATACTGCCGCCGCTTCGCCGCGCGCAGTAGCGTGTTGCGCAGCTCGGTCAGAGCGAAGGGCTTGGTGAGGTAGTCCGCCGCCCCGATGCGCATCGCCTCGACCGCCGACGAGACCGTCGCGAAGGCCGTCATCACCACCACCACCGTCTCCGGATGGATCGCCCTGATCTCTTCCAGTAAGAGGAGACCTCCTCCCCCAGGCAGCTTGAGGTCGAGGAGCAACAGGTCGATAGGCTGAAACTTGAGCACCGCCCTTGCCGCAGGCACACTCTCTGCGCTGTGCACGGTGAATCCCATCTGGCGCGCGATCTCGCAGCAGGCGTTACGCACGGGGTCGTCGTCGTCGACAACGAGCAGATGGTGAATCCCAACCTCCGTACCGGGCACATGGTCAGAGCCGGCGAGAAAGGCTGATGCCTGTTCGTCCGTCAGGGCCTGACCGGCTTCACCGATCGCGTCCCCACTCAACCGGCTCCGATCCCGAGCGGCCCAGTCGGAGACGATCGCAGCTCCTGGCTCTCCGCGCTCTCCGCCCATGGCCAGCCCGGATCGATCGCCAAACTCTGCGCTCGACTGGAGCAGGGCCTCTCCGGACCGCGCTTCGCCGACCGGTAATCCTGCCGGCGAAGGTTCCGAATTCGGTAATCCGATCGTCTCCCCGTCCCTACGTGTCGCCTCCCTGAAGTGGGAGGTGTCCCTCTGTCCTGCAGCCGATTCATCCCGTTCGCCGAATCCCTTCGTCTTTAGCATGCGATCGCTCCTTCCAATCCCTGCTGGGGGCGACGCTGTCCAGCTACTCCGGGGCGAGGGATTGCGGCCGTCACGCCCGTTGACGCTGGAGGGATACGCCCGGAGTGGGTCTCCGGCTCCACGCTGGATTGCAGCGTGGGGCTGGGTTGCAGCGCGGGCCAGTGGATCTCGATTCGAGTCCCCACTCCAAGGCGGCTGTAGATGGCTAACTCCCCCCCGCTGGCTGAGACGAGCTCCCGAACAATCTGCAGCCCCATGCCATGCCGGCGATGGCTTCTGGAATGGCCCGTCAAAGGTGGGTGTCGGGCATTATCCTGACCAGGTTTGGGAACAGGATTGATGTCGGGGCTGACGTCGATCCCGCTCTGAAGACTATCCTGAAGTGATCCGTGTGTACCAGAGTGAGCGCCAATACCCTTTGCATCGACCATAGTTCGGCCCGTGCCCAGTACCTTCGCGATCTGCTCCTCGCTCATGCCGCACCCCGAGTCGTCCACCGTCAGCACCATCTTGCCAGCTGGCCGGACCCACCCCTCGGAAGACGGATGAGAGGGAGCCGGACGACGCGTCTCGGCGCGACCTACTCCAATCCGGATCGCGCCGCCGTTCCGTGTCGCCGTCATGGCATTATGAACCAGATTCACCAGAATACGTTCCATCGCCTCTTCGCCAACCTGGATCGGGAGCGCCGCCTGGGGTCCAAACTTCACCTCGACAGGCCCGCGAGCGATCATGGATAGCAAACTGCCCCAGCGAGTGAGCAGATCGACAAGATTGATCGGGTCACTCCCAGTGCCCGCCTTGTCTCCGATGTCCTTTGCTCCGATTTGCTTTATTCCTGCATGGGACAGCTCGGCCTCTCCCAACCTAGCTGTACTGTCCTTGCCCGGAGACTGCGCAGCCGCAGGGGCGAGCCTTCCGTCCTCAGGGTTGCCGACCCTGGGCACGCCGTCGGCTGCACCCTCCGGAAGCGCCTGAACTCGCTCCAGACAACGGTCTTTTCGTTCTTGCGATGGTTCTTGCAAAAGAGACGGCTCTAGGCGAGATGTTGCTACGAGACCAATGCCTCCGGTCACCGGATCTTCGTCCGAAGAGAATCGGTCGCGCTGATTCGAACCCGATTCGGTGGTTCGCGAGGGCATCGAGCTTCTTGGCGTAGCTCCCTCTGCTTGCTCCGCGAAACGTTCGCCGGATGGCGCATCTGCCGGGCCGAGAGACACGTCGTCCGCTCCACCGTTCGCTCCGTCGTCCGTTCCACCGAGGACATGGTTCTGCACAAGCTGGCGGGCATCGCTCTCGGCAAGGCTGCAGGAGGCGAGCAGACGGTCGATCAGCACCTCGCTCCGTGCCGCCAGCAGCTTCAGGTCCTGGGCGTAGTGGCTGTGCCGTGCATGGAGAACGCCCGATAGCGCCAGCAACTCGCTATACAGCTTCAGGGCGGAGAGCAGGTTACTCGCGTCATGCGCCAGCGCAGGGGCATCCGATGCCGTGCCGTTCGCTCCACGCAGGCTCGGCGTCGAAGCGGCCGGTAAGCCTTCAGGCAGAGATGTGATTCGTACATCGCCACCCTCTGCGGCTTCGAATCGTGTCTCATTCCGCATCTCGTCCCGGATCTCGCTTCGTATCTCACCCAATGTCCGGTTTAGCGTCCACTCCTGGTCCAAGTTGCCCTGGTTCAACTTGCTCTCGGCAGCCTCTGTCCGCGGAGAGAGGCTCAGCCCCGCAGACGAGAGGGGGAGACCGCCGTTACCAGGCCGTTCTGCTCTGGCGTACTCGCTGGGACAGGTCTCCCGTGCTGCCGCCACCGAAGTCTCTCTCGCGACCTCCTGCGCGGCAGACGCATCTTCTCCCGCCTTGCTCCCGCTGGCTGGGCCTGTCAAGTCAACCTCCAAGATTGGATTTTTCTTTGCGCTGAGTCTCTGGGAGCTGAGTCTCTGGGAGCTGAGTGGCTGGTCCGTGGAATCGATCGCCTCAGGCATGGACCAGAGCTGACGTGCAACCTCGGCAAAGCCGGTACCGGGGTTGCTGATCGCAGTCTCTGCTGTGGCGACAAGCTGCGTAAGGGCGCGGGTCGGCAATCCGTTCCGTGCTCCACCACTCCCGGGAAGTTCGGGGAGCTCTTGAGGCGGTGCCCAGCGGCTGGACGACTCATGCGCCAGACGAAAGATTGCGGCGCGAACGGCCTGAGGATCGAGGAGCGGTCCCCCCGCGACCGATGCTTCCGTGGAGCTGTTTGCCTCCTCGCGATGAGCGGTCTCGAATTGAGTCTCCCGCTTGTCTAGCTCTAAGTCCGGCGCTGGATCGGGGAAGTCCTGCGCTGTCCCAAAGGCTTCCGGCTGGCCGCCCTCCCCGGACAGATCTAGCCAGTCGTCGGTCCCATCCGCCTCAAGCTCGGTCTCAAAGTGGAAGACCGTCTCGAAGGCAAAGGCCGCTTCGATGGACTGACCGCTATAGCCGTTCGCCGCCCGCGCTTGATCGCCATGACGGATATCATCAGCCGGACTCCTAACAGCTTTCTCGATGCTGCCGGAGGCCGTGCTCATCGCGGGAGCTGTCCCCGGATTAGTTCCAGAATTCGTTTCAGGAGTCTGATGAGGTGACTCAGCCCGCCAGCACCGCAACCACGCCGGGCGGCCATCGTCGAGAGATGCATCGGCCTCCTCGGTGTCCATCGCTGCTAACGCTGCCTCGCTCTCTCTCTGACGATCAAGGTACCTCTTCGCCGCTTCGAGCGGGCCGGTGGTAGCGGACATCAGCCCGCGCTTCTCCGTCTTATCCGGGATCATGCTGCTCTGGATTCCCTGCATGGTGCTCTCCAAGGCGGTTCAGGATTCCCCTTTCGGGGGATGGTGTGCGACTCCTGTATTCACGTCGCATGCCAAACTGGAACGCACGGAACAAGTGCCTGATAAGAAGGCCCTAATCTGGAATTCCACAGCTCTTCGGCCATAGGGGTTCATTCCCGAATCGGTACCGCGGTCCATCCGTTCTCGGTGAGCCGTCCTGAAACGGGAGATATTCCCGCAATGGGAATATCTCCTCCAACGTTGCGCCCCATCCCTCAAGAGCTCCCCTCACGATGACACCCCAGGCCACGCCACTATAATCGCGGTAATGACACTTGCAATCCCCACCCAACCCGAGAGCGCCGTACCCGAGACCCTCGTGTATCGCCCCGGCAACCGCTCCGCCTCTGAACTGCGCCCCACTGTTCTCACCCCGGGGTTCAGCGCCATGCCCGAAGGCTCCGTTCTCATCGAATGCGGCAACACCCGGGTCCTCTGCAATGCCACCATCGAGCAGGGCGTCCCCGGCTGGCTGCGCAACTCTGGCCGCGGCTGGGTCACCGCCGAGTACGGTATGCTTCCCCGCGCCACCCTCACCCGCACCCCGCGCGAGAGCGAACGCGGCAAAGTGACCGGTCGCACTCACGAGATCCAGCGCCTCATCGGCCGGTCCCTGCGTTCTGTGGTCGACATGAAGGCCCTCGGCGAGCGCACCATCATCCTCGACTGCGACGTCCTGCAGGCCGACGGAGGCACCCGCACCGCCGCCATCACCGGAGCCTCGCTTGCCTTGGCGATCGCGCTCCAGAAGCTGGTCGCCGCCGGTACCTTGAAGACATCGCCCCTGACCCAGATGGTCGCGGCAACTTCCGTCGGCATCGTCGACGGCAACGTCCTGCTCGACCTCTGCTACGAAGAAGACTCCCGCGCCGACGTCGACATGAACGTGGTGATGCTTGCGTCCGGAGGTCTCGTAGAGACCCAGGCCACCGCCGAGAAGGATCCCTACTCCCGGGCCCAGCTCACCCAGATGCTGGACGTAGCCGAGTCCGGAATCCGCTCCCTATTGGAGCTTCAGCAGGCCGCACTGGCAAAGGCCGTTTAGCTAGGAAGACGTTGTACGTTGTGAGTTCTACGTTGTACGTAAAACTCACAACGTAGAACTTACAACCTGCTACCGCTTCGTCATCATTGTCGCACCGACAGCCGGCCCCGGCGGCTCGTCCGTCACCGTATACAGCTCGCCAGCCCGCAGATACATCCGCCGCATCTCTTCGCCATTGAACGGTCTCGCCCCACGCCGCCCGAAGACTGCGAGCTGATTCCCTTCCTCATCCACCGCACGATCGCGGTCAATGCCCTTCGAGATGGCCAGCGCTCGCCCGCGCATCGGCTGCGTCGCGATCAACTCCGGCACAGGCATCGGGCTGAAGCCGTAGAAGTTCCGTTGCGTCCCCGGTGAGAAAAGCTGCACAATCCGCATCCCGTTCTTGCCATCGGCCACGAACGCGAACTGGCTCGAGCTGACCATGCCGATCTTCAGGTCGTTGACATCGTTCAGCTGACCATCAGCGTTGAAGTTCCGCACGAAGGTAGCGTGCTCCGGCTTCTCCACATCGACGATGCCGATGCCATCTTTGCCTGCGGACACGTAAGCGTAGGTCCGCGCCACGTAGACATTACGCGCGTCTGTAAACGGTACTGTCTCACCCACCCGTTTGATCTTCTCCGGCACGGTCACGTCGAAGACCTTCAGCCCTTCGGCATCGACCACAAACGCATAGCGGAACTGGATCGCCACGCCGCGCCCATCATGCACCTCCGGCACCTCGGCGATCACCTTTGGATGGAGCGGATCAGCCAACTCCACAACAATCAAGCCCTTGTTCGCAAGAATGTAAGCCTTCGTTCCGCCAATCGTGATTCGCCGTGCTCCATCCAACACGCCGTTCGGGTTGAACGTGATCTCCCGGTGTAACACGTTGTTCCGCGCGTTCCCATCGAGCAGCGTCCCGACACCCTTCGCTCCGTTCCCCACCACGATCAGACCTTCATACTTGTCCGCGACATAGAGGAACGCATAAAGCGGTGCGATCCCCTGCTCTTCGTTCTCCGCGACCTGCGTCCGCAGTGGGTCGAGCGCCAGCGTCGACGGCGACGCAATCGACGTAGCGAACTTCGTCTTCACATAGAACCGCTGGCTCAGTGGCGAGACAGGCGCAGTCTGCAGATGCTCCGAATCATCTTTCACATCGACGTTCGCCACATCGAAGACCCGGAAGCCACCCTTACCCATCGCCGCGTAGAGATACTCACCACGCAGCTGCACCTCGAGCACCTCGTCGCCCTCATGGCTCGATCCGCCCTTGATGATCCGTCCGCCATCGACAAACTTCTTATAGTCCGACGGATACGCCAGCTTCTGGAAGTCGCTACCCGCGATCACCGGAGGCTCCGTGCTGGCCGCGACTGGCACCGCCGAAAAGCCATGGTCGCCACGCGCTACATAAACGTACTTACCCATGAAGTTCAGGAAGTTCGTTCCCTGCACCAGCAGTTGCGACATCCACGCGTTGTTATCGCCCTTGGCCGAGACATGGCAGTCCGTGCAGCCCTTGGTCTCCTTGCCACGCACCGTATGCGGCACATAGGTGCTGAAAGCCTCTCCGCTGAACCCCGGAGCGGAGACCGTCTGCTGCGTCTGATAGATCCAGTTGCGGTTCGCGTTCTGAGAACTCACCACCACAGCGCAGGCCGATCTCACCGGCGACACCTTATTCCCTGTCACCGTCCCATCGATGCCGAGCATGTACACATCGTCACGCAGCACCTGGAAGTTATAAGCAGTCCAGTTACGCGTCGTCTCGCCCTCATTGTGCAGCATCGGCATCTTCTGGTTGGCGGACATCGAAAGATGGCACCCGAAACAACTCGTCGTCCACGACGAGTGACAGCTCTGGCACGTCATCCGCTTGTCGCTGTGGGCCATCTCGGCGATGGGATCGGCCGCACCCCAGGTGACGCCGTCCTTCTGCATCGTCTTCGCCAGCCGCGACTTCTCGCTGTAATGCACGTTGCCCGGAGTGATGGTGTCGACCGTCTGCACGACCTCCCACTCTACCTTTGCATCCAGATTCGACCGCTGCCACAGCTTACCGTCACGCCAGTAGAACCGAGCCTGCTTGAACGGCGTACGCATCCGCAGAAGGTTCGATGAAGCATCGTTCGCCGATGCCGGCCCACTGGTCGTCAGTAGCGCCTTCTTGTAGATCGTGCCATGGCAGTCCTGGCAGCCGATCTCGACCGCATTGCGCGTCTCGCCGTAGAGCTTGCCGTTGCCGTGCACGTCCTGCGTAAAGTGGCAGTCGATGCAGTGCATCCCCTTCTCAAGATGGATGTCCGCAAGATGAACTGCCTTGCCCAGCGCCTCGGGATCCTCTGACGGAACGATGTTGTCATCCTTATCGAGGAGATTACCCTTGCGGTCGCGCTTGTACACCTTGCGGAAGATCCAGCCATGCGAGTGGAAGTCCGCGAACTGTGTGTCCTTCAGATTCTTGTTGAACTCCGGAGTGCCCACTGTCTTCAGGAACTCAGGATCGGCCCAGAGCCCGCGCGCCGCGCTGCCTTCAGGGTTCCGCACCTTCACATCGTGCAGCTCCTGCTCGCTCGGATTCTGCTGCTTGTCCGGATACATCGTCTTGCCATCTGCCTCGTTGTCCCACCACGTCATGCCGTAGTACGAGACCACCATGTTCGTTCCCGGATGCACATGGCAGACCATACAGCTCGACGACGGTATGTCTTTCTGGAAGGTGTGCTGCAGAGGATGTCCGCTCTCTTCCTTGTTCACCGTCTTGTCGTTGCTGATGCTCAACCCAGCGTTGCCATACTGCGCAATCGCGGCCGAGTGCTGCGGATCGCGGTCGTTGGCATACAACACGTGGCAACCCGAGCAGCCTGCGCCGCGATAGTCTCCCGGCTGCTCATTCGTGCCCGGCATCGAGAGCAGAGGATCGAGCAGCCTCGTCTTCTGCAGCCCCAGAAACACGGGATCAGTCCGCAGCTCCGTACCCAACCCGCGGTCACTCAGCTTCGTGTCCGGCTTGCCTGGAAGATCTTCACGGTCAGGATTGCCAATCTCCGATCTTGGGCCGCCGCCGCGCTCAAACGCGCGCAGCATGTTTCCCGGCTGCGAGTACTCCCACCGCTGCAGCGGATCGAGATACGGCAGCACGCCCTTCAGCTTCGTCTCCTCCGGCGTCGGCGGAGGAAAGCTTCTCAGCCGCTCCGGCTTGCCGTTCACGTCGTAGGCCTCGCCGAAGTGTGGATTCTTCAACGGATACGCTCCGTTGTTATAGAGCGCCGCACCCCACAGCATCGCGCCGTGCGTCATCATGCTGTTCTTCACGTTGCGCGTCTCGGCCGCGTGACACCCACCGCAGGTCTCGGGCGCGACGCGAAGGTCGCCAGGGTCGGAGAACTTCACGAACTCGTAGCTCTCTTTCAACCACCGTACATACGGCCGCACCGGATGACCACCCTGCGCGAGATCCTCCGGGAAGCGGGGCTGCACATGAGCCTTCTGCTCTTCCTCCGCATACTCGTCCGTGTCCGGCCGATGCGTCGATGTCACTTCTGCGTTTCCTCCGTGGCAGTCCGTGCACCCCAGCACGACCGTGTCCTCGGCGTGCATGTTCGGGTGCTCGATGCCCGTGTGGCAGCTCACGCAGCCGACGCTCGCGAGCTTCGCCTGCTCCGCCGTCTCCGTCTGAATCGTAGGACGCAGCTTGATCCGCAAGGGCTCAGGCGGCAGCGGCCCTGGACTAGGCACCGGTGCAGGTACCGTCTTCACCGCCGGCTGTTGCATCGCGGGTTCAGCTTGCTGCGCAAGCACCCACCGTACCGGGCTCTTCGACACTGCCCCCGCAACAAGACACACGGCCGCGATCACCAGCAGCGTCCTGCGCAACGCCTGCTTCGACTCTCGCGACCATGATCTAAACACCAGCATTCACCGCTTCCCTCATATCAAACGAACAAGGCAAAACGCACATCGTACGGCCGCACTTAGAACTGAAACTTCACCAACCCGAACACCGAGATCAGCGTCTGGCTCGTATAGATATCCCGCAGCCCTCTCAAGGGCACAAGGTCCGTTGCTCCTGCGTGAATGATCACGTTGTCGTTGAGAAACGGACGGTAGATAAATCCCATCCCCGAGTCCACGCCAATAGTACGGCGAATGCCATTCTGTTGCAGCAGAAATTCCAGAGGCTCCGTGCGGTCAAACTGCATGAAGTTTGTGTTGGCGACAAACTTCAATGTGGGCAGCACGTCGACGTCGACACCCGCGTTGTAAAGAAAGATTCCAGGGTTGACAAAATTCGACTGCCCTTCATCCTTGCTCGATCGCAAGTCGGGAAGAAAGCTGTCGCCCGCATTCAGCGCAACACCTGCGCGCGTCAGCGGCAAACCTTCACGATTGAAGAAGCTGAACTCCCCTCCAGCGAAAGCTACGCCGTCGACGATCGAGCTGAACCCTCGCGCGGTGCTGTCCCTTACCTTGCCATCGCCCGAGGCATACAGGAACGAAGTGCGGAATCGCATGTAGTCTCGATCGACCGAAAGCTCCACCGCCGCTAGCTGGGCGTTGATTCCCGTCTTCTGCGCTGCAATCTGATTGAACGAATCGTTGCCCAGTACCTCGTAGAACGCATGGGTCAGGTTCAGCTTGCCAATGTGTCCATCGCCCGTCCAGCCGAAGTAGTCTGCGTCGATACGATGGGGTGCGATCGTTCCAATCGGCGCAGGCCGCACAATCTGGCCGTTGTCGTTATAGTGCGTCGAGTTGTTGTCGCGTTGGAAGTGATAGCTGAACTGCGTCGTGTATCCCTTCGCAATAAAGTCCTGCATATAAAAATTCGCGACTGCAACCTCACGACCGCGCCGATGGAAGGTATTCAGCCCGCTATTCGTGTTCTTCTCCAGCAGGTCGAACATCGCCACGTTGTATTGAATGCGATTGGACAGTACGTTGCCGAAGATCCTCACACCCGGCTGCTCGTCGGCGAAGATAAACCCTCGGAAGTCGGACACGAAAGACTGAATTCCCACGCGCAAGTTCAGGAAGTCGTAGTTCGGCCCAACGTCGAAGACCTTCACCTCGCCGAAGGCCTCCTGCAGCGACTCCGCCGTGTCGAAGTGAGTCGTACCGTTCGTCACCAGAGGACTGAAGACCTGGTTCTCCCGCGCCACCCGGTAGTTGAGGTTCACCGCCGGAGTCACCCGGATCCGCCAGTCGACGGGCCGGAACGCCGAGGTGTCGCCGTGGAAGAGATCGAGGCTGAAACGGAACGTCTGTGCGAGAAAAAACTGCCCTCCGTTGCCGAAAAAGTCAGGCTCGTTCGGGTTTGCAGTGGACTGCCCCGCCGGCGTCGGCAGCCGCTTGCCCTCGAGCGCCGTGATGCTATCCGCAGTCAAGCTGAAGAACGTCTTGCCAAACAGAGGCTTGTCCGCCTTCAATCGGTTGCGGTTGAACGGATCGTACCAATGGCCCAGAACAAAAGGCGTCTCATCGCCAAGATTGTAGCGATGATAGTTTGGCATCGACGTGTTCCAGCGATCCGGCCTCGGCTGGAAGTAAGCCGCATCGGGAAGGATGTTCTCGAGCGGCGCCGCAACCACCGCGCCATCGGAGTCTGGTCTGCGGTTCAGTTCCCTGTAACTCGCATCGCCCAACACTTCCCCTGGAGTCTGCGGCAGGGCAAAGGCCGTGCTCCTGTCCGCTACCGTCAGGTGGACTTCGATCGAGAGCACCTCGCCCGCGTGGATCTCAACACCCTGCCTGCGCATAGCCGCACCCCCGCGCGGCGTGAAAACCAGCTCGTAACTTCCGGGAGGTATACGGAGCGCACGGAAGATACCATCACCGGATGTAGAGACCGGCACCTGGATTCCCGAAAGCCTGACCTCGACCCCCGCCAGCGGTCTGCCTGCCTGGTCCATCACCATTCCCTGCAGGGCTCCGACTCGCGAGACCGGCTGCTGCGGAACTCTCTGCTGCACGGCCTGCGACCGCTGCGACTCAACCTGTGGAGCAGCGGGTTCAGCCGTCTGAGCATGCGCAAACACCGGCCACGCCATAGCCGGCAGCAGTAGAGCGCACATCAGGGTTGGCCATGGGGCCAGCCATCCAGGCATCGTTCCTGTCGATCGCATCTTTCTCTCTGGAATAGTTCGCACCCAGCCTAACGGCACTCTCGTCACACCGCAACCACAATCCGCATCCCGCCTGCTACACTCCCGTCTATGTCTGCCGCAGCCAGCTCTGAAGAACCGGTGGTCCATCAAGCCGAAGATTTTTGCAACCGGATCCACTTCCTCTACCAGATCATCGAAGACACGCAGGAGACGGTCCGTTTCCTCGATACCAAGGCCGGCTTCTGCGTCACATTGCTCTCCGGAATGGCCGCCGTCAGTATTCAGCATCCCGGCTCCAGACCAGCAGTCCACCTCTTGCTCTTCGCTCTGTTCATGGCCGTCGAGGTCTGTTCCATCCTGGTCTGCCTGCGCGTCATCTTCCCTACCGTCAAACCTCACATCAATAACGGAGCGCCCGCGAAGCCCCGCTTTTATATCGCGCACAACAAGGCCCATCACTGGGTGAAGCACACCATTGCCAACCCCAGCGACAACATCTTGTCAGAATCCAAGATCACTTACTTTGAATCGCTCAAAAAGGCAACCGACGAAGATCTTATGTCCAGCCTCGCCGATACCGTCCTCACCCTTGCCTTCGTCCGCCAGATCAAGAGCGATCGCCTCCACGCGGCCATGTTCTGCCTTATCGCGTCGGTCTTTCTCTTCGCCGCGATCATGCTCTTCAGTTAGTGCACTGGGATTGTCTTCCGTTACGTCACGAATACACGGGTGCCCCATCCATGCGGCCTTATCGCATGGGTGGATGTAAGCCGCTCACAACGCTTACTGCACTTGGGCCAATACGCTGTCGATGTTCTTCACATACTTCCGCGCCCTGTCGGCCTCGATCGCATCAGGGTTCGATTGAATCGACGCGGAAAAGTGCAGCTTCGCTGCCGCCAGCAGCCCAAGCTGGTTCTGCTGATTGAACTTCTCCGAGTACAAAACCCCCAGCCGATAGTTCACGCCCAGATCGTTCGGAAGATACGTCAGCGCCTTCTGACAGTACGTAATCGCCTGGTCGAACTGCTTCTGCGCGTAAGAAGTGTTGCACAACCCGAAGTAAGCCTCACCGCGAAGCTCCTTCCAGATGTCACCCTGCGTCGCCCGCGACTTCTTGCCCATCCCGAGCAGGTATCCCGCAAGATAGTAGTTCAACTGCCCCGCCATGCCTGTATCAAAGTTCGAAAGCGCGAGGTACGTGTTGTACTCGCGCTCGGCATCCGCAGGCTGCTTCAACATCCGCATACACTCAGCCAGCCAGAAGTGTGCCTCCGCATTCTTCGGCGTCAGCCGGATCGCATTCTCCGCCGCTGTCTTGCCATCGGCGAAGTCGTCCTTGCGCGCATACGCCTGCGAAAGCAGATACCAGGCCCACCCCCGGTTCGGCTCTCTTCGCGTCACCACATCAAGCTGACGTACAGCTTCATCCAGATTGCCGCTGTCCAACAGCACTGCGGCGTAGCTCGACCGCGCCTCCTGATAGTCCGGATCGAGATCGACCGCAGCCTTCAACGAGACGACCGCCTTGTCGTTCTCATAAAGCGCGCTCTGCGCCCGTCCCAGATACACCATTGCCGCGCTGAACTTCGGGTCAAGCGCGATCGCCGCATTGAAGTGCTCGATCGCCTTCTTGTAGTTCGCCTCGTACCCCTTGTTGTAGAACTCGATCCCCTTGTCGAACTCCTCCGTCGCCGCATGGTTCGGCCGTCGCGCAATCAGTATCCGCAGGCTCACGGTAGAGTCCTGCCCCGGATACACCTGCTCCTCACGAGGGCCATCCGGCTCGTAACCCAGATGCACTCCCTTGATCGTGTGTGATCCCGGCGAGATACCCGGCAGCCTCAGCGCAGCGCCCTTGTTCACAACGCCCGCGCTCTTGCCATCGACCCACACCTCAACCCCATCCATGTTCGTCTCAATAATCAAGTTGCCGAACTGCGGCGCAGGCAGGTTCGCTCCCTTTACCCGTGAAGGGTTATAGGCCAACACCATGTTGCGATCAAAGCTGCCACGCTCGCTCGTCGGATTCTGCCTGCCCTCGGTCGCCAGCCTCACGTTAGTATGCACGTACTCCGCGAGTTCATCCGCATCGACCACGCCGTCGCCGTTGGTGTCCGCCTCGCCCTCAATTCCCTTGATGACGTAGTACGTAAAGATCCCGTGCCCGCCGCCCCAGCGATCGCTCTCGAAGCTCTGTTCGCGGTCGCGGCTCGCCGTCAGCGAGAACAACGACTTCTGTAGATCAAGCAGCGTCTGCGTCACCTGCTGCCGGTCAGCCTCAGGCGTGATCGCGCCGGAATGACACGCGTCCGTGATCAGCACCTTCCACTTGCCCCTGATCTTGCCGCCGATCTCCGACCCCAGCCCATCCATCGGATATGCCGTTGTCGTGATGTTGTGCAGATCGACGTCGTACGTCGCCAACCATCCCTTGCCGCCCGAAACAAATCCGTGCCCCGCGAAGTAGATCAGCACGCGGTCGTTGTCCTGCGTCACCGAAGGCAGCCACACCTCAAGCTCATGCCGGATGTTCGCAATCGTCGCCCGCTCGTTGATGAGCTTGTGGACATTTTCCGGAGGAAACTGGCCGCCCTCAGGACTGATCAGCGCAGCATAGATATCCTCAGCATCGCGATTCGGAAACTCCAACTGCGCAGTAGCCGGCAGGTTCTTATAGGCCGAGATTCCGATCACCAGCGCATAGCTGCGTGGAATCGTCACCGTAACCGTCGACTTCTGCTGCACCGCCTTCAAGTCGCGTGACTCCGTCGTCGCTGGAGGAGCGGAAGGAGCAGCCTGCGTCGGAGGCTGCGCCGCGGGATCAGCCGACGGTGCCGTCTGGCTATGAGCCGAAATCCCCAACGCACCAAATAACGCCGCGAACGCCAATCCCGCCAATCCACGAATGCACTCACTCGCCCATCTTCTGCGTTCACCGCCAAACCTTCCCATACCTATACCCTCAACCCAAACCGACCTAGCGACAACGGACAAGAACGGACAACGGTCTACTTACAACGGACAACGCCTCTACAAATGAGCCAGCCGGAATGTATACAACATCGGCGCGGCGCTCTCACCCGTTACTCCCACGGTCCCGTTGCTCTTATTGGTAAACGTAATATCACGCGACGCGCTCCCCGCCAGGGGGGCCAATGGAGCCGGAAGCGCCTGGCCCGGCGCGACCGCAGCCGGCCCGGCACTATCGTCCGTGCAGTCTCCCCGCGAGCGGAAGATCTCGTCATTACACCGCGGCTTCAGCGAACTCACCGGTCCCGGCGCGGCGAAGCTCGAGAGCACCGGCGGAGTCAACGCAGTCGGGCTCAGCAGGAAGTACAGCACATCAAATCCAGCGGGCCCGCCCACCTCAAACCAGCCGTCTTCAACCGCCGGCACCAGATACTGCTTCGCCCGCTGTACCCGGTTGTCGCTGCCCGTCTGCATTGCAGGGAACACGGTCGCAAACTTACCCGAACTTCCCTGGTCCATTACATACAGAAAGCCGTCGTAGTGGCTTACCAACTTCAGCCGGATGATATCGCCCGTCGCGAAGACATGGCCCGCGGCCATCGCCTCCACCTTGCCATCTTTCTTCCGCTCCAGCGTAATGTCCACAACCATCGCGGAACTTGAGCTGCCGGGAGACACCGCGGCCTGGCTGCCAGCAGGGTTCACCACTTCGTCCGGCGCAGCCTTCGCCTCAGACTGCGCCACCGGAAGAGCAAGTACCAACAAGACCGAAATCAATACAAAACGGACCACAGCTTCTCTCCCTTAATCGCTTCCACTACTAAGGCCCGGTAAATCCACAATGCGGCTGGTACCTTTGCTACTATCCGGCTGCCACGCATTCTACTCGTATCTACGTGACATCGCCCCATCCGGTTTGCTCCGGCCACCGTACCTCCCACAATCGGGTAATTGACCTCTGTAACGATTTGCCACATCAAGCCACTCTTTATTGCTTGCTCTTGCCCCTCAGACACGGTATCTTGCAGCGGTATATTCCCCAAGGTATTCATCCGTCCTCAACTTGCTCGCGCAAGGAGAACTATGCAATCTCAGGTCGCGCTTCTCTCAGAAAAGACATCTCCGGCCCGCGTTGATGCGGTCTCCCGTATCGCCGTCGCTGCTGCACTTTCGCTCACCTGCGCTCTCTCCGCCACGTTCGGTTGCGGTAGCGGAACCGTCCAGTCGATCGGCTCAGGCTCGCAGAGCAGCGCGGTGCCCACCGCCTCCGCGCAGGGACCGCAACTCGGCTACCTCTGGCTCGACTCAGACCGCACCCTCCGTCCCATTCTGGGCGTAGCAGGAGCCTCGCAGATTGGCCAGAGCCTCGTTCCCGCAGGCGCCTACGTCGGTGCCGCGAGCCATGCCGCTGCGAATATCGCCATTCTGCAGGACACAGACGGCAGCTTCGACCTGATGCGGCTTCCCTCCGGGTTACCAGCTTCGCTCTCGGTCAAGCTCCCCACGGGCGCGGCTGTCAGGATATCCCCGTCAGCAGCGAGTGCGCTCCTTTACACTCCCGGCACAAACTCGGCGACACTGATCACCAACCTGCTGTCTACACCGCAGGCGCAGACCGTAAAACTCTCCGCTTCCATCGTGGATTCAGCCGTAAGCGACACTGGGACGATCGCTGCGGAGTACACCCAGGGTTCCTCGATCGCCCTGGCGGTCACCTCGACGTCCGGCCGGTCCGTTCCACTCGCCAATCTTGGCGCGGCCGGGGGCCTGAGCTTCCTTCCCGGTCACGACGACCTGCTCTTCGCCGATGGCGCCGCAAACAGCGCCACCCTTGTTCGGTCGGCAACCTCGGCCCCTGCATCCTCACTGGTTCAAACCGGGTCTCTTCTTAAGTCTCCCTCCGCTCTCGGGGTCTCGGGCAGCGGCCGCTGGGCCCTCGTCGTCAACAACGCCGCGAACAGCGCAACTCAGACGCTCGTCCGGATCGATCTCAACACTTTGACCACCGTTTCGGTGTCATGTTCCTGCAAACCCACTGAAGCGGCGGTCCTGACCGACGAAGGCGCATTCCGCGTCACGAACGTAAAGTCAGGTGCGAATTGGATTGTCGATGCCTCTTCAAGTTCACCTCGTACGCTGTTCATTCCCGCTCTGCCTCAGACCGCCAACACATCCCTGGTAGCCGCAAATATTGCGCCATGAGATGCGGGCTGCGCAGGCTGGGCCTCTCGCTGGTTGCGGCCTGCCTGGCTCCGGTCTGCTCCGCGCAGATCGCAAGCTATTCGATTACGCCTGACCTGACCTCGCTTCCTGCTGGCTCCTACGGCGCTACAATCCACGCAACCGTCGAGAATCTGCCACAGGGATCATCTTTCAACGTCTGTTTCTACACCGGTTTCGGAGACATGGCTCCCATCGTGCCAGACTCGTTGCTCAACCTCAGCAACTCGGCCTCCGTCACCTTCCCCGTCGACCCATCCTCCATCCAGGATGTGCCCCCCGCTTCGTTCAGTGCGGGTATCTTCCCCGCGCTCCTCTACACCGTCGATCCATCGGCCACCTCATGCACGGGCTCAAGTCAGGCGCAGGGAAACGCCGCCACCATATCGCTTCTCTTTCCCACCCTGACATCCCTGAGCCTTACCTCAACGCCGCATCTCAATCCCAAGCTCACCAGCCTGGTCCCGTCGAATCTTTCGCTCACCGGCATGAACTTTCTCGGCGGCACATCTCCCAGTTCAGTGACCTTTACCTCCACAACTTCTGTCTCCGGCCAGGTCAGCTTCATCTCACCGACCACGCTCGTGAGCACGATCCCCACCACACTTCCGCTCAACGCAAGTTCAGTCAACGTCCAGGTCTGCAACACCGCCGTCTACAGCTATTGCAGCGGGACCAGGAAGCTCGGACTCACCTCCATCCCGACGACGCCTGGAGTCGTGGTCGCCAACCCGGCTTCAGCACTGCCTTCGCAGCTGGTGACAGTCAGCGCGACTTTCGGGTCGGCCACCCCTACAATCGCCGGCGCTCCCGGGGGCAACGTCGACTTTCACTACGCCAGCACAGAACTCGGCGGAGCTCCGCTCATCCTCGACAAGACCGGCGTCTTCGTCGCGGCTCCCATCACTTCCTTCCAGGCAACGCACTCCGTTGACTCACCCATCGTCGCCGACTTCAATCAGGACGGCATTCCCGACGTTCTGCTCGTCGAATCGTCCTCGTCCACACTTCACCTCCTGCTTGGAACCACCCCCAGCGGCAGCTTTGCCGCAGACCGCCCACTTGCTCTTCAAATAAACGGCTCCCACTTTGTCGTGCAATCTGCGGCAGTCGCGGACTTCAACCACGATGGCTTCCCCGACATCGCCATCCTTGGACAAACAGCAGACTCTGGTGGCCAGCCAAACTCCCTCTATGTGCTGCTCAATGACGGGAGTGGCAACTTCCTGGCTCCCACTCTTGCATTGGCCTCCGCCTATGGATCCAGCATCGTTGCAGGCGACTTCGATCATGACGGCAAGCAGGACATCCTTCTTACTGGGGCGTTGTCCAATACAACGGGCTTCGAAGTACTTCTCGGGGACGGCATCGGCGGATTCACCGCCGGCCCCGTCTCCTCGGGCCTGAATACCGCGCCCAGCGCCAGCTTCGGCGGCTACAAGGTCCTTGCGGCGGACTTCAACAGCGACGACCATCCCGACATCGCCATCCTCAACGGTGCGAGCGGAGACGGCACCCAGATCGCGAAGTCCATTAATATCTTCCAGAACGACGGCTACGGCAGCTTCACCCAGAAAGCGACCATCGCCACAGACGGCACCGCGACCTCCACCTTTCTCGCGGCCCCGCTCGCCTACGGCCAGCCTCCGGCAATTCTCCTCGTATCGCCTTCAACCGCAGCCATCTCCGTCGTCCCAAATCAGAGCACGACCACGATTTCCTTCTCCAGCTCGCCTATCGTCACCAGCGTCCCTGGTCTGAAGCAGAGCGTCAGCGGCGACTTCAACGGCGACAACCTGCTCGATTTGGTCGTCGACGACGGAGCCACCGTCCATCTCCTCAGCGGAGACGGCAAGGGCGGGTTCACCGCAGACTACCCCGGCATCTCCACCACTTCGATCATCGGCACAACGCTCCTCGCTGCCTCAGACGAGAACGTCGACACCTTCGCAGACCTGCTCGCTCTTACCGCCTCTACTCCTTCCTCAATCGGGACTATCTCGTATCAACTCCGCGACTACATCACCGCCGGGACAGCAACCGCCACCCTCGCCGCAGCTACCTTCCCCGCAGGTCTCCACATCATCCAGGCGCGTACGCCCGGCACCTTCAACATCGAGTGCGGCAGTGTCACCGGCAACCTCACCATCGTCAAGCTAACGCCCGTCATCACCTGGACCACTCCCGCCCCGATCGTCGCAGGGACTGCTCTCTCCTCGACCCAACTGAACGCGGCCTTTACGGGTAGCGATGGCAACCCTCTTGCTGGCACACCGATCTACAACCCGGTCGCCGGAACGCTCCTTACTCCCGGCATCCACACGCTGACCGTCACGTTCACGCCGGCAGACTCGATTGACTACGTTACCGTCTCAGCCAGCGTGACGATCCAGGTCGTCGCCTTCTCCCTGAACAGCCTCTCAAGCAACACGGCTTTACTCGGCGATCCCGCCAAGACCATCACCCTCACCGGCAGCGGCTTCCTTCCAACCGCAGTAGTCCAGATGGATGGCTCCGCAGTCGCGACGTCTTATATCAACGGCACAACCCTCACGGCCGTCATCCCTGCCAAGGACTTCCTCACCGTCCATACGATTCAAGTCGCTGTCTTCGATGCCTCTCTGGGCCTCACCACAACCTCGCTCGGCATCAACGTCACCGCACCCGCCGCGGCAGTCGACTTCAGTGGTCCCACCTCCATCGCGCCCGGGTCACAGATAACCCTGAACTTCAAGCTCACCAGCGCCTACCCCGTAGACGTCACGGCAACCTTCACTGTCGCCTTCACCCCGGCGACGGGGCTTCCTGACGACCCCTCTGTCCAGTTCGCCAGCGGCGGCCGCACCTTCACCGCTGATATACCTGCCGGCACAACCTCGCTCGCGCCCATTGAGATTCAGTCCGGAACCGTTGCAGGCACACTCACCGTCTCTACAAAACTCATGGCCGGCGGCGTGGACATCACTCCCGCCTCTGTCCAGCCTCTGATTATTGAGGCTGGGATCTCCGCGCCCGGTATCGTCTCGGTCAAGTTCTCCGGTAACGGAAACATGCTCACCGTCACTGTAAGAGGCTTCTCCAATACACGCGAGATCACCGGCGCGAAGTTTCACTTCAAGCCGGTCGGAGGAGCAAGCATCAAGACTCAGGACGTGACCATCGATGCCCAGGCGCTCTACGCATCCTGGTACAGCTCTGAAGCTTCACTTCAGTACGGTTCCACCTGCACTTATACCCAGGTATTTAATCTCAGCTCCGACGCCAACGTCGTCGGCCAGGTGTCAGTCATCCTGACCAACACTCAGGGGAACTCACCGGAAGTGAACTCTCAATGACCTTTAAAGCGATAAAAAAAATGACAAATAGAATCTCTCCTACCTACCTCATCGGTTACGTCCGGCAACTTCTCGCCCTCGCTCTGATCTTCGCCATCGGTCCCGCGCCGGCCCTCTTCGCCCAAGCCTCGACCGTCGGCCAGTCTGTCGCGGCGACGCCCATGTCGCTGCACATCACCATCCTCGACGGAGAGGACGCGCTCAACAGCATCCGCGAGCGCACCGCCCGCGAGCCGATCGTCCAGGTAGAGGATGAGAACCACAAGCCCGTCGCAGGAGCTCTCCTTCTGTTTACCATCAACGGCGGTCCAGAAGGAGCCAGCGGGTCCTTCTCAGGAATCAGCAGCACGCTCTCTGTCACCACCGGCCCCGACGGCCGCGGCGTTGCTCACGGCCTGCTGCCCAACAAAACCCCCGGCAAATACACCATCACAGTCTCCGCCACGCTCGGCACCCTCGTTGCAACCGCTATCATCCATCAAAGCAACGTCGCTGGTGCCGCGCCCGGGGGATCATCGTCGTCTTCTGCTGCCTCACCGGAGCAACCCAATCCAAACTCGGGTTCGATCGGAACGAAGACACCCAGCCGCCTCGCCAGAATTCCCAAGAAATACTGGGCAATCGGCGGCGGTGTCATCGTTGTTGGCACCGTCCTCGGCGTGACGCTGACACGCGGCAATGGTGCCACCACGATCACCCCGGGCAATGGCACCGTAGGTCCGTAACTCCACCCCACCGTTCGCAGCAAAGAGGCTCCCGCATTTAGCAGGAGCCTCTTCGTCTTAGGCCACCACCGCAACTGCGAACTACAATCGATCCAGAATGTTCTCCCGCCTGAAGTCCTTCTTTATCTGCGCCGGAATCGGATTCCGCGCTCCGCTCCGCATCTTCTGGGTCGGCCTCGCCGTTCGCCTTCTGTATATCACCGTCGCCCACACCTACCGCATACGGCTTCTTCTGGACCACTTCCAGTTCGGCTGGGAGGCAGGCCGAATAGCTCGTGCCCTGGTCACCGGCTATGGCTACGCCGATCCCTTCCTCGGCCACACCGGTCCCACCACCTGGATTCCACCGCTTTTTCCGCTCCTCATCGCCGCCGTCTTCAAGCTCTTCGGCATCTACTCGCCGCTCTCCGCCTGGGTGGTCTTTGCCATCGACAGCGTCTTCTCCGCCGCCACCGCGCTGGCCGTCTACGAGATCGCTGTCCGCTGCTACAACCGCCGGATCGCCCTCTGGGCAGCCTGGCTCTGGGCCCTCTATCCAGCCGCCATGCAGTACGCCGTCCACTGGGTGTGGGACATGTCCCTCACCACCTTCCTCTTCTCATGGACGCTCGTCATCGCTCTTCGCGTCCGCGGCATCGGCGAACCAGACCGGCCATCCAACCCGCAGACAGCGTCCCGATGGGCGGCCTTCGGCCTCCTCTGGGGACTCATCGCCCTCACCAATCCCTCACTACTGATCGTGCTTCCCGCCTGCGGCCTCTGGATGCTCTGGGGTATGCGCGCCAACATCAACTCCGCGACAGCCGCAGCCTCAAAAGCTCTCCTCGCCGGAGTCATCTTCACCCTCTGCCTGACACCGTGGGTCTACCGCAACTTCCGCACATTCCACGCCTTCATCCCCACCCGCGGGAACCTCGGCGCAGAGCTCTACCAATCAACCCTCCAAGAGAACGACGGCTTCCCCTGGGGCACCACCGTCCCCTTGGCTGAGACTCACCCCGAATACATCCGTTACAAGACTCTTGGCGAGCTCGCCTACATGAAGGAGAAGACCGCCGCCGCCAAAGCCAACATGCGCCAGCATCCGGAACGCATCGCCATGTGGACCGTCAAGCGCATCTATTTCTTTTGGGCCAGCGTTCCCCACCCCTTCGAAAAATCCCCATTCCTCGAATACGCCCGCGAGATCAACTTCGGCTTCCTCAGTGTCACCGGAATCCTCGGACTCTTACTCTCGCTCAAGCGCCGAATCGCCGGCACCTGGCTCTTCGCTGCGATCTTTCTGATCCAGCCGATCATCTACTACGCCGTCACCGTCCAGGCCCGCTTCCGGCATCCGCTGGAACCGCTCATCGCCATCTTCACGGTCTTTCTCTTCCAGTCCGCCCAGCCTCGAGCGCCCAGAGCTTTGCGTACTTCGAGCTGACATAGAACGCGTGATACAGGTTCAGCAGGACCCCCTCCCGCCCATCAAGAAACCCTAGCCGAAATCCATAGTTATAAATGAACGTAAGCACCGGGCGAAGCAACACATCGGAGATAAATCCCGCCCTACGCCCGCTCTTCGCAGCCTCGCCCGCCCCCAGCGAGCTATACCGGTTCATATGCTCGAAGTAACTCTCCAGCGTTGGATAAGCGTTGTGCAGCAGATTTCCGCGAAGCCTCTTCGTCGGCCCGGTAAACTTCATGCTCTCGTGTACCGCGCGCTCCTCGAACCACACCGTCCCCTTACGAAACAGCCGCAGCTTCGCGTCGGGATAGAACCCAGCATGACGAATCCACCGCCCAAGAAAGTAGTTCTTGCGATTCGCATAGAACGCATCGCAGCCACCCTGCCCGTGGACCACCCGTTCAATCTCCCGCCGTAGCTCCTCATCCACCACCTCATCCGCATCAAGCGACAGCACCCATTCCCCGCCGCACTGCGAGATAGCAAAGTTCTTCTGCGCCCCAAACCCCAGCCACTCTTTCTGAATTACCCGCGCCCCCGCTTCGCGCGCGATCTCCACCGACCCATCCGTCGATCCCGAATCGACCACAACAATCTCATCCGCCCACTGCACGCTCGCAAGCGTCGCGGGCAGATTCGCCGCTTCGTCCTTCACAATCATCGCAACAGAAAGCCTCACCCTGCCCTCATTGTTCTCGTCCAAAACTCATCGCTCCAGTCTTCCATTCGACGGTAACAGCATCGGGCAATTCCACACAGAATGGCATCCTATAGCCAGGATGCAGCGGCCATCACTCAAGGCACTCGCCAGTCTCCCCAAGCTCGAGCGCAGACCCGAGATCGATGCCCTGCGCGGCCTCTTCCTCGTCTGGATGACGCTCACCCATCTGCCCACGCACTTCAGCGACTTCGTCAACCAGCCCTTTGGCTTCGTCTCTTCCGCGGAGGGCTTCGTCTTCCTCTCCGCCCTGCTCGTCGCCCGCCTCTACATCCGCAAGGCAGCCGAAGATGAAGCCGCCCTCCGCGCCAAGCTCTGGAAGCGCGCCCTGAAGATCTACGGCTATCACGTCATTCTCTTGGCGCTAGCCTTCACGATCGCAGCGGCCTTCGCAGTCACGACGCACCGCGCCGCGCTCAGCAATCTGCTCGACTTCTACCTCGCCCACCCTGTCACGGCGATCATCGGCTCGCTCCTGCTTATCTACTGCCCGCCCCTGCTCGACATCCTCCCAATGTACGTCATCTTCCTTCTGCTCTCACCGTATGTGCTCGCCTTCGCGGCACGCCGCGGTTGGAAGCCCCTGCTAGCCCTCAGCACCTTCGTCTGGCTGCTCGCGCAGTTCGGTCTTCGCACCTGGGTGCACGACCTCGTTGTCCGTATTACTCACCTGCATATTCCGCTACAGGAGACCGGAGCCTTCAACCTTTTCGCATGGCAACTGATCTGGCTTCTTGGCATGTGGATCGGCGCGCGCTCCGCCGATCCACCACCCAATGGCGGACTTCCTTTCCGGCATCTCCCTGGGTACGCCTACCCCATCGCCGCCGCGATCTGCGTCTTCTTTCTAGGCGTTCGCCACAACTGGCTGGGTCCTCACCTTACCCAGGAAGCCCTCGGAGTTCACTTAGACAAATGGCAGCTCGCCGCGCCCAGAATGCTGAACCTTATCGCCTTTTCCATCCTCATCTACTGGTTCCGTAAACCGGTGAAGCGCATCGTCCTCATCGAACCCTTTCTCACCCTCGGCAAAGCTTCGCTCGAAGTCTTCTGCGCCCACATCGTCTTCGTCTTCATCGCCCTGGCCCTGCTCTACGGAGAGTTCACCCAACTCCGCGGCATATACGCCGCAGCAACCCTTGTCCTTACCTTCACCGGACTCATCCTCATCGCGATCCGCGAAGTCCGCATCAAGCGCAAGGAAGCCTTTGCCGCGAAGCAGCTTGCGCCCCTTAAAAATCAGACACCTTGATTACTTGCCCTTCCCGGAGGGGATCAGCGTCTCATCCCGCACTTGCCGTCAGTGCTCCACAGCCACAGTCTCCGCTTCTGCCTCTTCCTTCGCTCCAGGCGCTATCGAAAGAACCCCTTCCCGCACCGGAAAAACGAACGACAGCGGAGCATCCAATACCTCACGCGCCAGGAACTTTACAATCTGCCACTGTTCCTCGCGCGGAACCTCATAGGCGCGGAGAGCCACCAGCGAAGCAATGGAGAAGCTCACGCCTAGATTCAGCACAAACGTGATTCCAATCCCCGCGATCGCATACCAGAGCCACCCGTGCCCAAACGAGCTCGTCCCAAACCGAGCCGCCGCCAGCGCCAGCGTTCCAGTGCTCAGTGTCACGTGCCGCACATCGAGCGGAATTCCAAAGAACCTCGCCACCACCGGCGAGAACCCCAGCAGGTATCCCAGCACGATACTCGTGCTCCAACTCGCCAGGTTACGCTCCAGCCAGTCTGCCGCCAGCTTCATCTTCCGCGTACCAAACCGCTGCCCCAACGGATGTTGCGCCACTGCCTCCGGCACCCGGTGATAAACGGCAAAGTTCTCGAACCATCCGCCGATCACCGCCGCCAGCCAAAGTAGAACTCCGGTAAACGCAGCGAAGATCGCCGTCCCCGAGGTAAACGGATGCAGCGTGGACGTCACATGACGCGCGCTCTCCTCCGCCAGATAGTGCGTTTGAAACATCCAGCCCCAAAGCCTCTCAAACGCCACTGCCCCAATACACACCGCGATCACATTCGAAAACGCCGCCGCAAGCTGCGTCCTTGAGATGTCCGCCGCAAACTCCGAGATCTTGCTCCAACGCGCCACGCCGCGATTCTCGCGAATGATCCCCGCCAGCGTCGCCGCCGTCATCGAAGGCTGTTTCGTCGCCAGCGCAAATCCGAAGATCTGCAGCAGGATGAAACTCACCGCGTAGTCGGTCCCTATCAGAAACCCTTCGACAAACGGCGGAAAGTGACTGTCGATCAGCCTCATCTTGATCGCCGCAGTGAATACCGTCAGCAACCCACCGCCCGCAGCAGCGCGCCACATCCGCCAGTAAGCCCGGTTGGAGTGCGCAATGTAGTGCTCGCCGCCCTGCCCCGTCCGCTCCACCGTCTTGCGCGCCAGCAGGTTCACGCTCTGCCCCAGCAGCAGCCGTATCCGCATGTCCTCCAGCCGCCCGCGGACCAGCGTGTTCATCAGCTCGCGCAGGGGTGAATGTACCCGTTGGCTACCGCCCGTATAGACTGCCCCCAGCATGTCCATCCGCACCAGGCTGCCTTCGATGCTGCGCAGGTCATAGACCAGCGCCGAGCTCACGCCAGCTTCTTCCATGTGCAGGTGAATTTGATCCAGCTCTGCGATACAGGCCGCCACCGCGCGTTGCCACATCCCAAACTCTTCCCGCCGTTCGAACATCCCAGCGGCGTGCATCATCCGTTCCGTCGCGAAGATCAACCGGTAGAACGGCGACTCCTCCACGTGCCGCGTGCTGCCACGTTGCCGAATCGCCGCCGTCGCTCCGCGTCCGGCAACCCGGGTCGCCAGCAGGCACATTGCCTGTCGCAGATCTTCCTCCAGGTGCATCACTGCTGCCGGCGAGAGCGCCAGCAGCCGCACCAGCCGCTCAAAGACAAATCCCTGGGCCCCGAGAAACCGCTCCACCGCGTCCGGCGTCGAGAAGACCTCGGCAAAGATCCGTCCCGCATCGGACTCCTCTCGCGCCGATGGCAGCAGCCGTTGAAATACCCGCCCGATAAGCTCCCGTATCAGCGCATGATGAGCCGGCAGCCCAGCTTCGGCAAAAAGGGTCACCGAGTCCAGTTCCAGCAGCATCGCATTCCAGTTCTTGTTGAATGCGGCGCTCAGTTCGCGGTCCTGCTCCATCATCCGGATCCAGCGCAGCAGCCGGACCACGAACGCCCTATCCCGCGTCGTATCCCAGATATACGCAAACAGACCCGTCGCACGCCGGGTTCTGCCCTGCGCGGTATCCGCCTCGCAGAAGGCCTGCGTCAGGCTGTACAGCTCGTCATGCGCGCGCACGAACGTCGGCCCCTTCTTCCAGCGCCGACCACGCAGCAGCTTGCGCACTGTCCGAATCAGACTCATCCACCAACCTTAGGGAAATTTCGCCAACAGCGTTCCACAGCCACGCTGGAGACAATGCTTCGTGAGCGTTACGTTCTTCGATGCAGAATAGACGCTAAACTTATGCCATGATCGATGAAGCAACCTTCCGCCGCGCCTCCGACAGCGCACTAGAGGCCCTCAAGCAGTCCCTCATTGCCGCCGAAGAAGACGGCGGCTTCGAAGCCGAAGATAACAATGGCGTTCTCAACATCCTTTTCGAAGACGGCACCGGCAAGTTCGTCTTCACGCCCAATACACCCGTGCGTCAGATCTGGATCTCGGCCCAATCCACCAGCTTCAAGCTCGACTGGTCCGAGACCGAATCAGCCTTCGTCCTCCCAAAAACCGGAGAGGCGCTGACTCCACTCACCCAGCGCCTCCTCCGCGAACATCTCTCGGACGACAGCATCACCCTTTAGCCCTTAGCGAAGTCCCCGATACCCCTCGTCATACCCGCGCAGATAGCTGTCCCTGTAGCTCTGCCGGTAGACATCGAATGGCCCCAGAGCGGGATCATAACCGGGTGTCGAACGGAAGTTCCGGTCATGGTCCGGCCGGTAGCCGCTGCCGCGATACGCATCACGCGCCCCATCCTCTCTGCCCGCAACGTGTCCGTTCCGCTGTGCAATCTCAACCAGCGGAGGCCGCTGTGCATAGCCCACAGGAGGCGGCGGTGGTGGCGCTGCGGCATAGTAATAGTGGTGCGAGGAGCAACCCGCGGTCGTAAGCATAGCTGCCGCGCCAACCGTCAAAAGGAGTGCCTTCGAATAAGGTCCCGCTTCGAAAAACTTCATCTGGATAACCCTTTTCGCCATCTCCGTCTTTGCGGGAGGGCGACCTTTCTCCGGTAAAAACGCTTCTCGGAGAGAAAGGTTGCAGGAAAAGAAGTTGCGGTGAAACCCAGATTTATTCGCTCTGAACTTCGCTAAATGATGTACCGCTGTCTCGCAGCCGTTTCAACTCTTTGCTCGTGTACTCGGCAGACTCACTACGAACTCCGTCCGCCCCGGCTGCGACGAAAATCGGATCGTGCCCCCGTACTGGTCCACGATCTTGTTCACGATCCCCAGCCCCAGCCCAGTCCCTACCCCCACTTCCTTCGTCGTATAGAAGAGGTCGAAGATATGCGGCTGAATATCCAGCGGAATTCCCGCACCGTCATCGGCGATGCTGATCAGAATATATGGAACCCCAAACCGCTCCTCCGTCCAGGTCTTCAACTCGATCCTGCCATGCTGCTGCAACGCGTCGATCGCATTGTCGAGGATATTCGTCCACACCTGATTTAACCCCGATAGCTCAGTCTGCAGAAGAGGAAGTGAGTTGTCGAAGTTCTTCTCGACCGTAATCTCCTTCTCGCGCATCTTGTGCCCCAGGATGACCAACGTGGCATGGATGCTGTCGTTCACATTGATCGACTGCTTCGATCCTTTGCCCTCGTAGGCATACGACTTCACCGCGTGAACCAGTTCTGTGACTCGACCGATGCTCTCTTCGATCATGCCCACCAGCTGCATGCTCGACACCAGAGCTTCGAGCCAACTTAAGCAATCGGAGAATAGCTCCGGCTGAAACTCGCTCCGCGCACACTCCAGGTCAGGTGCCTTGATTCCCACGGAGACCAGCGTGGGAGCCAGCTTCCAAGCATTCTCGATGTGCGCCTCTTCCATCCACGTCGCTAGCTCTTCTTCGGCATCGCTTTGTTCCAGCGAATTCATCCGGATCGGCTTCTCCGCCTGCATGGCGTGCGCTTGTAAGTCAAAGATGCATTCCTTCTGCTCTGCATTCAACTCGGTTCGGCTTAACCGCGTGCTCAGCTCATGCATTCGTTGCAGGTTCTGTCGCAACTGCGAGGCCGCCCGTCTTGCCGCAGTGCCGGGATTGTTCAACTCGTGCATCAAGCCCGCTGCCATCGTTCCCAGCGACGCCATCTTCTCGTGCTGGAGCGTCATGGTCTGATGCTTCGTGAATCGCTGTGCCATATTCCGCAGGATCGCCTTACGAACCTGCGGACAGCTCGTCATCAGCTCCCAGAACGACTCCTCATCCAGTAGCAGCAGATAGCTAGGCTGCATCGCCCGCACCGTGCCCGTCACGGGGAGGTTGGCCAATAAAGGAAGCTCTCCGAACGCACTACCCGCACTGTAGGAAGCGACTTCGACCTCCTCCTGCTTCCCTGTCTTGTGGAAGATGCTGATCTTTCCCTCGAGCAGGACCGCAAAGTGCTTGACCGACTCGCCCTGCTGGATCATCACATCGCCGGGTGCCATGTGGACCTGCTGGATGTCCGTCATGCACTCGAACTCTTCGTCCTTCAACGACTCGAAGATCGAGACTCCGCGTAGCAGACTGAGCAGCTTCGGCGTTATCTCGCCAACCGGGGACAGATCGAGCTGCTCGATCCCCACCTTACCCACCTCCGAGCTGGACATCTCGCTCATCCTTGCCTCAACTCCCAGACCAACCCTTGCATATTCCTCCCGCACAACATCTCTCTCAATCCCACAAACGAACCTGCCCTACAGTGTTGCCAGATACTGATGCACAAACTGGATTGCAATCGACCCTTCGCCCACAGCGGAAGCACATCGCTTCACCGACCCATGCCGCACGTCGCCCGCCACGAAGACTCCCGGAACGCTGGTCTCCAACAGGTACGGGTCCCGATCTTGCAGCGGAAACTGTGCTCCAGAACTCTTCAGATCCGGGCCCGCGAGAATAAAGCCCTTGCTGTCGAGCGCAACCTCCCGTGGCAGCCAGTCCGTCTTCGGAGCGGCACCGATAAAGATGAAGACCGACGACGCCTGCCGCACCTCTTCGCCCTTTGGCGAAGAAATCGTCACGCACTCGAGGTGGTCGCCGCCGCCCATCGCCACAATCTGCGTCCTCGTCTCAACGATGATGTTCTCGGTCGACTCGATCTGATCCACCAGGTACTTCGACATGCCCTTCTCCAGCGAGTCCCCGCGCACCAGCAGATGCACCGTCGCGGCGTAGCGCGAGAAGTGCATCGCCGCCTGCCCCGCGGAATTTGCCCCGCCGATGATATACACAATCTCGTCGCGGCAGGCGTGCGCCTCAGTCTGCGCCGCACCGTAGTAGACGCCGGCACCTGTAAAGCGATCCGCCCCAGGAATATCCAGCATGCAATACGAGACGCCCGTGGCAATCAGGCACACGTGGCAGGTGACCTCGCCGCCGTCCGCCATCTTTACGATGTGGTACTGCCCTTCAGTGCGGATGCAGGTAACCCTCTGCGTCAGAAACTCCGCGCCCAGCCGGTTCGCCTGCAGAAAAGCCCGCTTGGCGAGTTCCTCGCCGCTCAGTCCCTCGGGGAAACCGAGATAGTTTTCGATCCTCGAGCTAGACCCCGCCTGTCCACCCGGCGCAACCGGCTCGACCACCAGCGTTCGCAGGCCTTCCGAAGCTCCATAGACGGCCGCCGCCAGCCCTCCCGGCCCTGCGCCGACGATCACCACGTCATAAAACTCCTGCTGCGCCTGCGTCCTTAGGCCCACCTTCTCGGCGATCTCGGTCATCGTTGGCTGCACCAGAGCGGTGCCGTCGCCAAAAAGGATCACCGGCAGCTTTGCGTCGTCGATCCCCTTCTCCCGCAGCAAAGTCAGCGCCTCAGGATTCTGGTGAGGATTCAGCCACATGTAAGGAATTCTGTTTCGGGAAAGAAAGTCGCGCACCGCATAATCGGCCGGCGACCATCTCGGTCCCACCACCCGAATACCCTCAAAGGGAGGCTTGTAGCCCTGCTTCCAGGACTCCAACAGGTCTGTCAGTACCGGGTAAAGCTTCTCCTCCGGCGGGTCCCAAGGCTTATTCAGGTAGTAGTGAATCTTCGCCGCATTGATCGCCCGGATCGCGGCCTCAGTGTCCGCATACGCCGTCAGCAGCACGCGTTTCGCCTCGGGGTAGATCGCGATTACCTGCTGAAGCAGGTCGACGCCCGTCATCCCCGGCATCCGCTGGTCCGAAAGGAACAGCGCAACCACTTCGTTGCGCTCCTTCAACTGCACGCAGGTATCGAGCGCCGCTTGTCCGGAAGCCGCCCGGATGATTCTATAAAACTGGCCGTACTGCCGCCTAAGGTCCTGTACAACCGCCTCAAGCACACTCACATCGTCGTCAATTGCAAAAAGAATTGGTTTTGGCATGCAGGAACTCTTTGAATCTCCAGTCCAACTCCAGTATCAACCACCCGCCTGCAACCGCAGGCCAGCCGCGCCAATACCACATTCGATACCCCGAATACATCTCAGGGTTCATTAATTCATCTTGTCACGTACCGTTACTTACGTTACCGTACTTGCTGAACGACCTTGTACGAATTGAATACATTGAAACCCCGTCCGCTGCCAGCGCCGATGAGGTGCTTGCGGGCGAAGTTCTAACTGCCGCGGAGACAGATCTATGAATCGAATCATACTTGGAGACAACCAGGCCATCTTTCGTGCGGGAGCAGCCCGCCTGCTGGCCATGGAAGACGATGTGCGGATCGTAGCACAGTGCGATAACGGAGCACGCCTTCTCGCGGCCGTCGAAGCCAACCGCGGTGCCGTCATCTTGCTCTCTACCGGCCTCAATATTGATCTCCCCGCCCTGCTGGTCCAGACCAAGCAACTCGCCAGTCGCGTAATCCTCATCACCGAGAAAGCCGAGGAGCTGCCCGACCACGTCATCTCCAATCTCGACGGCGTCATCTCCCGCAACATCGCCGGCCCGGAGCTCATCGACACCATCCGTCGCGTCTCCCACGGTCTGCGCTGCGTCCGCCACTCCGGTGTGACCACCATGCGGGCTCAGGACAGCGTCGGCGAGCGGGTCCGCGACCGCCTCACACCCAAGGAGATGCAGATCGTTGCCCTCATCGTCCAGGGCTGCAAGAACAAGGACATCGCCACCCAATTGAATACAAAAGAGCAGGTCATCAAGAACTACCTGCGCAATATCTACGACAAGACAGGCGTCTCCGACCGCCTCGAGCTGGCTCTCTTTACCATCCACCACCGGAATCTCGCCGAAGCCGCCGCCAAGGTAGGCGAACTCCTCCGCAAAAAAACGGCGTAGCGCTCTTCGAACCCGCCCAACGGGCGGGCCACGCAAAGCGGTATACAAGTCACGAAGTGACCGCCCCGCGCGCAGCTGGCCTTTATACCGCCGTCACCTTTTCCGCGATCGACTTCGCCTGCGTAAACAGCAGCAAATAATCCGGCCCACCTGCCTTCGAGTCCGTCCCGCTCATATTGAACCCGCCAAACGGATGCGCTCCGACCATCGCCCCCGTGCACTTCCGATTGAAGTAAAGGTTGCCGACGAAGAACTCCTCCCGTGCCCGCTCCAGGTGATCGCGGTTGTTCGAATACACCGCCCCGGTCAACCCATACTCGGTGTTGTTCGCAATCTTCAGCGACTCATCGAAGCCACTCGACTTGATCACTGCCAGCACCGGCCCAAATATCTCTTCCTGCGCAATCCGCGCCGTAGGCGAAACATCCGCGATCACCGTCGGAGCGATGTAGTAGCCCTTCTCAGCCGTCTCGACTGCGGCACCACCCGTCAACAATCGCCCTTCACGCTTGCCAATCTCGATGTAATCCAGCACCCGCTTGTACGCGATCGGGCTGATCACCGGCCCCGCATAAAAGTTCTCCACCGGATCGCCCTGCTTGATCGCCTCGACCCGCTCCACCAGCCGGTCGCAGAAGACATCATAAATCGACGCATCCACAATCGCCCGTGAACACGCCGAACACTTCTGCCCGTTGAACCCGAACGCACTAGCCGCTACGCCTTCAACCGCAGCCTCAATATCGCAGTCACGATCGACAAGGATCGAGTCCTTGCCACCCATCTCGAGCACCGTCCGCTTGATCCAGATCTGCCCTGGACGGGTCTTGGCCGCGCTCTCGTGGATCTCCAGTCCCACCTTCTTCGATCCGGTAAACGCGATAAACCTCGTCTTCGGGTGCGCTACGACCTCCGAGCCAAACTCCGGCCCCTCGCCCGGACAGAAGTTCACCACCCCATCCGGCAGACCAATCTCCCGCAGCAACTCGAAGAAGATCGCAGCAATCGTCGAAGCATCCACCGACGGTTTCAGGATCACAGTATTTCCCGTCACAATCGCCGCCGCGGTCATCCCCGCCATAATCGCAAACGGGAAATTCCACGGCGGAATCACCGCGCCCACTCCCAGCGGAATGTACTTCAACTGGTTTTTCTCGCCCGGATACTGAATCGGCGTCTTCGCCTCGTTCAGCCGCAGCGCCTCGCGCGCATAGAACTCCAGGAAGTCGATGCACTCGGCGACATCCGCATCCGCCTCGGCCCAGTTCTTCCCTACCTCATACGTAAGCCAAGCGCAGAACTCGAACTTCCGCTCACGAATCAGATCCGCAGCCTGCAGCAGAAACTGCACCCGCTCGGTTACATCCGTCTTGCTCCAGGCAGCAAAGGCCCCATGGGCCGCCGCAATCGCAGCCTCGACATGCTCCGCCCCGGCCCGCTGATGCGTTCCCACCACCTGCGAAGGATTCGCCGGATTCACCGAAATGATCTTCCCGGTAGTTTTGATCGGACTCCCGCCGATCACCATGTCGTACTCGCGCCCCAGCTTCGAATACACAGAAGCTAGCGCAGCCTCCATCGCCAGTTTGTTCTCCGACGCGGTAAAGTCGACAAACGGCTCGGTGGCAAAGGAGGAGAGTTCAGCGACGGCGGGCGGAATCGTCAAAGTGGCCATAGTCTTCGATTTTACGCCGCGCGGCTCAATCGTGATTCAGGTCGCCGTATACTATCCGCAACTTGCAGAAGATCCACTCATCCAGGCACGGAACTTCCGCATCGGAGGAAACACGATGGAGACGAACCTGACCCGGCAACGTCAACACGCCCACGAACTGATCGACAAGATGTCCGTTCGACAGGTCGTTGCCGCTGTTGGCCTCTTCGAAGCCATGCTCGATCCAGTTGAAATCGCCTCGGCAAATGCCCTCCATGACGACGAGCCGCTCACGGCGGAAGAGATCAAGGCGCTCGATGAGTCTAACGAGTGGCTCAGACACAACGACCCCATCCCCCACGAACAGGTGTTGGCGGAACTTGGCATCACGCAGGAAGAGATCGACAACTATAGGGCACCCCAGTATGCGGAACCGCAGTGAAGCGGATCGTCTGGACTGAACCGGCCAGGGCCGATGTTCGACGCATCGACCGCGAGATGGCCATGCGCATTCTCACAGCGCTTGACCGCTTCGTCCGCACCGGTGAGGGCGACGTAAAAGCCCTGCAAGGGCGGGACGAACTCCGCCTCCGCGTCGGCGACTACCGGCTCTTCTTCGTCAACATCGAGGAGGATATCGAACTCCGCCGCGTCCTTCATCGCCGGGAAGCATACCGATAGCCCGTCACCCAGCCGTCAGCTTCTCCGTCTCCGCCGACATCTTCGCTGTCCGATCCAGCTTGTCCCAGTTGAACGGCTTACCATCCACGGCGCGTTTGACTGTCTTCAGCAGCACTAACGAGAACACCTGCCGATACGTAAAGCGCTGTATCCAGATGTGGAACAGCAGCCACCAGTCACCCTTGCTCGCCTGGTGCTTCCGCTCCAGCGCAAAAGCCACCGCCGACGCCGCAAAATCAATCACCGTAAACGTCAGGAAGAACGCGATCAGCTTGTAGAGGCTCGCCGTCGAAGCCGATTCCGGGTGGAAGTAGTGGTCGATGATGTAGTGAAAGATCCCCGCCACAAACATCAGGTCGATCAGCGGCGACACCAGCGGCAACAATATCTGGAAGATCAGAATATTTGGCAGCGCAAACAGCCCCATCGCCCGGTGCTTCCGAATCGCACCCTTGTGCTTGTAGATCGCCTGCAGGATCCCGAACGACCACCGGAACCTCTGCCGCATCAGTCCATCCGCGTTGACAGGTGCCTCAGTAAACGCCAAAGCCTGATCCTCGTAGATCACCGAGTACCCCTGCTCCAGGATGTTCATCGTCAGGTCGGCATCCTCGGCTACGGTATTGGTGTGGTAGCCATTACCGGCCTTCACCGCATCGGTCCGCCAGGCCCCAATCGCCCCTGGCACCACCATCACCACATCGAACAGATCCAGCGCCCGCCGCTCAAAGTTCTGGCTGGTGATGTACTCAAGCGCCTGCCACCGCGTCCACAGATTCACGCGATTGCCAACCTTCGCGTTACCGGCAACCGCCCCAATCTTCGGGTTGGCAAAGTGAGGCACCAACCGCGTAATCGCATCATGCGCGATCACGCCATCGGCATCGATGCCGACATAGATCTCCTCATCCACATAGTTCAGCGCGTAGTTCAACGCATCGGCCTTGCCGCCGTTCGGCTTGGTCAGCACGGTCAGCCGCCCAGCCTCAATCTCCTTCGGATAGGCAGCCCGCGCCACCTCGCTCGTCCGGTCTTTCGAGCCATCATCGATCACGATGATGTGCATGTTCTTGTAGTTCGACATCATCACCGAACGAATCGTCCGCACGATCACCAGCTCTTCGTTGTAAGCAGGAATCAGCACCGCCACGCGCGGATTGTAGTCAGCACTCGCAAAGTTCTTCCGCTTGCGTAAGCGATCAATGATCGCGAACAAGCCGATGATGATCAGTCGTCCAGTCATCAGGACATCGCCGACAAAAAACACTGCGACCACAAAGTGGTTGAAGAACGAGATGAAGAAGAACGCTACAGAATCCGCAAACGCCAGAGCCCGCTGCCGCCATCCGGTCAACGGAACCATCACCTGTTCGCGCGTCTGTCCCACCAGCTGTGACACAGGCACAATCTCATATCCCCGTGCCCGCAGCGCCTCAATCAGCATCGGCAAAGCGGCTACGGTCGCCGAGCGATCCCCGCCACCATCGTGCAGAAGAATGACCGATCCCCGCCCCCACGGATTCTTCTCCATCGCATCAATCTGGCGGAAGACACTATCCCTGATCTCTTCCGGCGACTTCCGCGGATGCTCATCCCAATCATCCGTGTCGATCTTGTTGCCCACCACCACGTACCCGAGGTTCTGGATCAACTCCACCGGAGCGGCCTGGTCGTTCGTGTCCGGCTCCTGGTCGATCGAGTACGGCGGCCTGAAGTACAGCGGATTCACGCCGAGCTTCGCCGCAAACAGCCGCTCCGTCGCCACCACCTGCAGCTTCACCTGCGCGCTGGAAATGCTGCTGATGTCCGGGTGTGTGAACGTGTGGTTTCCGATCTCGTGGCCTTCGCGGTACACGCGCTTCATCACGCCTACGTTGTTCTCCGCCTCCTCGCCAATCATGAAGAACGTTCCCGACACTTTGTACTTCTTCAACACATCCAGAATCTTCGGCGTCCACTCCGGATCAGGCCCATCGTCGAACGAAAGCGCCACCTTTTTCTTGTTGTATCCGACATACTGCACTGTGTACGGCAGCGGGTACGACTTCATCTGCTCGTTTACCACGCTGCGCTGGTCCATCGGCACTTCGTCGTCATCCTCGAGCGTCATCGTCCGCTGGCCACTCTGCGGACGCTTCGTCACCCGCATAATGTCGCCCTCGCCCTCATCGTCGACGTCGTACCCGGGCTCAACCTGCGCCAGGTCCTTCCACGCATCCACACGCTGCGGCTTGTCCCATATCTTCCACAGCGAATCGTCTTCCGAGCCAAGTCGCCAAAGCCCAATCGTCTGGATACCCAGCGCCCGCGCCGCCCGCATCTCGTTCAACACGGTCACGCCGTCCAGGAACCAGACCTGATGGCGCACATGCGCATCTTCATCGTCGTATGCGAAGTGCGCATTCATTGCATCGGGATCGAACTGTATCTGCGCGTCTGCGTCCGAAGCCGCCTGCCATGCCTCCTGCGTCGAAAGAGCCGTCGCATTCAGCACCTTCGCTGGAGGCGGCTGTGCAGCCTTCTTCCCCTTCACTCCCTTCGCCGGCCCGGGCGGCGGCAACGCGGTCGTCCAGTCATAGCCATAGCTGCCCAGCGAGCAGATGATCTTCTCCTTCGGCACGACCTTCAACACGTCCTTCAGGTTGTCGATAAACCAGTCCTGCGACGCGATCGGTCCCGGCTGGCTGTCCACCTGGTGCTCGTCGTAGTTCATGATCATCAATCCGTCCGAATGGTCGGCCATAAACTTCAGGTCGTAGTCCGGATCGCTGACCGGCGTGTTGATATAGAGCTTTAGATTCCGTCGGTGAAAGTCGTCATAGAGCGCACCGATCAGCGCGCGATATCCGGGCTGCGCCGCTGTCGGAATCTCCTCCAGATCGAGCGCTATCCCCCGATACAAAGTGTTCTTCGCCAGAAATGTATCAATCTCGGTTACAAATCGCGCCCGCGAAGCATCATTGCCAAGGAAATCTCCTACTAGCGGAACGAACATTCCCTTCCTCGGATCAAAGTTGTTCACCAGCGGAAAGACTTCCGTATCTTCATGCGCATCGGAGATCGCCCGCGCGACCTTATTCTCGCGGTCGACCCCATGCACGCCGGCACGATCCACAATCGAGTACGGCACATTGTCGATCGTGTTCGCCGTAATGTCTCCGTCCGTACCCACCACATGCAGCCAATCCGGGAACAGCAGATCGATCTGCTTGATGTGCTGCTTCAGCGAGGGGTAGCTCGAAGGGTCCCACTCCACGTAATACGCCGCACGCAGACCTTCGCCCGAGTTCAGCGTGATATCCGACGGTGCCTTGTCCGTCTTCCGGTGCGGTGCACGCCGAAGCTTCTGCGCGGCGGTCTTGGTGGCAATCGGCTTCGTATCCAGGGCGCGGTAGTTGTGCGTCGTCGCCGGAAGCAGAAGCTCCTTCATCGGCTTCACCCGCAGCAGTCCCACGATAAAGATCACGCCGACGATCAACCCCAGCAGCGCTGCCACGTCCAGAACGCGACGAAGCCGCTTCCATCGTCTTCTCTGCGGATCGTAAAAAACCTGTTGGCTCACGACTGCCTACTCGCTAAGGGAAAGAAACACCGAAAATTCGTTTGGGGACGGAGCACTGAAGCCAATCGTAGTGACACCTCACCCTCCAGTCAACGCGCTGCATCTTCAGTATGATGCGAGAGATGGCGCAACCGAGAGCAAAGCTGTGGGTATGGGTCGCAACCGCACTTGCGGCAGGCGTTGCACTTCGCCTTTACTTTCTGCATATCGCCCCAAAGCTCACCACCGATACCCTCCTCTACGGCGACATCGCAAAGAATCTCCTCCAGAACCACGTATACGGCTTCACCGTCCCCGGACATCCGCCGCGCCCGACCCTCATCCGCGTTCCGGGCTACCCACTCTTTCTCACCCTCTGCTTCCTTCTCTTTGGCGTCGAGAACTACACCGCCGTCCTCTATCTCCAACTCCTCATCGACCTTGCCACCTGCCTCCTCGTCGCCGATCTCGCCCGTCGCCTCTGGGGCACCCGAGCCGGCATGGCCGCCCTATGGCTGGCCGCCCTCTGTCCCTTTACCGCCAACTACGTCGCTTCGGCACTCACTGAGACACTCACCCTCTTCTTCATCGCCGCTGCCTTCTATGCCCTCCATCGCTGGAGCGAGACCACCCTCGGCTACAACCGTTGGCTCTGGCTCATCGCCGCTTCGCTCGCCGCAGCCATCCTCGTCCGTCCGGAGCAGGGCCTCCTCGCTACCGCCATCATGCCGGCTATGCTCTGGGTCGCCGGACGCTCCCGTGCCAGCACCTTCTCGTCGGTTTCAGTACGTCTGGCACCTGTTTTCATCGCCGCGCTCTGCGTCGTGCTCCCATTCGTACCCTGGGCCGCGCGCAACTGGCACGCCTTTCACGTCATTCAGCCCTTGGCCCCACGCTCCGCCACCGACCCCGGCGAGCACATTCCCCTCGGCTTCCAGCGCTGGTATCGCACCTGGGCCATCGAGTTCGCAAGCAACGAGTACGTCTACTGGAACTACGACAGCAGCGACATCAAGATCACCGATCTTCCCACCCGCGCCTTCGACTCGCCCGCCCAGCGCGCCGAGACCGCCCAACTTCTCGCCGACTACAACCTCACCGACAGCGACTCCCCTGCGATCGACGCCCGCTTCAACGCTCTGGCCGCCGAACGCATCTCCGGCCGCCCGCTCCGCTACTACGTTGTCCTGCCCGTGGCTCGCCTCGCGAACATGCTCTTCCGTCCACGCCTTGAGCTGACGGCCATTACTCTCGAGTGGTGGCAGTGGAACGAAGACCGCAAGGAATCGACCTTCGCCTACGCCTACGCCTTGCTCAATCTGGCATACATGGTCCTGGGAGCTCGCGGCTTCATCCGCTGGAAGTCCCTCCCGCCCGCATTTGCCGGCCAAGCTCCCCTCGCACTTGGGATGGCAGCCTACGTAGCTCTCCGCTGCGCTCTGCTCCTCACACTCGACAACTCGGAAGACCGCTACACTCTGGAGTTCTTTCCCATCCTCATCTTCTGCGCCGCAGTCCTCTTCAAACGCGAAGAAGCGCCAGCCATCAGCTGACGCTTTCTTTCACCCACCCCAGAAACCCTGAGCGAGGCGGCTGGTAACTTCATCAGCTTGCGCCTCACTCATCGCGGCATCATCACGATGAGTGGGACCGCCACAAACGTAAGAGACTTACCGCCGGTCCACCTGCGTATCCTTGTTTGTCTTGATCGCGAACGCGCCCTCGTTCACCTTCTGGTTGTACCGGATGTTCTGGAAGAACGTCGTAAACGTATCTCCCGAGGGTGAGAAGAACTGCTGCTTCAGCGAGATCCCCAGCGTCGGCTCTACCCAGATCGTAATGTGCGAGAACATGTTGCGATTGTTCGGGTCCTTCGCCACCAAATCCAACTTCACCACGCTGTACGCCTTCGCCCCATCCTTGATCGTCTCGGTTCCCTGCTCCGTGATGTTCCAGGTTTTGGCGAGGTCCTTGCCGCTCCCACCAAATCCAAGCGTCAGAAAGCTCTCGTATTGCGCCTGGTTATTCCCGGCATGAAGAACGGTCAACCGATTCGTGCCTGGCTCATAGATCTGCAACTCCCCGCCTTTATAGGCCACCGTTCGCGTACCATTCGCCGTAGCCGAGGCTTCACCCGCGCAAGCCTGTGTCGCCGAAGGGGCCACTTTCAACCCCATCTCCGTCTCGGAACCTTTGCGCACAAAGTAGATCGTCCCGCATTGCGAGCTCGTCTCCTTGACCACTTTCGTAAATGTGTCCCGGCGAAAGTCCGCCTGCGCCGACTTGAACCCTACACTAGCCGTATCCATCTGCTTCAGCACGGCATCCAGACCCGGCTGCTGCGCTCCCGCAGCCATAGACAATCCCAGCAAGCAACTCACAGCAAAAATTTTCATAGAAAACCTACACCCTATCCCCTACTTCCTGCCTTACCGCAGCACCCAAGCGTCGTAAGCCACAACCTTGCCCTTGCCATCGATCACCGGCTCGTAGTGGTCCAGCGTTACCTCGCCCGAGATCGGCTCAACAGTCCGCATGATCGCAGCAACGCGCTCGCTCTCACTCTGAGATGCATTCGGCGACCCGCTTCCGCCGCCTGCGCGAATCTCATAGATGAACTGGTTCTTCTGCCCGTTGGTCCCCGCTTCCTTCACCAGCACCTCGCTGTCGCGCAGCGGCACCGTCGCAACCGGCCTCGCACCGTACTCGATGAACTGCGGCGACACAAACAGGAACAGCAAAATCAGCGTCACCATCACATCGTAGTGAACGCTGCCGCGCTCATACGTCCACCAGAAATAGCTCTTCAGCAGCTTCATCTAGGCCGACGCCCCTTTCTTATGCATGTGCGTCTGTACTCCAATCACCGTGTCGCCGTTCATATACGGCACCAGGACCTCTGGCACCTTGATAGACCCGTCTGCCTGCTGATAGTTCTCCAGGATCGCCAGATACGTTCGCCCGACAGCCAGGCCGCTACCGTTCAATGTATGCAGTAGCTCACTCTTCTTCGCTCCCGTCGGCTTGTAGCGAATGTTCGCCCGCCGCGCCTGAAACGCTTCGAAGTTCGAGCACGAAGAAATCTCGCGATACAACTGCTGCCCCGGCAGCCAGACCTCCAGGTCATACGTCTTGGCGGAAGAGAAGCCCATATCGCCCGTGCAAAGAAGCATCCGGCGATACGGCAGTCCCAGCTTCTCGAGCACCGTCTCCGCGTGACGCGTCAGCAGTTCGTGCTCGGCGTCAGAGTCTTCCGGACGCACAAACTTCACCAGCTCGACCTTCTGAAACTGGTGCTGACGGATCATCCCACGAACATCCTTGCCATACGATCCGGCCTCGCTCCGAAAGCAAGGCGTATACGCACAGAAAGAGATCGGCAACTGACCTTCATCCAAGGTCTCGTCGCGAAAGATATTCGTCACCGGAACCTCAGCCGTTGGGATCAGCCAGTGATCGTTCTCCTGAAACTTGCCCGGCTCATAAGGCCCCTTGTCGTCGCAGTGAAATGAATCTTCGGCAAACTTCGGCAACTGCCCCGTCCCAAACAGTGACTTCGAATTCACCATGAACGGCGGAAGCACTTCGGTATAGCCATGCTCGCGCGTATGCAGGTCGATCATGAAGTTCGCCAGTGCCCGCTCCAGCCGCGCTCCCTGCCCGAAGTGCACTACGAAGCGCGATCCGGAGATCTTCGCCGCACGGTTGAAGTCCAGAATCCCCAGCGCCTCGCCCAGCTCCCAGTGCGGCTTCGCGGTAAACGGGAACTCCGTTCGCTCGCCCCACACCTTCACCTCGACGTTGTCATGCTCGCTATTGCCCGAAGGAACGCTATCCTGCGGCAGATTTGGCAGCGTCTGCAATACCTCGCGAAGCCGCTCATCAGCCGCAGCAGCAGCGGCTTCCAGAGCCTCCACCTCGCCCTTCAGAGACTTCGTCTGCTCCATCAGCGCGGTCGCATCACCGCCCGAACGCCGCAGTCCGACTATCTCTTCCGTCAGCTTGTTCCGCTGAGCCTTCAGTGTCTCGACACGAGTCACAGCATCACGCCGTTCCCGGTCAATCTCCGCAAAGCCTCCCAGCAGCACAGCCGGATCGGCCCCGCGCAGACGCAGCTTCTCTTCTACCAAGGGCAGATTCGCCCGTACAAATCCCAGATCGATCATCGCTCCTCATTCTAAACGCCCACAATGCAAACGGCCCCTTCCGCTTAGAAGGGACCGCTTTTATAGCCAGATCAACTACGAGTCGTTACCGAGGTCCGCCGCCCATCAGGTGTTGAACGCCGACATCGTATCCGCGGCGAAAACCGTCTCTGTAATCCCGTCTCGCGCCACGCGGCACATTCGGATGCCGGTACTCATCGCGATTATTCACATCCGGCCTACGGTGGTTCTCATAGTCCTTCCGAGCGCCCTCGATGCCGTCGTGAAATCCCCGGCGATGAATCTCATCAGCATACTCAGCAGGCGGCGCGTCCCATCCACCCGGCCCATAAGCGCCCGGAGGAGGAGGAGGAGGCCCCTGTTGATATTGCGCCTGAACCGCTCCGCTGCTCAAAAGGAGTCCCGCCGTCAAAGCCATTGCCGAGAGTACATTTCGTGTCTTCATTACCTAAACCTCTTTCGGGGCATCATCTGCCACTTCGTTAGAACCCAACTTCGTAACGCGTGTTGCTTCGCCCCGCAAATTGCCTCGTTCGCACCCGCGAAACAATCCCCGTTTATCATTCCCAGATGCAAAAGAAAGTCGCCGCCCTCCTGTGCCTTGCCCTGGCCCTCGCTGAATCCCCGCGCTCCTTCGCCCAGGCCTACCAGGCAAAGCCAAAGCTCGCCATCATCCTCGTGATCGACCAGTTCCGCGGCGACTACCTCGACCGCTACCGCGACGACTTCACCACTCCGAACGGCTTCAATCTCTTCCTCAAGAAGGGTGCCTACTTCAACTCCTGCTACTACGACTACGCCAACCTGAAGACCGCGCCCGGCCACTCCACCATCGGGACCGGCGCGTACACCGACGGCCACGGCATCGGCTCCAACGAGTGGTGGGATCTCTCCCGGAGCACCGATCACCCCGTCTCCTCCGTCGAAGACCAGCGCTACCGCATCACCGGCACCTTCGACGACCTCCCCGTGCCGCCCCCGCCCGCCATCGATCCCAGGGCCCCGCGCGTCGGCTCGTCGCCCTTCAACCTCAAGGCCACCACCATAGGCGACGAAGTCCGCCTGGCCACCAACGGCGAATCGAAGCTCTTCGGCGTCTCGCTCAAAGATCGCGCCGCCATCCTGCCCTCCGGCCAGACCGCCAACGGCGCGTTCTGGATCGATCAGGCCACAGGCCGCTTCGTGACCTCCACCTACTACATGGCCCAGCTCCCCGAATGGGCGACAAAGTTCAACAAAGGGCCGCGCGTCGCCCAGGCCATCAAGGAAGCCGGCCTCGACGACACCACGCAGTTCTACGCTCTCGTCGGTCGCACCCCTGCCGCGAACAGCTATGAGCTCGCCTTCGCCGAAGCCCTGATCGACGGCGAACAACTCGGCAAGCACCCAACCACGGATGTCCTCACCGTCAGCCTCTCCGCCAACGACATCCTCGGTCACCAGATGGGCCCTGACTCCGACGCCGAAAAAGAGATGGTCCTGGCTCTCGACCAGCAGATCAACACCTTCTTCTCCGACCTCGATAAGAAGGTCGGCCTCGCCAACGTCCTCGTCGCCTTTACCGCCGACCACGGCGTTGCTCCCATCGTGCGTGAGTCCGCAAAGCTTGGCGTGCAATCGGCAAGCCTCGACCTCGAAGCCATCGTCGAGTCCGTCAACGGGGCCCTGAACAAGAAGTTCAACACCGCGAAGAAGACGAACTTCTTCTTACCCGCGCAGGAACTCCCGAACCTGGCACTCGACTCCCGAGCCTTCGAATCGATCAAAGTCTCCGAACAAGACGCCGAAGCCGCCGTCGTCGACGCTATACCCGCAGCCGTAGCCGCGCTTGCGCCGCCGCCACCACCGCTTGATAACCCATCGCTCCATCCGCTCGACCCCACCGCCGGCCTGACCTTCAGCGAGACCCGCATCGACGCCTCACCGCGCATCGCCTTCCTTCGCTCCCGTGTCGACCTCGCCGCCGGCAAGATTCCTGACACCGAGTTCGGACACCTCATCCAGCACAGCCTCACCGACCACGGCGGCTGGTACGTCATGGTGTTCCCGACGGCCTACCAGATGGAGTACCTCAGCGGCATCCAGACCACCCACTTCTCGCCCTGGAGCTACGACCGCCACGTCCCCCTGGGCTTCTACGGTGCCGACATCATCCCCGGCTACCATCGTGAAAAGGTGGCACCGGTGGATATCGCCGCGACCTTCGCCGCAATCCTGGGCGTCAACGCTCCGTCCTCCAGTGTCGGCCACATCCTTACCCAGATCATCAAGCCTTCAAACTAGCCACAACTCTGTGCCCCATTCATTCGCAGCTTCATCGCGAATGAGTGGGTCTCGGCACTCCGGCCTCTTTTTTTTCTTCGACTCTCCGTTTGTCATCCTTCGCCGAAGGCGGAGGATCTGCTTTCCTCTCCCGCCACAAAGCTACAATCGTTCCATGTCCCCCAAGCCCCCCAGAGGCCCCGACATGCGGGTCGCCCTCGCCGGCGTCGAGCTCGCCAACCCCGTCATCGCCGCCAGCGGCACCTTCGGCTACGGTGTCGAGTTCGAAGAGATCGTCTCGCTCGCCCGCATCGGAGCCTTCGTCACTAAGGGCCTCTCGCGCGAGGCCATGCCCGGCAACCCCACCCCTCGCATCGTCGAGACCGCCGCGGGCATGATGAACGCCATCGGCCTCCAGAACATGGGCGTCCGCGCCTTCGTCGAACAGAAGATGCCCCGCCTCCGTAAGATCCCCGGAGCCGTCGTCATCGCCAACGTCTTCGGCTTCCGCATCGAGGACTGCATCGAGGTCATCCGAGTCCTAAACGACACCCCGGACATCGCCCTCTACGAGCTCAATGCCAGCTGCCCCAACACCAGCCACGGCGGCATGGTCTTCGGCACCGACCGCGACCTCCTCCTCGAACTCACCTCGCGGTGCAAGTACATCGCGACCCGGCCCATCATGGTGAAGCTCTCACCCAACGTCACCAGCATCGCCACCATGGCCCGCGCCGCGCAGGATGGCGGTGCCGACGCCATCTCCCTCGTCAACACCTTCCTCTCGCTTTCCATCGACATCGAGACCCGCCGCTCCCGCATCGCCAACTTTACCGCCGGCCTCTCCGGCCCCGCGATCAAACCCATCGCCCTCCGCATGGTCTACGAGGCGTCGCAGGCGGTCAGCATTCCGGTTGTAGGACTCGGCGGTATCGTCCGCGCCGAAGACGCCGTGGAGTTCTTACTGGCTGGAGCCACAGCCGTCCAGGTAGGCACCGCCAGCTACGCCGACCCCCGTGCCGTCGAAAACATCGCCAACAACCTCCGCCGCTGGTGCGGCGAAAACAACGTCACCCGAGTAGCCGAGCTGACGGGCGGTCTGCTCATCTAGCTCATTTTGTTATCCCTTTTGTTTTGTCATTCCCGAAGGGAATCTGCTTCTTTCTTTGTCGCTACTATCGTCCATTTCAGCCGTGACATGCCAGCACTCTCATCCCTTCAGCAACACTCGCTATACTGAAGCTCCGTGAATCCACACAATCAAAGAAACCAAGCAGGTCCTTCAATCCATAGGAGGTGGTCAGGGACTCGTGTGGCAGCGTTGCTGTCTCTTGCAGCCGCTCTATCTTCAGCGGCCGCAGCCGCGCAACAGCCGGAGCCAATTGTCGTTCCCACGCTGCATCTCACTCAGCCCTCGTCGCCGTCGCACTTTGGGCCTTACAACGCACACATCCTCGCGGGCGGCCGAGGCCTGACAAAGTCTCTGCCCGCAAGCGACCCGATCCTAGACGCCCGAACCCCCTGGACACTCTCCGCCTGGGTCGAACTCTCGCCCAACTCTGCCTCGACCTTCTTGATCGCGGGAGCCGGAGATCCAACAGCCAAGAGTCTTCGCTTCTTCGCACTGGTCGATGGAAAGCCAGTCTTCAAGCTCGGCGACGCCAAACCGCTGGCCAACGCCGCACCCTTCGCTATCAACGGCTGGCACTTCCTCACAGCTACCTCCGATGGAACAATGGCCCGCTTCTACATCGACGGAGTGGAGGCCGCACACAGCGCCTTACCCAACACCCCAATAGCTCCCCAACTCGAAATCGCCCCGGTCCAGCGAGCCTGCGCCAAACTGCCATGCCCGCACTTCGGCGGTCGCATCGCCGCCTTAACCCTGGCGCGCGGAGCCGCATCGGCGGGAACCATCGCGGCCCTCGCCCGCGACACACCTGACCCTGACCTGATCACCTTCGAAGAAGGCTCAAAGCCCTGGCCCCTGCAGGTCGTCCAGTTCGCTGGCAACACCGCCCCGCAGGAACCCTGGACAATGCCGCAGCGCAACGCTCCCTTCAGCAAACCGGTCGCCCAGCCGCTGCCGCCCGCCGAAACGACGCTAGCCGAAGACTCTCCCGGCGAGTGGAAACTCACCGGCGGATGGAGACTCATCGAAGCCCCCGCCGTCTCCGCTTCTCCCGAAGCCCTCTCCACCCCCGGCTTCGACGCGACCGCCTGGATGCCCGCCACCGTCCCCGGCACCGTCCTCACCACCATGATCGACCGAGGGCGCTATCCCGACCCCGACTTCGGCCTCAACAACCTCGCCATCCCCGAAAAACTCAACCGCCAGGACTACTGGTACCGCGCGGAGTTCCCCACGCCCGCCACCAACGGCCAGCCGAACCTCTCGCTGCGTCTCGACGGCATCAACTACCGCGCCGAGATCTGGCTCAACGGCCAGCGACTCGGCCACATCGCCGGAGCCTTCACCCGCGGCACCTTTGACGTAACCCGCCTCCTGCATCCCCACGTAACGAACGCCCTCGCCATCCACATCTTCCCCGTCCCCCATCCCGGCATTCCCAACGTTCAGTCCATCGCGCTCGGCTCTGGCCTCAATGGCGGAGCCATGGAGCTCGACGGCCCCACCTTTCTCGCCTCCGAAGGCTGGGACTGGAACCCTCCCATGCACGACCGCGACACTGGACTCTGGCAGGATGTTCATTTGGTCGCCACGGGCCCCGTCGCCATCGGTGACCAGCAGGTCATCACCCACCTCGCCCTTCCCGATACCACCAAGGCCGACGTGACGCTCAACGTCCCCCTGACCAACGCCTCCGCGAGCTCCGTAACCGGCATCCTCACCCTCGCCTTCGAAGGCGTACAGATTCACAAACAGATCACCGTGCCACCCGCCGGCACCACAATCCAACTCGCACCCTCCGAGTTCACCGCCCTCCATCTCGACCATCCCCGCCTCTGGTGGCCCAACGGCTACGGCTCCCCCGAGCTCTACCACCTCACCACCACCTTCGCCGCCGACGACTCGGCACCCGCAGTCAAGAATCTCCGCTTCGGCGTCCGCGAGATCACCTACGAACTCAGCCTCCTCGACAACCACGGCGAACTCCGGCGCGTTGACTACAATCCAACGGTCGGTCGTCTGGAAACAACCCCGCAAGTCGATGTCACCCACGAAGCCATGCGGCAGGTCCCCGGCGGATGGGCCGCCTCCATCGCCGCCGGCCAGGACACCTCGCCCGTCTTCCATCCCGTCGACGACACCCGCGCCACCCCCTTCCTCACCATCAAGGTCAACGGAGTCCGCATCGCCATGCGCGGCGGAAGCTGGGGCATGGACGACTCCCGTAAGCGCGTCTCCCGCGAGCACCTCGAACCCTTCTTCCGCTTCGACCGCGATGCCAACCTCAACACCATCCGCAACTGGCAGGGCCAGAACACGGAAAAGGTCTTCTTCGACCTCGCCGACGAGTACGGCATGCTCGTCTGGAATGACTTCTGGGAGGTCACCACCGACTCCAACGCCGAAGCCGAAGACCCGCAACTCTTCCTTGCCAATGCAAAGGACACGATCCTTCGCTACCGCAACCATCCCTCCATCGCCATCTGGTGCGGCCGTAACGAGGGCGTTCCGCAGCCCATCATCAATCAGGGGCTGATCGCTCTCACCCACTCGCTCGACGGCACACGCTACTACTCGCCCTCCTCGAACGAGGTGAACCTGCTGCCCAGCGGCCCCTACTCCTACGAAGAACCTGCCGATTACTACACCAAACTCGACCGCGGCTTCGCCGTCGAGGTCGGCACCTCATCCCTGCCAACGCTGGAATGGTTTTACCGATGGCTCCCCAAAGAAGACCGCTGGCCTGTCTCCGACGACTGGGCCTACCACAACTGGCATCCCAACGACGCATTTCGCGACCACCGCGAGGCGCAGTTCGGCAAGGCAACCAGCCTCGAAGAGTATGAACGTCAGGCGCAGATGATGAACTACGTCGACTACCGCGCCATCTTCGAAGGATTCAACGCCCATCTCTGGTCGCCCAACACTGGCCGCCTCCTCTGGATGACCCAACCCTCATGGCCCAGTATGTTGTGGGGCATCCTTAGCTCCGACTACGCCACCCAGGCCTCCTACTACGCCACAAAAAAGGCCTGCGAACCGCTCCACGTCCAGCTCGATCTCGCGACTAACGATGTCCAGGTCATCAACACCACCCGCGAAGCTCTTCAGAACGCAAAGGTGGACGCAGATATCTACGCGCTCGACGGCAAGCTGCTCCTCCACCGTGACGCGACGCTCGACGCGCCAGCGAACGATGTGGAGCAGGCGCTGCACCTCGATCTGGCCCCGCTGCTAGGCAACACCACCGTCCTTGTGCATCTTGCCTTGCACCGCCCAGATCGCACTCTGCTGTCACAGAATCTTTACTGGCGTGCGGCATCGGACACTGGCTACCGTGCCCTCAATTCGCTTGCCGCATCCGCTCTGACCCTTACGGCTGTAGAAACTTCCGCGCCTTCAGGCCGCTCGATCAAAGTCCATCTGAAGAACACAAGCGCAGTCGCAGCCCTTAGCTCAAAGCTCACAACCTTCTACGACGACGGCTCCGAGGTACTTCCCGCCTTCTACAGCGACAACTACATCTCGCTACTTCCGGGCGAGGAGCGTACCGTCACCATCGACCTTCCCCGAGCCGACAAGAAACAGGCCATCCGGGTAAAGCTGCGCGGCTGGAACGTGACTCCCGCGTCCGCCGAACTTCCCAACTAGCCAGGTAAAGCCGGGGCCCCAGGTCTCGCTTCTCAGACTTGGGAGACCACAAATCCATCCCGTTGCCCCTTCGCTCCGCCTCCAGCGCTAAACTAATCCACGTGAACATTGAATGCATCTCTACCACCGCTCCTGAGATCTCTGGCGACCTCCGCCCCATCCGTCGCGCCCTCCTCTCCGTCACCGACAAGACCGGCCTCATCGAATTCGCCACCACCCTCTCCACCTTCGGCGTCGACCTCGTCTCCACCGGCGGCACCGCCCGCGCCCTCCGCGACGCTGGCCTTCCCGTCCGCGACATCAGCGACCTCACCGGCTTTCCCGAGATGCTCGACGGCCGCGTCAAGACCCTCCACCCCAAGGTCCACGGTGGCATCCTCCACATCCGCCACAACGCCGCCCACCTCGCCTCCGTCGCCGAGCACGCCATCGAGCCTATCGACATGGTCGTCGTCAACCTCTACGCCTTCGAAAAGACCGCGCAGAAGCCGAACGCCGCCTTCTCCGACATCATCGAGAACATCGACATCGGCGGCCCGTCCATGGTCCGCTCTGCCGCCAAGAACTTCGAAGACGTAGCCGTCGTCACCGCAGTCGCCGACTACGCCGCCCTCACCGCTGAGCTCATCGAGCATCACGGCAGCCTCACCCGCGCTACCCGCTGGCGGCTCGCCAAGCAGGCCTTTGCCACCACCGCCGCCTACGACGCTGGCATCGCATCGACGCTCGAAACCATCATCGAACCCGCCGCCGAAGGCGAGCCCGCGAAGTTCGACCACGCGACTCTCCCCACAACCGTCCGCATCATCGAGCCTCTCGCTTACACCCTCCGCTACGGCGAGAATCCACACCAGAAGGCCGCTCTCTACACCGACGGCAGCGGCAAAGGCGTCGCCTCAGGCAAGCAACTCCAGGGCAAAGAACTCAGCTACAACAATATCGTCGACCTCGACGCCTGCTGGGAGCTAGTCAGCGAGTTTGAAGGCTCGGCCGACGCCGCCGTCGCTATCATCAAGCACACCAACCCCTGCGGCGCGGCCACCGGCGCGACCGTCCTCGAGGCCTACAACCGCGCCCTCGAAGCCGACCCCATCTCCGCCTTCGGTGGCGTCATCGGCATTAACCGCGAGGTAGACGAAGCCGCCGCCGAGGAGATCGCCAAGCTCTTCGTCGAAGCCATCGTCGCCCCCAGCTTCACCGAGGGCGCACTCGCCCGCTTCGCCGCCAAGAAGAACCTCCGCCTCGTTGCCATCACCTCAGCCCACACTCCGCGCATCCTCAAGCAGGTCTCCGGTGGCCTTCTCATCCAGGACGCCGACCGCCATCGCGTCACCGAGGCCGACCTGAAGACCGTGACCAGCCGCCCGCCCACGCCCGAAGAGATGCGCGCCCTGCTCTTCTCCTGGAGCGTCTGCAAGCACGTAAAGTCGAACGCCATCGTCTACGCCCGCTTCAACGCCGGGCACGGCCAGACCGTCGGTATCGGCGCCGGCCAGATGAGCCGCGTCGACGCCGCGAAGTTCGGCGCGATGAAGGCCGCTCTCCCGCTAGCCGGAACCGTCGCAGCCTCGGATGCCTTCTTCCCATTCCCCGACGGCCTCGAAGTCGTAGCCAACGCCGGCGCAACCGCCATCATCCAGCCCGGCGGCTCCGTACGCGACGCCGAAGTCATCGCCGCCGCCGACAAGCTCGGCATCGCCATGGTCTTCACCGGCATCCGCCACTTCCGCCACGGCTGACCCTGACGACCCTCTGTGCCCCACTCATCGCAGTCTTGTTGCGATGAGTGGGACCAGGCACAACCTCACCCTTGTCATCCTTCGACGAAGTCGGAGGATCTGCTTTTGTCTTTGCGGTTGCCCTTCAATCCCTTCATCCCGCCCAGAATCCCAACTTTCCCACCCTACCGTCTATAATTCTCCCCATTACATCCGCGTGAACACCGCGCGCAGATCCCGGCATCCGACTCACGAACCCAAACGTCTAACCTTGTAGCACTGGTTCCACTGCATCACTCGTTCCACCGAACTCCCATGAGCTTCTAACCCGTCGGCACCGGATAAAACACATATGACCTTTCGACCCTCGAACGCCGTTCTGATCTCCTGCCGCCGCTTCCTTCCCACTCTCGCTCTCTGCGTTGCGACCCTTTCGCTTCCCGCTCAAACCCTGAAGCATCATAGCGATACGCCCGAAGCCGCTCCAAAATCCGCTGCGCCTGCGGTGGATCACGGCGCAAGCTACTACCACTACGGCCTCGCCCATCTCTACGAAGATATGGCGGTCAACGCCGGTCGCCCCGACTACGCCACCCAGGCCGTCGAAGAGTACAAACTCGCCCTGAACGCCGATCCCGACTCGCCGATGCTCCAGAACGGCCTCGCCGACCTCTACTTCAAAATCGGGCGCATCCGGGAAGCCGTCACCGCCGCGAAAGACCAGATCTCCCGCAATCCGAACGACATTGAAGCCCACAAGCTCCTCGGCAAGGTCTACCTGCGCTCCCTCGGCGACGCCCAGAATCAGCAATCAGCCGAGATGCTCCAGCTTGCACTCACCGAGTACGAAACCCTCGCCAAGCTCGATCCCAACGACGTCGAGAACCACCTGCTCCTCGGCCAGCTCTACGGCCTCAACCACGACTCCGCAAAGGCCGAAGCCCAGTTCAAGCTCGCCGAAAAGATCGACCCCAACTCCGAGGAGAGCGTCCTCAACCTCGCCCGCCTCTACAGCGTCCAGGGCGACTTCCAGCGCACCATCGAAGTTCTCAAGTCTGTCCCGCCAGAAGACCGCACACCCCGCATGGAACTCGCCCTCGGCGGCAGCTACGACCAGGTCAAGGACTACGGAAACGCCGCGGCAGCCTACAAACGCGCCCTTGACCTCGATCCCGGTAACGTCGATAGCACACGCGGCTACGCCAACGCCCTTTTGAACGACGGCAAGCTTGACGAAGCCCTCGCCCAATTCAAGGCTGTGCTCGCCATCGAATCCACCGATGCCCAGTCGCAGATCCGTATCGCCGACATCCAGCGTCGGCAGGGCCACTACGAAGAAGCCCTCGCAACATTGCAGAAGGCCAAGACTCTCACCAAGGATAACCAGGAGCTCAGCTACAACGAGGCCCTGATCGACGACTCCCTCGGTCGCTACGACGACGCCGTCGCCGTCCTCACCGGCCTCGTCGACTCCGGCACCCAGCCCGACGGCAAGTACTCTGACGGCGACAAGTCCAACCGCGCCATCTTCCTCGATCGCCTCGGCATCATCTACCGCGAACAGAACAAGACCGCTCAGGCCGTCGATGCCTACAAGCAGATGATCGCACTCGGTGGCGATTACGTCTCCCGCGGCTACCAGGGTGAGGTCGACGCCTATCGCGATGTGCATCAATGGAACGAGGCCACTTCAGTCGCTGCTGAAGCTGCCAAGGCTCTGCCGAAAGACCGCCAGGTCCAGCTCATGTACGCCGGTCAGCTAACCGACTCCGGCAAGGTGGACGAAGGCCTAGCCCTCGCCAAGGCCCAACTCCAGGGCACCTCTGACGACCGCGACGTCCAGCTCTCCCTCGCCCAGATCTATCTGCGCCTCAAGCGCTACTCCGATGCAACCGCCGAGATCGACAAGGCCGAAACCACCTCAAAGACTCCCGGCGAAAAGCTCTACATCCACTTCCTCCGTGGAACAGTTGCCGACCGCCAGAAGAACTACGACGAAGCTGAGTCCGAGTTCCACAAGGCCCTCGCCATCGATCCCCAGAACGCGACGGTCCTAAACTATATCGGCTACATGAACGCCGACCGCGGCGTAAAGCTGAACGAAGCCCTCGCCCAGATCAAGAAGGCGGTCGACCTCGACCCGCAGAACTATGCCTTCCTCGACTCGCTCGGTTGGGTCTACTTCAAGCTCGGCCAGTACACCGAAGCTTCGCAGAACCTCCAGAAGGCCGTCGAGCGCAGTAGCACCGACCCCACCGTCCACGACCACCTCGGCCAGGTCTACGAGAAGACCGGCAAGCTCAAACTGGCCGTCACCCAGTGGGAGCGCTCCATGACGGAGTACGCGCACTCCCTGCCCGCAGACGCCGACCCCGCTGACATCGCCAAGGTTCAGCATCATCTCGACGCGGCCAGAATCAAGCTGGCCAAAGTAAACACCCCAGCCAAGCAATAGCACTCGACGGCGAATTTGCGACAACTCTGTGCCCCATTCATCGCAGCCGTATCGCGATGAGTGGGCCTCGCCGCAATCGCCCCTTGCAATACACTGCTGTCAGTGACTGAGAACGACACCCCTCATCTTCCGTCCGTCCGTGGCGACGCCGATGACCCGCTCTGCACGCGCGTCTACCCGGCCCCCGCGCGTCCGCACCGCACCCCTTTCCAGCGCGACCGCGACCGCGTCGTCCAGGCCCGCGCCTTCCGCCGCCTGGCAGGCAAAACGCAAGTCTTCACCAGCCGCGCCAGTGACCACTTCCGCAGCCGCCTCACTCACACCATCGAAGTCGTACAAATCGCCCGCGACGTCGCAGCCGCCCTCGGATTGAACGAAGACCTCGCCGAGACCCTCGCCCTCGTCCACGACATCGGCCACCCGCCCTTCGGCCATGCCGGCGAGCGCGCCCTCGACAAGTGCCTGCAGCAGCACGGCCTCCGCTTCGACCACAACCTCCACGCTCTGCGCATCTGCGAACACTTCGAGCAGCGCTACGCCGCCCACCGCGGCCTCAACCTCACCCTCGGCGTCCGCGAAGGCATCATCAAGCACTCCCGCGACTACAAGCCACACGAGCACCCGCTCCTTGAGCCCTACATGCTCGGCGAGCGCCCACCGCTCGAAGCCCAGCTCATCGACCTCGCCGACGAGATCGCCTACCTCACCGCCGACCTGGACGACGGCGTAGAATCCGGCCTCCTCGAGATCGACCACATCTGCGACCACGTCAACATCCTCAGCCGCTGCTACAAGCACGTCGCTGCCCAGCACGCTGGCGTCGAGCAGAAGTACCTCTTCAACGAAGCCCTGCAACTGATGCAGCACGCCCTCACCGACGACCTCATCGCCACCACCCGCCGCAACGCAGAAGCCATCGGCGCGAAGTCCCTCGAAGACATTCGCAACCACCCCCGCCGCCTCGCCGTCTTCTCAGAGCAAGCCGAGTCCGAACGCCTACAGGAGAAGCGCTACCTCTACGACACGCTCTACACCTGCGACGCCCTCGAAAACGAACACAACAAGGCCGAAGAGGTTGTCACCGCTCTCTTCAACTTCTGGATCGAAAACCCCGAGGAACTCCCGCAGGGCTACTTTGATGAGTCCGAAGCCGAAGGCGTCCCCCGCATCGTCGCCGACTATATCGCCGGCATGACGGATCAGTACATCCTGCTCCAGTTCGCCGCCATCCGCCGAGCCATCCGCCGCTAACCTTCGTGTTTGTCCTTCCCGAAGGCGTGTTTGTCATTCCCGAAAGGATCTGCGTTTGCTTTTGAGGCTACGGCCACCCATGCCCGGGTGCCCCATCCATGCGCAGCCTCATCGCGCATGGGTGGGACGTAAACTGCTACGGCAGCAACGAAACATGCGCCGCCACAATCCTCCATCCCTCGTCGAACCTCACCCAGACCTGACTCTGTCGCCCACGAATCACCCGGCCATCCCCGGCAACCCGCTCAAACTCTAAAGTAATGCTTCCATAGTCGCTTCCAAATGCAACCACATGAAGCCGCTTCACCGTTCGCGCCAACCCCGCCGACGGCCGGCTCTTACGAAACGCCTCCAGCTCTTCGAAGCCGTAGAGATTCTCCGTCACCCCAAACCGCATCACCTCCGGCGAATGCCAGAACATCGCCGTCAGCGTCTCCACATCGTTCGAGACCAACGCTACTTCATACTTCGGATAAAGCGCAGTCAGCTCCGCCACAACCGCCGGATCATTTACCACCATCGTTTCGTTCTCCTCGACCCAACTAAAACCTTGTTATCCTGAGCGAAGCCATTCGCGGCTTCATCGCAAATGGTGCACGCGAAGGACCTGCTTCTGGGGCCACCAGGCGCAAAGATCGGACCTTTCAGCCACGAATCTCCTAAAACAGCCTCCGCCCAGGCAAGATACTCTTCCCAATCGAAGCCGCGACCGTCACCATCGGACGATTCACCACCTGCGCCAGCCTCAGATCCATCGCCACGCTGCACAGTAGATACGCGTGCAGTTCCGAGAGCCCCCAGCGGTCGGCCAACAGATCAATCATCCGCGAAGTCGCCGTCTTCGCCGCTCCCAGCGCATCCGGAGAGGACTCCACCACCGTCCACCGTCCCAACGGGTCAGCCGCAACAAAGGGAGCATCCACCACGGGCCCCGCCAACGCTCTCTCCTTGTGCAGCGCAAACCGCAGCGTCACATCCGCCGGACACTCGATCCCGTTGATGCAGACCTCACCGTCGCCCTGCGCCGCATGGGCGTCCCCGCAGGAGAAGAGCGCACCCCCATTGAATACCGGCAAATAAAGCGTCGACGCCGTCACCAGGTCCCGCACATCCATGTTCCCGCCAAACGCCCCCGGAGGCCGCGTCTTGAACACCCCCGCCTCACCTGGAGCCACACCCATCACCCCACAAAACGGTCGCAGCGGCAACACAGCCGGAGCCAGCGACCGCGAGACCTCCCCATCCAAGTCCCAGTGAAACAGACTCGGCTCAGTAAATCGCTCATCCAGGAAACCAAGCCCGGCAATCGTGCTCGTCCATCCCCACCCCTTGTGCCTGACCTCCAGCACTTCTACTTCGAGCACATCCCCCGCAGCCGCGCCCTTCACGTACACCGGGCCGGTAAGAGCATGGATCCTGTCCCGCTCGATTCCGAGAAAATCCTCAACAGTAGAGCTCGGCTTCACCTGCCCACCGCTCGCGTCCAGGCACTCAAAGTGAACTGTATCGCCAGCCTCAATCTCGAGCCTCGGCTCCAGTTCCTTGTTCCAAACCGAATGGGTCGGCTCCGCCGCTAACTCAAACTCCGCCATCCATCCCCCAGCCTCATATTGATTTGTCTTCCGGAGCAAGGGACGTGCACTTTCATCGCGCGTCCCGCAGTCGAAGGGCCTGCCTTTCGCCTGTCCCTAAAAAATCTCAACCACCATTTGCACCTCCACCATCGCATTTCTCGGCAAAGCGCTAACCCCCACAGCAGCCCTTACATGCCGCCCAGCATCACCAAATATCTCCACCAGCAGGTCCGAAAATCCATTTACCACCTTCGGCGAATCCGCAAATCCCTCCGGTGCGTTGACATACCCATTCACGCTCACCGCGCTCTTCACCGCATCCAGAGACCCAAGGTGTCTCTTCAACACCGCGAGCTGCGTCAACCCGCAAAGTCTGGCCGCCCGATACCCCGCATCAACATCCGAAACCTGCCCCGTCACAACTCCGTGTTCATCCGATGAAATCACTCCCGCCAGGTAAACCAGCGTTCCTACCGTCTTCGCAGAGAGATAATTTCCGCCAGGAGCGGGCAGTTCCGGCAGTACGATACCCGCTGCGGCCAGCCTTGTCTCTGCGCTTGACGTCTCTTCCAGGCTCTTAATCTGTGTCATAGCCCCGTACTCTATCACGCTCAAATTGGAAACATCGTAGGTGCTTGGGCATCATCCGCGATACGCTGCTTTCATGCTTCGGCGGGTCTCCCTTATCCTCGCTCTCTCTCTTGCTCTGCAAATAGCCGGACAGCAGGCCAGACGGCCTGCACCGGCAACGCATCGTCACTCCCCGTCCGACCTTGAAGTCATCACACTCGACCCCACCGGTCGTCAGAAGCCAAGCATCTTCCTCTCCCGCGCCTATCTCTCGAGCCTCCCTCAGACCACGACCAGGATCCACGCGGACGAAGATTTTCCGGAACTCCCCACCTCTGGCACACGCATCAGCGGAGTCGATCTCGAAACCCTCATTCACGCCATCGATCCCTCGAACCCCAATCTTGCCGCGGTCGCCATCTGCCGTGATGAATATATCTCCCCGTTTCCGTCTCAAACCATCGGACAACATCACCCGATCCTCGCCCTCACGATGGACGACCTCTCCCCCCACGCCTGGGCCGTCAAACACCACACCTACGATCCCAGCCCTTACTTCGTCACGTACCAGAACTTTGTTCCGGCCTTTCACATCCTGGCTCACCAGGACCGCGCGCAACACCCTGCCGAGATCGTTGGCCTAAAGCTCCTCCCTACCTCCTTGCTCGTTGCCGCCATCACTCCACCCGGTGCAGATCAGCTTCCTCCCGGCTCGCCCATCCTCGACGGATTCCAAATCGCCCAACAGAATTGCTTCCGCTGTCACAACTCCGGTGAGACCGGCGGCAAGAAGGCCCATCGCACTTGGCAGCAACTCGGCGAAGTCGCGAAGTCGCGACCGGAGTTCTTCGCCGACTGGGTCCACAATCCCCAATCCATTGATCCGAAATCAAAGATGCCGCCCAATCTGAAGTATGATCAAGCCACACTCAAAGCCCTGACTCGTTACTTTCAGACCTTCGCTCCGTAGAGATTTCCAAGAGCGCGCCCCGAAAAGTAACCAGCTCTCAAGGAGATCGATGGCGGTCCGTCTCTCGAAGTGCATCCTCGTCCTTGGTGTCGCCTTCTTCTGTTCGCTCGTCGTCTTCAACAACCTTACCGACTACGACTCGAACTTCCAGTTCGTCCGCCACGTCCTCCAGATGGACACTACCTTCCCCGGCAATCGTGGCATGTGGCGAGCCATCAACTCCCCCGCCTTTCATCACGTCGCCTACGACTTCGTGATCTTATGGGAGTCCATCACCGCCGCCATCGCATGGTTGGGAGGCATCATTCTGCTCCGCGCCGTGAAGCGACCCGCCGCTACCTTCAACGCCGCAAAGTCCCCCGCGGTCGCGGCCCTTACCCTCGGCATGGTCCTCTGGTTCGTCGGCTTCATCGCCGTCGGCGGCGAGTGGTACCTCATGTGGCAATCCAAAGTATGGAACGGCCAAGACCCAGCCTTTCGCCTCGTTGTAATCCTCGGCGTCACCCTTCTCTACGTCACCTCTCCGGATCAAGACCATGCCTGAAACAACACCTCCCCTCGCTGCCATGAGCGCGTTCCTCCGCTCCGGAGAGTTCGACCCCGTGACCGTGATGGTCGAAGCCCAGAAGAACGCCGACGTCCGCCCCGGCAACGGCAACACCTACCTCCAGCGCGACTCCTCCCTCGCGATCCGCGAGGCGCTCGCCCTGCCTGCAAAGTTCCCCGATGAAGCCTCGCGCCTTCCGCTCTACGGCATCCCCGTCTCGCTCAAAGACTGCTTCGACCTCACCGGCACCGTCACCACCTGCGGTTCAAAGTTCTACGCCGCCCAGAACCCTCCCGCCACCGCCAACTCCTGGATCGCCGACCGCCTCCTGGCCGCAGGTGCCCTCATCACCGGCAAGACCCACCTTCACCCTCTCGCCTACGGCATCACCGGTGAAAACCCCGAGTACGGCGACTGCCTCCAGCCCCGCGACACCACGCTCCTCACCGGCGGCTCATCATCCGGCGCCGTAGCCAGCATCCAGGAAGGCTCCGCCCTCTTCGCCATCGGCACGGACACCGGTGGCTCCGTCCGTGTGCCCGCCGCTTTGGGCGGCCTCGCAGGATACCGTGCCTCCCTTGGCCTCTTCCCCGAAGAAGTCTGCTGGCGCGGCGGAGCCCACCTCGCACCTTCCTTCGACACCCTCGGCCTCCTCTTCCGCGATCTCCGCGACGCCCCCGCCTTCGGCCACACCGTCTTCGGCATCGAGCCAGTCCCCGCACCCTTCGCCCCCCGCATCGGCATCCCCGACGAAGCCTTCCTCCACGACTGCGACCCCGATGTCCTCGCCGCCTACAATGCCTGGCAGCACCGTCTCCGGCAGTACGGCGCGACGCTCGCCACCTTCGACACAGCAGCCTGGGCCGACTGCAAAGAGATCTTCACCTCCATCCAGGCCAGCGAAGCCGCCGCCATCCATCGCGGCCACTTCGCTGAGTTCGAGGCATCCATCGCCGAGCGCCTCGCCTGGGGCGAATCCATCACCCCCGACCAACTCGCCGCCCTCCACGTCCGCCTCGAAGCCTTCCGCGCCACCATCGCCGAACTCTTCACCCGCTTCGACTTCCTCATGCTCCCCTGCGCTCCCGTCAGCCGCCTCGTCGTCGGCGAAGACCAGAGCGGGGCCCGCGCCCGCATCCTCCGCTACACGTGCCCCATCAGCATGGCCGGCCTGCCGACGGTCACCCTCCCCGGGGAAGTCCTCGCGACCAAACCCGACGAACACTTCGGCACCGGCATGCAACTCTGCGCCCCGCGCCTCAAAGATGCCCAACTACTCGCCCTGGCTGCCTCGTTGTAGCCGTTCACTCGGACAACTTGCCCAGTAACGCCAGAAGTCCAACCCGCAATCTCTCCGTCGCAGCCATCCGCCACCATAAATCCGGACAATGCTGAGGATCGATCAGCGACCGGCATACCTCCAGATTCGGATGCCACTCGAATAAATCCTTCGCAAGCCTTCTCTTCGCGGACGTCAACTCAGCAGGGGTGCGAGCAGACAGGCGCGTTGCAGAACTGCCATAGCCGGCCACTGTAGCAAAGTAATCATCCAGCTCCGGGATCAAGTCTCCATCTGGCAATCCAACTCGATCGGCCAGCCAGCGGCAGTCGTTGTAAGGAAAAGGTCCACCGAGAGCATCGCGATAAATCGCTTCGAACTCTTCCGCAAGATTCAAACAATCCACCATTTGTTCGGGACGGCGTGAAATCCGTCACCCACCATATTTTCACGCTTACCGCACCACTGCTATGCTGCAATCACACCGAAAAACACTTCAGGAGACCCCACCCAAGATGCGGAAGGTTCCATCCTCACTCATCCTGCTCTGCACCGGAGTTCTCCTCCTCCTCACGTCCTGCAAGAAACCAGCCCCCGCCAACGGTCTCTTCCCCGTCACTCTCCAGACCGACTGGTACCCGCAGCCCGAGCACGGCGGCTTCTACACCGCGCTCCTCAAGGGCTATTACAAGCAGGAAGGCCTCGACGTCACCATCAATCCCGGTGGCCCCGCCGTCTTCGGCGATCAACTCGTAGCCAGCGGCAACGCCACCTTTGGCATGAGTTCCTCCGACAAGGTGCTGGTGTCTGTCTCCAAAGGCCTGCCCCTGGTCGCTGTCGCCGCCACCATGCAGCGCGACCCGCAGTGCGTCATGGTCCACGCCGAATCACCCGTCCAGACCTTCGCCGACCTCAACGGCCACTCCATCGCCGTCCAACCCGGCTCCATCTGGTTCCAGTATCTCGTCAAGAAGTACCACCTCGACAACGCCCGCGAGATCCCCGCCACGCTCTCCGTCGCCAACTTCCTCTCCGACCCGAACTACATCCAGCAGTGCTTCGTCACCTCCGAGCCGTACTTCGCCGAAAAGGCCGGTGCCAAAGTCCGCACCCTCCTCATCGGCGACTCCGGCTACGAACCTTACCGCGTCTACGAGACCTCCGAGAGCTTCCTCCACGACCATCCCGACATCGTCGCAAAGTTCGTCCGAGCCTCCACCCGCGGCTGGCGTGACTACCTCGCCGACCCCACCCTGGCCAACGCCGAGATATCCAAGCTCAACCCCGCCATGAGCCCCGGCCAGATGGCCTTCAGCTACCAGGCGCTCAAAGACCAGCACTTCCTGACGGGCGACGGCCCCAGCGATCCTAAGCTGGTCTCCGGCGACATGCTCGGCAAGTTCACCACGCAACGCTGGGCGACACTTTACAGCCAGCTCGTCGACCTCAAAGTCATCACCGCCCCTATCGAACCCGCGAAAGCCTACACCCTGCAATTCCTGCCCCAATAGCCCGTCAGTCTGAGCGAAGCGAAGAATCCCCGCATCTCGCTCGCGCCCACAAACGCCGTTTCCATAGATACACCGACCGAGACAATATGCCGCCAGAACCAACCGACGAATCCTTCATGGCCGAAGTCATACACTTCACCATAAAGTCCATGAAAACGACCACGCCAGTCCCGTTCGGCGCTCTCATCGTCGACACCGCCACCGGCAAGCCCCTGATGAAGGCCTTGAACGCGGTCGCCGCCGAGAACGACCCCAGCTCCCACGCCGAGCTCCGAACCGTCCGCAAAGCCTGCAAGAAGCTCGCGAAGCAGGGCAAAGGCCGCTCACTCAAGGGCTACACCATGTACTCCACCTGCGAGCCCTGCGCGATGTGCATGGCGAACATCCTCTGGTCCGGCCTCGACCGCGTCGTCTACGCCGCGACTATCGAAGACGCCAACCGCCACTGCAACCAGATCCACATCCCCGCCCGCGAGGTCTCCACACGCAGCGACATGCCCTGCATCGTTGACGGCCCGCTGCTCCGCGACGAAGCCTATGCCCTGTTCACCCACCCCAACATGCTCAAAGTCTTCGAGAGCTGGAAGTCCGGAAGCCGTACATTGAAGAAGCAGGCAAAGAAAGGCAAAGCATGACCGACTCACAGATCGCCGCCCTGACCGCCTGCCTCTCCGACCCCGCGCGCCTCATCACCAACGCCCAAACTGTCCAGCGACTCTCCCGCGACTTCTACTGGTACTCCCCCATCCTCAAGAAGCAGCTCGAAGACAAGACAGCCGACGTAGCCATCCAGCCCACGTCTGTCGAAGAAATAAGAAGCATCCTGACCTACTGCCACCAGCAAGAGATCCCTGTCACCGCACGAGGCGCAGGCACCGGCAACTACGGCCAGGCCATCCCGCTTGAGCGCGGAGTCGTCCTCGATCTCATCAAGATGGACGCCATCGAAGCCATCACCCCCGACGGCGTAGCCATCTGCCAACCCGGAGTCCGCCTCGGCGTCCTCGAAGCCGCTGCCCGCGAGCAGGGTTTCGAACTCCGCTGCTATCCCAGCACCGTCGTCAAAGCCTCCGTCGGCGGCTTCCTCGGCGGAGGCTCCGGTGGCATCGGCTCCATCGCCCACGGCGGCCTGCGTGACTTCCAGACCGTCCGCGCCATCGAAGTCGTCACCATGGAAGCCACCCCGCGCGTCGTCCTCCACGAAGGCACTGCCGTCCACGACGTCATGCACTCCTGGGGCACCAACGGCATCATCACCCGCATCTGGCTCGCGCTCACCCCAGCCGTCGAATGGGCCCAGTGCGTCGTCGCCTTCCCTACCTTTGACGAAGCCTTCACCTTCAGCGAACAGATCGCCGTCTCCGAAGCCTGGATCAAGCGCCTCATCACCACCTTCGAGTGGCCCATTCCATCCTGCTTCACCCCGATCGCCCAGGTCACACGCGAAGGCAAATCCCTGATCTTCTTCATGATCGCGGCCGCCCAGTTAGAAGCCCTGCAAGCCGCCGCCATCGAAGCCGGTGGCGAGATCACGCTCGCCGCGCCGTACACCGGCCTCCGCACCCTGCCGCTGCTCTCCGACTACACCTGGAACCACACCACCCTCTGGGCCATCAAGCAGGACGACACCTTCACCTACCTCCAGTGCGGCTTCAACCCCGGCACCGTCCGCGACCAGTTCGCGCAGCTCAAAGCAAAGTTCGGCGACGAGATCCTCTTCCACATCGAGTGGATGAAGAACGGCACTGGCACCATCATCCCCGGCTCCATCCCGCTCGTGCGCTACACCACCGAAGGCCGCCTCAACGAGATGATCGACTTCTGCCGCAGCATCGGCGTCGGCGTAGCCAACCCTCACGTCAATAACGTCGAAGGCGGCGGTCGCTACCGCGAAGACAACGTCCAGCTCCAGACCAAGTACAAGTACGACCCCAAAGGCCTCCTAAACCCCGGCAAGATGACGACGTTCATCGCCAAGGAAGTTATCCCTATCTGATCGCACGAGCATTCTGGGTGCGCCATCCATGCGGTCTTATCGCATGGGTGGGATCGAACAAGTTCAACTCAGCAAGGAAAACAAATGCAAACCTGGATCCCCGACTCCCGCCAATTCGCCTATCTCAACTGGAAACAAGTCGACGCCCTCGACCGCGACAAAACTTTATTAGTCCTCCCCACAGCCGCCATTGAGCAGCACGGCCACCACCTCCCGCTCGCCACCGACACCCTCATCAACAACGTCCTCCTCGGCAAAACTCTGTCGCAGCTCCCAGCAGACGCCCCCGTCTACGCCCTGCCTCCCGTCTGTTACGGTAAGAGCAACGAACACATTGGCTTCCCCGGCACGATGGCGATCTCCGCGCAGACCTACATGGCCGTCCTCCGCGACCTCGGCGCCAGCCTCCACGCCGCCGGCTTCAAGAAGCTCGTCCTCTACAACTCGCATGGCGGCAATACCGCGCTCAACGACGTCATGGCCCGTGACCTCCGCGCCGAGTTCGGCCTGCGCACCTTCCAGATGGGAGCCTCCGGCGGCGCAAAGTTCCCCGAAATAAGCGAGCAGGAACGCGCCTACGGCTTCCACGCCGGCGAGTACGAGACCTCCGTGCTCCTCGCCGCCACACCCGCGCTCGTCGACACCACCGCCTACACCGTCAACTACATCGCGGACATCACAAAGCCCGAACTGCTCAAACCAGAGTTCGCCCCCGCCACCTTCGCCTGGCTCACTCGCGACATCGCACCCTCCGGCGTCATGGGCGACCCCAACCCCTCCACCGCTGAAAAGGGTGAGCGCTGGATCGAAGCCGCCGCCACCGCCGCCGCAGCCTGCCTCGAAGCCATGCTCGCCTACGAGAACCCCCACTAAAGATTCGTCATCTCGACCGGAGCATCGCAGCCGTATCGCGATGCGCAGTGGAGAGACCCCCGCATTTCGCTCTGCCTTTGCCGTTGCATAGTCTTTCTTTGTCATTCCCGAAGGGAATCTGCTTTTGTCTCTTCCGTTCCAATGAGCGACCCCTGAGAGCCACATGACCGAGCCAACGAAAATAATCAACATGGGCAACGGCGTAACCCTCCGCCGCTCCATCCCCTGCCGCATGTCCGACGGCGTCACCCTCCTCTCCGACCACTACGCTCCCGCCGACGCATCCACCCCGCTCCCGACGATCCTCATGCGCCAGCCCTACGGTCGAGACATCGCCTCCACCGTCGTCTACGCGCACCCGGCATGGTTCGCCCGCCGCGGCTACAACGTCGTCATCCAGGACGTCCGCGGACGCGGCGACTCCGGCGGGCACTTCTATCCCTTCCTCCACGAAAAACAGGACGGTGCCGAGACCATCGCGTGGCTCCGCACCTTGCCCGAGTCCAACGGCAAGGTCGGCATGTATGGCTTCTCCTACCAGGGCATGACGCAGCTTCTAGCCGCCGCCGCCCAGCCCGAAGGCCTGCTCTGCATCTCCCCAGCTATGGCAGCGACCGACCTCTACCACGGCTGGTTCTACAACAACGGCGCGCTCCGCCTCGCCTCGTCTGTGGGCTGGGGCCTCCAGATGCTCAAGGAGGACGCCCGCCGTCTGAACCTCCGCGAAGCCAGCGAGCGCCTCGAACGCGCCTGGGCCAATCTTCCCGCGCAGTTCCTGGAAACCCCATACGCCGCCCATCCCGCGATCAAGGCCAACGCCCTCAGCAAGTACGTCGTCGATTGGATCGAGCACAACGCTCCCGGCGATTTCTGGTCGCGCATGGACCTCAGCACCTCGCTCGAACAGATCACCATCCCCGCCCTCCACGTCTCCGGCTGGTACGACACCTACCTCAACGGCACCATCGCCGGCTTCAGATCTCTAACTGAAAACGCCGGCACCGCCCACGCCCGCGACAACCAATACCTGCTGGCCGGCCCGTGGGTCCACATCCCTTGGGGCAACCGCATCGGCACACAGAACTTCGGCCCCGAGGCGCTGCTCGACACCGACGACTTGTTGCTGCGGTGGTTCAATCACTGGCTCAAAGACTCCGGCGAGTTTGCCGCCGAGCCGAAGATCAAGCACTTCGCCCTGAACCAAAACAAGTGGCACCCCGCCGCCACCTGGCCCACCGAGTCCTCACTGGACCTCTACCTTCACAGCGAAGGCCGCGCCAACTCCAGCAAGGGCAACGGCAGTCTCCGCGCCGAAGCGCCCACGAACGAAGAAGCGTCCGACATCCTATCCGTAGACCCCGAAGTTCCCGTCATCGCCCCCGGCGGCATCGCCTCAGCCAGCGGCTGCTTCAACCAGGCCGCCGCGCAGCAGGGCAACAACGTCCTCGTCTACACCTCAGATCCATTCGATAAAGCACTCCACATCTTCGGTACTCCCAGCATCACCCTCCACGCCAGTACCTCCGCCCCGCACGCCGATCTCGTCGCCAAGCTAACCTGCGTCCGCCCCAACGGCGACGCCGACTTCATCTGCATCGGCATCGCCCGCAGCAGTTTTCTCTTCGAGCACTACACCCCCGACACCCCGCACATCTGGCGCTTCGACCTCGAACCCACATCCTGGGTCTTCCAACCCGGCGAGCGCCTCCGCCTCGAAGTATCTGGCAACAGCTATCCGCTCTACGACCGCAACCCCCACACCGCCGTCAAACCGTCTCACGCAGACTCATGGAACTGGAAACGCTCCACCCACATCCTCCACCACACCATCGAACTCGCATCGGCGCTTCACCTGCCCGTCGTGGGTTGAGTTACGCTAAGAGCAAAATCATTCCAAAAGAATCGTCATCTCGACCGGAGCCAAGCGCAGTGGAGAGACCCCCGCATTTGTCTTGGTCCTTAGGCGGCACTGCACCATGACCAACGAAACCATCACCGTCCCCGCCATCGCCATCGACCGAGCCACCAAGAGCTACGGCACCGGCACGACCATCCTCAAGGACATCTCCCTCAACGTCGCAAGAAAAGAGTTCGTCAGCATCATCGGCCCCTCCGGCTGCGGCAAGTCGACGCTGCTGAAGCTCGTCGCCGGTCTCAGCCCCATCACCTCCGGCACCATCGCCGTCGACGGCATGACACCTACCAACGCCCGGGAGATTGTCTCCTTCATCTTTCAGGAAGCGACTCTTCTCCCCTGGCGCACCGTTCGCCAGAACATCGTCCTCGGCCTTGAACTCGAAGGCATGGCCCGCGAACGCCGCACAGAAAAAGTCAACGAAGTCCTCCAGCTCGTCGGCCTCGCTCACGTCGCCGACTCCTACCCTCGCCAGCTCTCAGGCGGCATGAAGATGCGCGTCTCGATAGCTCGGGCGTTAGCAACACGCCCGCAAGTGTTACTTCTCGACGAACCCTTCGCAGCGCTCGACGAGATGACCCGCGACCGCATCAACGAAGACCTCCTTCGTCTCCGCGCCGAGCAAGGGTGGACCTCGCTCTTTGTAACTCATTCGGTTGCAGAAGCCGTCTTCCTCTCCACCCGCATCCTCGTCCTCGCCCCGCACCCCGGCCGCGTCGCACATGATATCGCCATAGACCTGCCCTTCCCGCGAAACGAAGAGACCCGTTCCACCCCTGCCTACGAGCAAGCCGTTGTAGAAGTCTCCCGCGCGCTTCGCAGCGTCAGCGTCGGAGGTAACACAAACCTATGAAGATCTTTCGCAATGTGGCGCAGACGCTCGGCATCCTCGCCGCAATCCTGCTCTTTTGGCAGTGCATCGTCTGGCTCTTCAATCTCAAGCCCTACATCTTTCCTGCGCCGCTCGACGTCCTCAAAGCCATCGAAGCGCGCTATCCAGAGCTGCTAGCCTCTTTGAGCCTTTCAGCATCCGCCGCAGCAGCCGGGCTTTTCGCTGCGCTCATTGCAGGCATCGCCATCGCGCTCGTCTTCGCGCAGTCACCATGGGTGCGGAAGATGTTCTACCCCTACACCATCCTGCTGCAGACCGTGCCCATCGTCGCCGTCGCTCCGCTCATCATCATGTGGATCGGCCCCGGCCTCTTTGCAGTCACGCTGATCACCTTCATCATTTGTCTCGCGCCCATCATCGCCAACACGACGCTCGGCCTCATCAGCATCGACCGCAACCTCGTCGACCTCTTCCTCATGCACAACGCCACCCCGGCCCAGGTGCTCTTCAAACTCCGCATGCCCCACGCCCTGCCTTCGATCTTCACCGGCATTCGCATCTCTTCCGGCATAGCCGTCATCGGCGCACTCACCGGCGAGCTCTTCGCCGGCTCCGCGCGCGTCGGCCAGGGCGGTCTCGGCTACGCGATCCAGTACGCCAGCGCCCAAACTGAGACGCCCTACCTCTTCGCCCTTGTCCTCGCTGCATCCGCCCTTGGCTTCGCCTTCTTCTTCATCGTCATGGGCCTCGAGTGGTACTTCCTCCACCAATGGCACGAGTCCGCCCGCTCCACCGAACTCGAATAACCCCACCTTGATTGTCATTTTTCGTCATTGCAGGGCCTTTGTTTGTCATTCCCGAAGGGAATCTGCTGTTGCCGCTGCTCTTGGTGTCGCCGTTGCCGTTGCCTCTAGGTAGGCCAAGGCATTAGCCTTGGCATCACAACATCGCCACGATGAGGGGCTCTGGCGCCGGAGGTATGCGACCATTACGCTCCATCCGTCTTGCTTAAGGGCACGGCTTCAGCCGTGCCACAACCATCCTCCTGCAACGCGGCTTTAGCCGCTGAGGACATATCTCCGATGCTTCGCCTCGAAACCCCCACCGGCTACTGGCTAGTCACCCACCCCGATCACGCACACCTCGCCGGCGCCATCGCCACCCACTGGGGCAACGATCTCTTCACCTCACCCGAGCCCCGCACCAACGTCCTCCTCGGCGTCCACTCCCACGACGACGGTTGGGCACTCCGCGACATCTCTCCCTCGATCACAAGACAAGGCAAGCCCTCCGCCTTCTCCGTCGAACTCGTCGGCAAGTACTCCGCCTTCGAAGAGATTGACCTGCAGGACTACCTCAACGTCCGCGAGCGCGCCGTAGCCGAAGTCGCGGTCCAGGACGCCTACGCCGCTCTACTCGTCTCCAAGCACACCTACAATCTCCTCACCGCCCGGGCCGACCGCTCCACCATCGCGCCCGATCTATTGCCCTTGCTCGACAACTTCCTGGAACGCCAGCGCACGCTCCAATCCGACCTCCTCACCACCATCCGCGCCGACTCGTCATTCACGTCAGAAGACACCTCCGACGCCACCATCGAAGACCACTTCCGCCTCCTGCAAGCCTGCGACAACATGTCCCTCCTCACATGCGTCGACTTCGCTGCCCCCGCAACCCTCCTGCATCCTCTGTCCACCATCGACGGCCATCAGGAGATCACAGTCACCCCACTCGGCAACCGTACCTTCCGCCTGACACCTTACCCACTCGACCAGGAAAAGATCACCATCGACTTCCCAGCCCGTCACGTCACCGGAAAGACCTTCGCCTCTTCAAGCGACCTGGCCACCCTCTTCCAAGCCGCTCCCATCGATACGCTCACCGTGACTCTCTCTGCCTGAGCGCATCTTTCGCGTACTCTAAAAGATGGGCCGCCGCACAGGCCCATCTAAGGAGCCACCAAGAGTGTCCGCAGTAAAGATCATCGAATCCCCGCGACTCGCCTGGCAGCATCTTCCCAAGTCCATGCCCGCCGAGATCAAGGCTGACTACCTCCGCACCCTCATCGCCGCCGGCTTCAAGTACATCGACGCCGTCAGCTTCGTCGGTCGTGCGCTCGTCCCACAGATGGCCGACGCCGAACTCGTCCTCGAGTACCTCGACCCGCCCGACGACGTCGAGATCACCGGCCTCGTATGGGATACCAAGGGGGCAGAGCGCGCCATCAAGTCCGGCTCCATCCAGACCTTAGCCTTCCCTTACTCGCTCTCTCCCGCCTTCCTGCAGCGCGAACAAGACCACTCTCTCGAAGACGCGCTTGAGCTGCTCGAAGAGGTCGGCACACTCGCCTACAAAGCTGGCATCGACCTCGTCGCCCACGTCTCCATGGCCTTTGGCAACCCGCTCGGCGATGACTGGAGCATCGAGGAAGCCGTCAACGCCGTCGACCTCCTTGTCGAAGGCGGCGTCACCCAGATCACTCTCGACGACACCGCTGGCCTCGCGACACCCAGGCTCATCAGCGACCTTTTCTCTGACGTCTCCGCCGTCCACGACGAGGTCGACATCGGCCTACACCTCCGCGCCCTGCCCCAGGACGCCGCCATCCGCATCCGCGCCGCCTACGAAGCTGGTTGCCGCCGCTTCAACACCCTCCTCGGCGGCTTCGACTCGACGGTAGCTCTCGGCAATACGCTTGCCCCGACCATCCCCACCGAACTCGCCCTTACCGAACTCCGCAGCCTTGGCGCAGAACTCGACGACATGCGCCCGGTCGAGTCCATCGTCCACGCCGCCTCCGAGATCGCCCGCAAGTACGGAGCCCGCGTCCAATGAGCATCCCATTACGTTGAGTTCATCATCCCCACTCGAAGATCCGTCATCTCGACCGGAGCGAAGCGTAGTGGAGAGACCCCCGCATTTCACACTCACTGAAGAGGTAAAGCATCCCTTGGAAGTCACCCCACAACCCAGCGAAACCCGCGTCCGCGTCCGCTATGCCGAAACCGACCAGATGGGCGTGGTCTACCACGCCAACTATCTCATCTGGTTCGAGGTCGGTCGCGTCGAACTCATGCGCCAACTCGGCCTCAACTATCGAGACATGGAACGCCAAGAAGGCTGCGGCATCGCCGTCGTCGAAGCCAACGCCCGCTACCGCTCCCCCGCTCGCTACGACGATGAGCTCATCGTTCGCACTCGCCTCACCGCAATGCGTGGCCCGGTCATCAAGTTCGGGTATAGCATTGTCCGCGCGTCCGATGAGACGCTCCTGTGCGAAGGCCACACCGTCCACGTCGTCGTTGACGGCACCATGAAAAAATGTGCCCTTCCACAGAGATATGCGGAACGTTTGGCCGCCTGCCTCATCCCATAAGGCGAGTCACAAGCAACGGAGGAACCACCCATGAGCACCACGAAGAAGATCGCCCTCGTCACCGGCGGCAATAAAGGCCTCGGCCTTGAAACCAGCCGCCAGCTCGCCGCCGAAGGCGTCACCGTTCTCCTCGGAGCCCGCGACCTCGCCAAGGGCGAAGCCTCCGCCGCCCCGCTGAAGGCCGAAGGCCTCCATGTCCGCGCCGTTAAGATCGACGTCGATGACCGTGCCGACCACACCGCGATCGCTGCCTTTATCGAGAAGGAGTTCGGCGTGCTCGACATCCTCGTTAACAACGCCGGCATCATGGTCGATGGCGGCGCGCTCGGCACCAACACCACGCTTACCGTCTCCGAAGAGAACACCCGCAAGACATTCGACACCAACTTCTTCGCCGTCGTAGCTCTCACCGATGCCCTGCTCCCTCTGCTCCGAAAGAGCGAAGCCGGCCGCATCGTGAACCTCTCCAGCATCCTCGGCTCGCTCACACTGCACGCCACCAAGGGATCGCCCATCTACGAGGCAAAGACCTTCGCCTATGACACCTCCAAGGTCGCGTTGAACTCTTACACCATCCACCTCGCGCACGCGCTCAAGGACACCAAGATCAAGGTCAACTCCGCCCACCCCGGCTGGGTCAAGACCGATATGGGAACCGACGCCGCTCCGATGAACGTAGTCGACGGCTCAAAGACCTCAGTGTGGCTTGCCACCCTTCCCGAAGACGGCCCCACCGGCGGCTTCTTTCACATGCACGACACCCTGCCCTGGTAACTCGATCTTTGCGCGTTCGTAGCGACAGCCGCCGCGATGAACGCGTCGAACGAAGTCCGCTGGATACGCCTTGCTTAAGAGCACGGCTTCAGTCGTGCCGCAGACTAATCGTCGACAGTGCGGCTTTAGCCGCTGAGGTACGCCTTTCTCTCTAAAAACCATTCTGACAACCGGTCTTCAGCGAACTCCGCTGAAGGCCGTTCCGCATGCGCTCACGAAACCCTCCAGCACCGCCGATAACCCCACTGGAGACGCGCGTCGCAGACAGCCATGTCCATCGCCAAACTATTCTTTGGAAGAATGACCATCGGCAGGAAGCTCTTTCTTAGCTTCGGCGCTGTCATGGCCATTACTTTGCTCATCGCCCTCGGCGCTCTCGTCAACAACGCCGCCCTCAGCGCCACAGTCGAGCGCGTCGTCTACTCCACGGCAGTCAAGCAAGCCGTGGCCGACGAGATCGATATCAAAGTGACAAATCTGATCGCCATTGAACGCGGCATGTACCTGCACACCCTCCTGAAGGACCGTGCCTCCGCAGACGACTTCAATCGCGCCTACCTCGCGGAGGCCGACAAGCTCACCCTCCTATCCCAGCGCCTCGAACCTCTCCTCACCACGCCTGAAGACACCCAGGTCTCCGCGCAGATCAGCTCCGGCGTCCTTCAACTTCGCCATCTCCACGAACAGGCGTACACCCAGATCAGCCAGCCCTCCGCCATCGCGCCTCTCAGCCTCTACACGGGGCAGTTCGCTCCCCTTGCCGCACGAACCAAATCGCTCGCCGACGATCTCCTTGATCGCCAGACGCGCCTCACCCCGCAGGAGTCCCTCTTTGCACGCGCGGAAGAGTCCAAGGCCCGCTGGCTTACCTGGGCCATGCTCTTCCTCTTCTGCGTCGCCGGCATCGTCCTCACCTTCATCGTCGCCGACATTAACCGCAGCCTCCGCCACACCGCCACCGACCTTAGCCGCGGTGCCGCCCAGATCGCAGCCGCCGCCATCCAGGTCTCCTCGTCCAGCCTCTCGCTCGCCGAAGGTGCATCCGAGCAGGCCGCCTCCATTGAAGAGACCTCGGTCGCCGCCGAGCAGATCAGTGCCATGGCCCGCAGCAACACCGACAACGCCCAGGCCACCGCTGGCGTCGTCGCCGAAAGCCAGAACCACATCGCCGAAGGCAACCGCTCGCTCTCCCAGATGCTCTCCGCCATGGAAGGCATCGCCACCTCCAGCGTCCAGATCTCAAAGATCATCAAGGTCATCGACCAGATCGCCTTCCAGACCAACATCCTCGCCCTTAACGCCGCCGTCGAAGCCGCACGCGCCGGAGAAGCAGGCATGGGCTTCGCCGTCGTCGCCGATGAGGTCCGCAACCTCGCCCAGCGCAGCGCCCAGGCCGCCAAGGACACAGCTACCCTCATCGAGGACTCCATCGCTCGCTCCCTCGCCGGCAAAGCCAGCGTCGACGAGGTCGCAGAGGCCATCCGCTCCATCACCACGCAGTCATCCCGCGTCAAAATCCTCGTCGATGAGATCCACACCGGCAGCCGCGATCAGTCCCGCGGCATCGACCAGGTCAGCCGCGCTGTCCTTCAGATGGAACACGTGACCCAGGCCACTGCCTCCAACGCCGAGCAAAGCGCCGCTGCAGCCAATCAGCTCAAGTCCCAGTCCCAGACCATGCGGGAGATCGCCAGTGCCCTCGGCGCGATGGTGGGCGGCATCGAGAAGGAGTATCCCGAACCCTCTGGCGGACCAGCACCATCGAACCGCGCCGCGACTTCTTACGCGACGGTCACTCCAATCGACAAGCTGCACTCCGCCGCTCGAACTCCCGATCGTAGACGACGCGACACTCCCGGCTCTTCATCCACACGGCGCTTCACCGATCGACGTTCCTTTTCGCCGCCCTCGCGTGATGAAGACGAAGACTTCCACCCATTCTGAACAGGTCGCCTGAATCAAAGTTTGCGACTCATTTAGTCGTAATTTACGCGGCAATTTGTAACGTGTATCTTCACTCCGCAGACAACCGTGTAGCTCCGCGGAGAGTCACAATGCTTGAAAAGAACTAAGTGCAAGACAAAAAGGAGGTTTCAGATGCAGGCAATTCACGAAGGACAATGCGGTGCATGTGGTCACTTCGGCGAACATCATAAGAGCGATGTGCTCGTAACGATCCTCTCCACCAAGAAGGCCGATGAGTCTTTCCTGGAAGATTGCGGCCTTCCTAAGAACGCAGCGATCCACCTGAAGGTCTCCCCCATCAGCGGATGCGACGGCTTCGTCCCAGCCGCTTCCGCATAAGACGATCTTCCTTGCTTGAGTCGCAGTCGAAACGGCGGAGCCCATCGGCTCCGCCGTTGCACGTTCACCGAGCCTCGTCATCCTTCGGCCTTCTCGCTCCAGTCACACATCCACGCTCCATCCTCTCGTATCATCGAGAGGACAGGAGACACCTTGCCACTCGAAACCCAAGCCCCGAATCAAGACCTCGCAATCGTCATCATGGCGGCCGGCAAAGGCACCCGCCTCAAGAGCAAGCGCCCTAAAGTCCTCCATGAAATCGGCGGACGCTCTTTGCTTCTCCACGTCATCGCCGCCGCAAAGTCCCTCGTCCCCGCCGACCGCATCTACTGCGTCATCGGCCACGAAGCTGACATGGTCCGTCACGCCGTCGCCCACGCCGGCGTCCACTTCGTCCTGCAGGCTGAGCAGCGCGGCACCGGCCACGCTCTCCAGACCGCAAAGGCCCACTTCGCCGCAACCGGCGATCCCCTCCCGCAGAACCTGATCGTCCTCTCCGGCGACGCTCCCCTTATCCGTCCGGAGACCCTCCACTCCCTCGTTAGCTTCCACACCGAGCAGCACGCCGCGATGACCATCCTCACCGCCGTCCCGCCTGACCCCACCGGCTACGGCCGCGTCATCCGCGCCACCCCGAATGTTCCCGACGTAACCGCCATCGTCGAGCAGAAGTCTCTATCCCCCGAACAGAAGAACGCGCCCGAGATCAACTCCGGCATCTACTGCTTCAACACCGCAGCTCTCTTCTCGAAGCTCGATCTCCTCTCCACCAGCAACGCCCACGGCGAGTATTACCTCACCGACGTCGCCGCCCTCCTCGTCGCCGACAACCAACGCGTCGTCGCCATACAGGCCGACTCCGTCGACGAAGTCCTCGGTGCCAATACCATCGCCGAGATGATGCACCTAGACGCCGCCATGCGCCTCGCTACAGCGAGCCGTCTCATGGCCGAAGGCGTCACCATCTTTCGCCCTGAAACCTGCGTCATCGACGCCGAAGTCCAGGTCGCCCCCGACACGATCATCGAACCCTACGTCCAGATCCTCGGCGCGACCCGCATCGGCGCAGACTGCCGCATCCGCTCCTACTCCGTTATCCACTCGTCGGAACTAGGGGAAGGCGTACTCGTTCGCAACGGCTGCATCCTCGACGGCGCAACCATCGGCGACGGTGCCGTCCTCGGCCCTTACGCGAACCTCCGTCCCGAGAGTCACATTGGTGCCGCCGCCCACGTCGGCAACTTCTGCGAGACCAAGAAGATCACCCTCGGGGCAGGATCAAAGGCCAACCACCTCACCTACCTCGGCGACGCCGTCATCGGCACCGGCGTCAACATCGGGGCCGGCGTCATCACCTGCAACTACGACGGCGTCCACAAGCACACCACCATCATTGGCGACCACTCCTTCATCGGCTCAGACTCTACTCTGGTCGCCCCGATCATCGTCGGCGAAGGTGCCTACGTAGCCGCCGGCAGCTGTATCACCGAAGAAGTTCCCAACGACGCCCTTGCCTTCGGTCGGGCCCGGCAGGTCACCAAATCCGGCTGGGCCGCCACCCGCCGCGAAACCATCCGCGCAAAGCAAGCACCCGAGTCATAGAAGGCCCGCCAACTCAATCGTCATCTCGACCGTAGTCCGCGCCTTTTGCGGACGCAGTGGAGAGACCCCCGCATTTCTTTCGCGTGCGCCTCTGCCCATCCGCATCGAACAATCCGAGGAACTCATCATGCCAAAACTCACCCAAACCGAAATCACAGCCGCCCTGCAAACCCTACCCGGCTGGCAACTCTCCGAAGAAAAACTCATTCACGACTACAACTTCCCCGACTTCGCCGCCGCCATGGCCTTCGTCAACCAGGTCGCCACCCTCGCCGAGTCCGCCAACCACCACCCCGACATTGACATTCGCTACAACAAAGTCCGCCTCGCCCTTGTCTCCCACGACTCCGGCGGCATCACCAGACGCGACATCAAGTTTGCAACCTCCATGAACGAAGCCTTTCCGCCACAACGTGAGGGTTAAGGAGTGAGGACTCCCGGTGTTCTGGGAGTCCTTCTAACTGGGGGGAGTTTTTTTGCGGATAGGGGAAGCCGGAGTTGTGGGAACTGCTAACCTCGACTGTTTGGTTGCTACATTCAATCAGACGCGACCTTCGAGCAAAAGTTGCACCCGCTCCGAAAAATAAATTGTTTTCTGCATTTTTATACAGAAAACCGTATTACTGCCTCAAGCCTGCAACTCCCGACCCTCAACAAGGCTCGTCGCGAGATCGTAATAGAGCTCTACGCAGTCCAGCAGCTCCTTCTTCGCGATCCGTTCGTCCGGCGTATGCGCCACATGAATCGATCCCGGCCCCAGCAGGAACGGCTCGCCCCACGCCGTAAGCGCCGGAATGTCGGTTGCAAACTTCGCCACCATCGTCGGCAACGTCCCCACCCGGCGCATCCGCACAAACGGCAGCTCCAGCGTAAACCTCACATCCGCCCGGTCGCCGACTGTCTTCACGATCAGCGCCTTAGTCTCCTCGGACGGCCCCACCAGGCGGATCAGAATATGCGCCTCCGCCTTGTCTGCGATCACATTCGGTGCCCGTCCGCCCTCGATCAGCCCGATATTTAACGTTGAAGGCCCAATCTCCGGTTCGACCGGCAACGGCATCGCAAGAATGTCGTTCAACGCGGCCACCAACTTGTCGATCGCCGACTCCCCCAGCTCCGGGTAAGCCGAGTGCGCCATCCTGCCCTTCGCCCGCAACTCCACCCGCAGCGCGCCCTTCGAAGCCAGCGCCAGCCGGTTATCCGTCGGCTCACCGTTGATCAGAAACCGCGATCCCTTCGGCGACAGGTTCGCAATCTTCGCCCCCGCCGAATCCCGCTCTTCGCCGACTACAAACAGCAGCCCAACCTTGACTCCTGCCTCCCGCAACCGGTCCGCCGCCGCGATCTGAGCCGCGATAATCCCCTTGGCATCGCAGGTCCCGCGTCCATACAGAAACTCGTCGTCCTCGCTCGATCCAAAGAATGGCGGAACGGTGTCCATGTGCGTCGACAGCACCACATCCGGAGTCACTCCCGGCAACGCTGCATACACGTTGAACCGTTCCCCATCCCCAGCTCCCGGAGTCGCCGCGCGGTCAGGCTGCGGAACCGCCATCCGCTCGACCGCGTACTTCTCGCCTTCAAGAAACTCGTGCAGGAATGCCCCTGCCAGCCCTTCGTGGAAGGTAGTCGAATGAATGTCGACAAGCTGCTTCGTCAGTTGAATCGCATCGATAGCCATGTGAACTTCAGAATACCCGACGACCCGCAACCCTTGTCACCACGCCCCGATAAAGCAGCCGAGCAACCCATAAGTCCGGGTACCCATCAAGTCCGGGTGCCCCTATCTGGCAGTCTCATCGCCAGATAGGGGATCCACGCCAGTAAACTATCAAGGATGCCACCCTCCACAACCTCGCACGTCCGCGCCATCGAAGACCTTTACGGCCCCGCCGGTCGCCTCGAAGCCGTCCTGAACACCGGCAGCGACGACGCCCCCTACACCGCGCTCGTCTGCCATCCCCACCCGCCCAGCGGAGGCACCCTTCATAACAAGGTCGTCTACAACGCGATGAAGGTCTTCTCCTCCTTCGGCCTTCCCGTCCTCCGCTTCAACTTCCGCGGAGCGGGCCTAAGCGAAGGCGTCTACGACGACGGCCACGGCGAGCAGAACGACGTCCGTGCCGCCCTCGAGTGGCTAGAACTCAACTTCCGCAAGCCCATCCTTTTCGCCGGTTTCTCCTTCGGAGCCAACATCGGTCTCCGCGCCTGTTGCGGCGACATTCGCGTGAAAGGCACCATAGGCCTCGGCCTTCCCATCAACGCCGAGGGCCGCGAGTACACCTACAGCTTCCTTCCCCGTTTGATCGAACCAAAGCTCTTCGTCATCGGCGATCACGACCCCTTCGCCCTCCGCGAGCAGATCGAGCAAGTCCTTCAAAAGTCCCCGCCACCCAGCGAAACCGTCTGGATCGAAGGCGCAGACCACTTCTTCCAGGGCATACCGGAGTCACCAAGTCCGAAACTGGACGCGATGAAGCGAGCCATGCAAACCTGGCTCACCAAGACCTACAATCTAAGCTAAACAAAATGCCTTGCTGCTAAACAATTCGCATTGCCGAAGGGCACGGCTTCAGCCCTGCCATAAGCCGACCGCCTAAGAAAACCGGCTTTAGTCGCTGAACTACGCTTCAGCCCGAGCCACAACCAAACGTCCCCTGAGACGCGAGTCTAAGCCCCGACCAGCCACTCCACCATGGCCTGGTTACAAGCGTCCGGCATCTCCGCAAACGGAAGATGTCCCGCCCCTGGGATCACCACCAGCTTCGAGTTCGGCATCATCGCCCGCAACCGCTCGCCCGAAGGCAGCGTCACCGCCCGGTCCATATCGCCCCAGATGAACAGCGCAGGTTTGGCCGCCAGATGGATCAACTCCGAACGCAGCGCCCGCATGTCCTCATACCATCCACCAACGATCCCTAGGACATGGTCGATCGTCCCCGGAATCCTTAGGCCATCCGTATACGTCTCAAGCGTCCCCTCAACTACCCGCGTCGGATCACCGTACATTCTCGCCAGCGCCGTTGCATGGAGCATCCTCGGCAACTGTGGCAGTCGCCGCGCGAACCATTGACCCGTCCGGGTGTTGTAGAAACGGATCAGATGCCGCCCCGCATCACAGAATGGATTCGCCGGGGCGAAAAGGATCAGCTTCCGTACCCGGTCCGGATGCCGCGCCGCAAGCATCATCGCGATCGCCCCGCCGTGCGAGTGCGCCGCAATATCCGCGGATTCAAGCCCTAGCGCCTCCATCAGGGCAACAATACGATCTGCCGTAGCCTCGAGGCTCGCATCCAGCCCCGGGACCCGCTCCGACTCGCCCATATTGAACAGATCAACCGCATACACGCTCGCGTAACGCGAGAGGAACCCGATATTTTGCCGCCAGTTACTTCCCGACCCGACCAGCCCATGTAGAAGCAGCAAAGGCCGACCCGCACCTGCGAAATGGTAATGCACCCGAGCGCCATTCACCTCAACATGGTGGTCTTCCACCAACGGGGATGCGGACATTCCCAGCTTCGCTTCACCCTCGCGCTGCCGCCCTTCACTCGTGGGCAAAGTCAGATTTACGTCCATCATGTTGCCCAAGCTCGCCAAAACAGTTCCGCCTCTACCCGTTGCAATCTCAAAGCTAAATGTTACAGCAATGTGAATCGTTCGCAGCAAAAATTACTCTCACTTCCGCATTACGTCCCATCACTTTTGGATGCAGTTCAGACAAAATTGGAACCCTCCCTTGGCGCGGAACGTATTTCGTTGAAACAGCTTGCAAGCCGTCTCTGCAATAACGGAATAGCTTATGATTAGTCATACTGAAGAAGCACTGTAATTGAGGCATATCTCCTTCCAGCAACTACACGCGCCGAATGGCACTTAAGTTGCTACTTCCCTTGGAACCGCTATGCAGCAGGCCACCCGCACCCGCGCTCTCGTCATCGCACTCGCCCTCGCGACGATGGCTGCCTGCTTGCTCGCCGGTTTCAACCTCTCCCAGGAAGCCAGCTTCGACATCCCCACCGACGGCATTCGCTGGCTCGAAGCCACTGGCGGCCTTCGCGCTGACCGCGTCCCCATCGACTCCCCCGGCTACCGTGCCGGCGTTCGCACCGGCGACGTCCTCCAGGCTGTAAACGATCACCCCACCCCCCGCCTGGCACCCTTTGAACGCGAGATCTATCGCAACGGCATCTGGTCGCACTCCACTTACTCGATCCTGCGCCCCGTCCATCACGCCGATACGCCGGACACCGCCGCCAAGCTCGAGATCCAGGTCATCGTTGAACCCACCGATCGCAGCATCAACCTCGGCCTCCGTCTCATCGCCTTGGTCTATCTCTGTATCGGCCTCTACGTCCTCTTCCGCCGCTGGACTGCGCCCAAGTCCCTCCACTTCTTCGTCTTCTGTCTCGCGTCCTTCGTCCTCTACGCCTTCCGCTACACCGGCGCGCTTGATCTGCTCGACTCCATCGTCTTCTGGGGCAACGCAGTCGCACTTGCTGTCCAACCCGCCCTGTTCCTCCACTTTGCCTTCGACTTCTCTGGCTCAGACGACCAGAACGACCGCTTCCGCATACGCCGCCGCGCCATCGGAGCCCTGCTTTACATCCCCGGCGCAGCCCTCGTCGTCCTCCAGGTCTACGCCCAGCAGTACTGGTCCGCGACCGGCGAGCTGCTCAACCGCCTCAACCAGCTCTTCGTGGGATACCAGGGCCTCTACTACGTCATCGCTGCTGCGGTCTTCGTCTTGCGCTACGTCAATGCCCGTTCACCTCTCGAACGCCAGCAGCTCAAGTGGCTCACCCGCGGCACGCTCGTCGCCTTTGCTCCCTACACGCTGCTCAACGTCCTCCCCCTGATCTTCGACTTCCAGGTTCCCGGCCTTCTGCTCAAGCTCAGCGCCGCCTGCCTCGTCATCCTTCCGCTGACCTTCAGCTGGGCCATCATCCGCTACCGCCTGATGGACGTTGACCTTATCTTCAAGCGCGGCGTCACCTACACCATCGCCACCGCCGCGCTGGTTGGCCTTTACTTCGGGGTGGTCGCCATCGTCTCGGAGACGGTTCGCAGCCGCGTGCCCAGCCTCGGCGTCTGGGGCCTGATGGCCGCCGTCATCGCCACCGGCCTCATCTTTGATCCGCTCAAGCGCGCCGTCCAGTCGCGCGTGGACCGCATCTTCGACCGAAAGCGCTTCGACTACCGCGAGACCCTCGTCGACTTCGGCCGCAGCCTCAACTCCCAGACCGACCTTAACGCCCTGGTCGGCTCCATCGTCGAGCGCCTCCCTCAGACCCTGCTCGTGACCCGCGTCGCCGTCTTTCTCGCCACAGACGACACCACCCACTCGGTAAAGAAGCGCTTCGAACTGACCGCCTCGCACGGCCTCACCACGCTCACTCCCTCCGATCCCGCAGCTTCCCGCGAGCAGCAGGTAAAAGCCCTCCGCGCCCTCGATCTCGGCTTCCTCGACTTCGACCGCCGCGACGCCAACAACCATCTCTTCCTCGAAAACCCGCAGCAGGCCCTCACGCTTCCCGAATCCCAACAACAGGCCGCCCAGCGCCTTGACCTCAACTACTACCTCCCCTGCCGCGTCGCCAACCGGGAAGGCTTCGGCACCCGCACCGTCGCGGTCATCGGCCTCGGACGCACCAACGACGGCGACTTCCTCTCCTCCGAAGACATGGAGGTCCTCGAATCCCTCGCCGGTTACATTGGCATCGCCATCCAGAACGCCCAGCTCTACCGCAGCCTCCAGCAGAAGGCCTCCGAGTTCGAGCGCCTCACCGAGTTCCACGAGAACATCGTCGAGTCCATCAACATCGGCATCTTCGCCGTCGACCTCGACGACCGCATCACCAGCTGGAACGCGCAGATGGAGTCCCTCTACGGCCGCCCGCGCTCGGAAGCCCTGCTCCAGCCCCTCGACGCCATCTTCCCGCCCGAGTTCCTCGCCCGCTACAACAGCGTCCGCGCCCTCGGCGAGAACGGCGGCGAAGCCGGTTATATCAGCGAAGCAGATCAAGGCACCCACACCCTCTATAAGTTCCCCATCTCGCTGCCGACCGGCGAAACCCGCACCGCCAACATCGCCATTGCTCCACTCGTCACCCGCAGCTTCCGCACTGTAGGCCGCATCGTCCTCGTCGACGACATCACCGACCGCATCGAGCTCGAAACCCAGCTCACTCAGTCGGAGAAGCTCTCCTCGATTGGCCTCCTGGCCGCCGGCGTAGCACACGAGGTCAACACCCCACTCGCCGTCATCTCCAGCTACACCCAGATGCTCACGAAGCAACTCCGCGATGACACCCGCCTCGCCCCAGTTCTAGAAAAGATCACTCAGCAGACCTTCCGCGCCTCGGAGATCGTCAACGGCCTGCTCAACTTCTCGCGCACCAGCGGAGCCGAGTTCACCGCCATCGACCTGAACGCGCTCGTCCACGACACCCTCGTCCTGCTCGAGCACCAGCTCAAGACCGCTCAGGTCCGCGTCGAAACCAACCTCTCGCCATCGCTCCCAGCTATGAACGGCAATCAGGGCAAGCTCCAGCAGGTCGTCCTGAACCTGATGCTCAACGCTCGCGATGCCATGCACGGAACCGCCGCCGCAACGCTGCATATCTCGACGGAGATGCAGAACGGCCGCATCCTCCTCCGCATCAAGGACACGGGAGCAGGCATCGAGCGCGAGCACCTCCACCGGATCTTCGATCCCTTCTTCACCACCAAGGTCAAGCCCCAACCCGGCCAACACAAAGGCACCGGCCTCGGCCTCGCGGTCACCTACGGCATCATGCAGGAGCATGGCGGCAAGATCTCCGTCGACTCCGAGGTCGGCGTAGGCACCACCTTCACCCTTGACTTCCCCGCTCCCATCGCGGCACCCATTGCGTCTCAGCCGCAGGTAGCAACTGCGAGCTATTCATGAGCGACCGTCCTCTTAGATCGACGCCATCGCAATGCGCTTGCATCCTTGAGACAGTCTTCGCCAGCATCGCCTTCGGCGTATATGCATTCGTCGTTTGGCTCGCGGGATCATTCAACTTCTCCACCGATGCTCCGTTCAAATGGAAGATCGCCTTTCAGTTCGGATCTCTCTTCTTCCTTCCCGTGGCCACCGTGGTCGCGGCGGTCGTGCTTCTCTGGCTAAGGAATAGATGGGGCTTTTACCTTACCTTCATTGCCAACGCAGCCGGCGCGTATCTAGTCTGCTTGTGGTTTGCGAACGACCTAAAGGCGCGGCTAAGGGGCCCCAACCACCTGCCTCTTGTCACCGAGTTGGGCCTCGCAAGCCTTATCGCGATCATCATTGCTCCCATCGTTCTTCTCGTTCTGCCAACAAGCCGTCGTGATTTCCTTTAACATCGCTCAATCGTCTTGAACATAGACCGTTCTTTTCGGGCCCACAGCTAGCTTTATCGAATACCCAGGTACCCAAAAATAATGTCCAGCACCACGCTCGAAGCTCCCGTAAAACCCGCAGCCATCACCGACGCCCGCATCCTCATGATCGATGACGAAGCGGCCATCCGCGAGTCCATCGAGACCCTCCTCACCCTCGAAGGCTTCACCATCTCGCTTGCTCCCGATGGCCCCACCGGCCTCGATCTCCTCGCCCGCAACGAGTACGATCTCCTCCTCCTCGACCTCGCCCTTCCCGGCGAGTCCGGCATCGACCTACTGCCCCGCATCAAGGAGCTCCGCCCGCAGCTTCCGGTCATCATGATCACCGCCTACGGCACCGTAGGCAACGTCGTGGACGCCATCCGCGCCGGCGCCGAAAACTTCGTCCAGAAGCCGTGGGACAACGAGAAGCTCCTTGCCGACATCCGCTCCGCCATCGGCCGCCACAAGGCCGAAGAAGAAGTCATCCAGCTCAAGCGCACACTCAAGCAGCGCTACAACTTCGACAACATCGTGGGCAAGAGCGACCTCATGCTCCGCCTCTTCGACACCGTCGCGCAGGTCGCCCCGAGCCGGTCTACGATCCTGATACAAGGAGAAAGCGGTACCGGCAAGGAGCTCATTGCCAAGGCCATCCACGCCAACTCCCCGCGCCGCGACAAACCCTTCGTCCCCGTCAACACCGGCGCCGTCCCCTCCGAACTCTTAGAATCCACCCTCTTCGGCCACGTCAAAGGAGCCTTCACCTCCGCCGTCGCCTCCAAAAAAGGCCTCTTCGAAGTCGCCAACGGCGGAACCCTCTTCCTCGACGAGATCGGCACCATGGGCATGGACATGCAGGCCAAGATCCTGCGCGTCCTGCAGGACCGCCGCTTCATGCACCTTGGTGGAACCCACGAGATCCAGGTCGACGTCCGCATCGTCGCCGCCACCAACGTCAATCTCCAGCAAGCCGTGCGCGATGGGCGTTTCAGAGAAGACCTGTTTTATCGTCTCAATGTCATCACGCTCGAACTCCCGCCTCTACGCCAGCGCCGCGAAGACATTCCTCTGCTCGCCGCCCACTTCCTCAAGTTCTACGCCGAAGAGAACGGCACCACCGAGCGCGTACTCTCCCCCGACGCCCTCCGCATCCTCATGGACTACGAGTGGCCCGGCAACGTCCGCGAGCTTGAAAACGCAATGGAACGCGGCGTCGTCCTCTCCACCGACCGCACCATTACCACGGAGCTCTTACCCGCCCAGCTCACGGGCAACACTTACTCCGCCAGCATCCTGGACCACCGCCCCGACGCCAGCCTCTTCGACCTGATGGAAGAGATCGAACGCCGCATCATCGCCGATCGCCTCGAACGTTGCCACTGGAACCAGACCGAAGCCGCCGAGTTCTTCAAGATCCCCCTAAGCACCCTCAACCAGAAGATCAAGCGCCTCAACGTAGAGATCCGCAAGCGCCCTCGGGACTAACCTTACCCCATACTTTGTCACTGGCTATTACGAATCCGAAACTGAGTCCTGCAAGATCTCAGCCAGAAGCATCCCTTTCGAAAGAGCTTCGTGATCTTCGCGGTTGTGGCTCTCGATCTCGTTGAGAGATCTCTGTTCCTGCGTCTTCCGGTCATGAATGTCTTCCACGCTGCCATACCAACGCGTAATGGCACCGCTCGGCCCGAAGCGAGGCGATCCTGTGGACCGCATCCATCGCCACGTCCCTTCCGGGCCGAGGATGCGGTACTCCACATCGATCGGCTTGCCTGTCCGCAGCGCATGCTTCATCGTCTTGATCGTCGCTTCCAAGTCATCGTTGTGCAGCGCCTCCAGCCAACGCAGATTGCGCGTCCGGTCTTTGCCCAAAGGCGTCGTCCGCACCCACCGTGAACTCACCTGCAAGTTGTTGCCTTCGGAATCCATCACCCAAGGCGTCTCGGGATTCACCTCGAAGACGAACTCATGCATCGCGGTACTGTGAAAGGCTGCCTCGTCAGCGGCCCGGTGAGCGGTGACATCCAGCAATGAGATGGAAATTCCGATCACCTCATCCGCCTCGTCCCAGGCTGGCTGATAGGACGCTAGAAGTTCACGATCTGCGGCGTCACCGTTCAACCCAGGGCGATGAATGTTGACCCCCGAGATCGCCTCGCCCTCCAGAGCGCGAAGAAGATACGGCTCAAAGACCGGGAACCACTTCGGATACATCTCCTCAAGCGAACGTCCCAGGTGGTCCTTCACGGGAAAGCCATTCATCTCTGCCAGCCGTTGATTGAGACTGACGTAGCGAAGTTTGCTGTCTAAGAAGCAAAGCCCCACAGGAGCTCCGTCGTAGATGGCCTGCAACTGTGCCAATCGCAGCGTAGGAAGCGCCTCCAGACTGGAAGTGGCCCAGTCCTCTCCCGGCGTGGTCAGTGAGGTGAGCGCCCCGATGGGTTCAGCCTCGATCAGGCCCGCTATTTTGTCCGCTCCTCCGGGACGTCCATAGCGCCATCCCTGACCCTGCGAGCAGCCAAGCCAGATCAGCATGTCCGCCTGCTCCTCGGTCTCGATACCCTCAGCAACCGTATCCAGTCCCAGGCTTTGCCCAAGACCGATGATCGCCGCCACAATCTTTCGGCTCGCGCGGTCGGTCGTGACCGAGGCCACAAAACTCTGGTCGATCTTCAACTCATCAAACGGGAACGACTGCAGATGCTGCAGACTGGAGTATCCCGTTCCAAAGTCATCCAGGGCGAGTCGACATCCCATGGCCTTGAGCTCACCCGCAATCTTCTGGGCATGGAGAAGATCGTTATGCAAAGCCGTCTCAGTGATCTCGATCATCAGTCGAGAGAGCGAAAACCCCGCGGCCTCCGCACTTTCGCGAAGTTGTAGCGGAAGTTGAGAGTTGCGCATCTGGATCGGTGAAACGTTGACAGCCAATGTCAGCTCTTCTGACAGAAGATGCGACGCTCCGAACGCCTTCCGGCATATCTGCTCGGTGAGAGTCCCGATCAGCTCGTTCTCCTCTGCCAGCGCGATGAAGTTGCTGGGCAGAACCGGACCGAACTCGGGATGCAGCCATCGGGCCAGAACCTCGAACCCCTTCAACCGTCCCGTGCGGAGTTCGACCAAAGGCTGAAAGAAAGGTACGAGCTGATCGTTCTCCAAGGCTTCAGTAAGGTCGTGCAACTGAATGAACATGGATCCCTCGGTATAACGCTGGATATTCCAGATGTTCGTGAAGCTACAGGTCGCTAGCCCCTATGTATATGGCCCGGATGGGTAGGCTTCAATTGTAGCCTTCAATCGCTCGCTGTCCGCGAGGCGTAGACAGGAGCCCCATCCATCGCCGGGTGCCCCATCCATCGCGCCTCTGTCTTACGCGATGGGTGGGAATGTAAGACTTCCACAGGGCAGCCTTTACAGCCCTAAGGCTGCACCACAACCTTCAGCGAATCTGCCACCGGATGCGAAGCCACATCCACCGCCTTCACCGCATCCTCCAGCGAAAACCGGTGCGTGATCAGCTTCGTCAGATCGAAGCTCCCGTCCCGATACCCTTCAAACACCAGCTCCGCCACAGCATCGTTCACCGTCAGCGACGAGCTATACGACCCCATCAGCGTCTTCTCATCCATACACACCGTGCCAGGGTCGAACGTCGCCGCACTATGCTGCGTCGCCGCAAACAGCATGACTCTGCCGCCCGGCCGAATCGCTTCCATCGCGACCTTGATCAACGCATCCCCAGCAACCGCCAGCAGAGCCACATCCGCTCCCCGCCCCTCGGTCGCCGCCTTCACTGCCGCCACCACATCGCCCCGAGCATCCAGCGGATGCGTCAGCCCAAACCCCGCAGCGACCGCATGACGCTCCGTATAAAGATCGCTCGTCAACACCGTAGCTCCGGTCCGCTTCGCCAGTGCGGCCAGCAGAATCCCAATCGGCCCCTGCCCAATCACCAGCACCGTCTCATCCGGCTTCAACCCAAGAGTCCGGATCGCCTTGTAGCACGTGTTCACCGGCTCAATAAACGCAGCTTGCTCGAACGGCACGTCATCGGGAATCTTCACCACGCCACGCTCGACGATCCAGTCCATCACCCGGATGTACTCGGCGAACCCCCCGCCCGAAGGCGCAAACCCCGCAGTGCATCCCACATTCTTGTAGAACTCGCACTGCGCAAACGTCTCCTTGCGACAGTAGTAGCAGTCGCCGCAAGGGATATGGTGATACGCCATCACGCGATCCCCCAGCGCGAACTTCGTCACCCCATCGCCAACCTTCACAACAGTCCCAGCCATCTCGTGCCCAAAGATCCTCGGAGCACTATGCGACCCCGCATGAATCTTCTTCAGGTCTGTCCCACACACACCGCAGGTATCGATCCGCACCAACAACTCGCCCGGCCCAATCTCCGGCACCGGCACCGTCTCAATGCGAACATCGTCCACCCCGCGATACACTGCCGCACGCATCTCTGCTGGCACATTCTCGGCCTTCGCAATCAATGGGAGACCTAATTCCTTTTCCGATACCATTCCAATTCTCCATGCAAGACGTCAGTAAGCGACACTAAAGCTTTACCACTATTACCAGCAAGAGCGATCAGCTTTTTCCAGAGATACGGCCTTATCGCCGCGTACATTCCGAACGCTGCCTCGCGAAACTGACCATCCCTCGTCGCAAACCTCGACAGCCCTTCGATCTCAAAGTCAGCCTCGTCGGAGATCACCTTGATGGCCTGGAAATACAGGCCATGCCCGAGCGCGATCCGCGCCACCGTCGCGGCCTCCATATCCACCGCGACTGCTCCATACGACTCCAACAGGCGTCGCTTCTCCGCCACGCTCGCAATCGCCATACTCGTCACCAACACCTGCCGAAACTGAGAGTTCGCATAACGCTCGCCCGTTCCGCTATCGATCACCTCACCTGCCCGAACGATATCGCCCACACGAAGCGCCGGATCACATGCCCCCGCCAGTCCCACCGAGAGAAGTGCCGTCACCGGTCCCGCCTTCAACGCCGCCTCGACCGCAAGCGCAACCCGCGTCGAACCCATCCCCGCGCAAGCCGCAACCGCGCTCCCGTTTGTATAGACAAAGACCTTACCCGGCAGTTCGCGCCGCTCCCACCCGCGAACAAGTCTCTCAAGCTCACGAGGCAGCGCCGCGATGATCGCGGGAAACTCGTTCACTTCGCTGCGCTCTCAGGCTTCGGGGCATACCCATGCTCCGTAAACCACTCAATCGCGGCCCGCAGCGCCGCATACACCGGCAGCACCTTGAACCCAAGCTCCCGCTCCGCCTTCGCCGACGACGCGAACATCATCTTCTTCCCCATCCGTACCGCCTCAACCGTAGCCCGAGGCTCCTTGCCCAGCAGCTTCCCGGTAAAGTTCTCATCGAAGAACGCGAACGCCATCGCCACCGCGTGAGGGACCTTCATCGTCGGCGAAGGCAATCCCGTAATCGCAGACATTCGATCGAGGATCTGCTTCAGGGTCAGGTTCTCCCCACCCAGAATGTACCGCTCACCCGGCGTCCCCTTGTCCAGCGCCACCAGGTGCATCCGAGCCACCTCGTTCACATCCACCAGGTTCAACCCCGTGTCCACATAAGCCGGAAAGTTCTTATTCAAAAAGTCGACGACGATCCGACCCGTAGGCGTGGGTTTTGCATCCCCCGCACCAATTGGCGTAGTCGGATTCAAAATCATGACCTCCTGCCCCGCGCGAGCAGCCTTGATCGCCTCCAGCTCCCCGAGAAACTTCGACCGCTTGTAGTGCCCAATCATGTCCTCGATCGACACCGGCGAGTCCTCATTGACGATCGTCCCATCCTTCCGGAACCCCATCGTCGCCACGCTCGACGTATACACCACGCGCCTCACGCCGCTCTCACTCGCAATCCGCAGCAACTCCCGCGTCCCATCGACATTCGCCGCATACATGCTCTTAGGATCGCGCACCCAAAGCCGGTAGTCTGCCGCAACATGCACTACAGCCTCGCAGCCCGAGATAGCCGAACGCAATCCCTCGGGCTCACGCAGGTCGCCGACAACAACGTCTGCAGCCATGCCCTCAATTGAAGCGAGATTGCTGGAAGACCGAGTCAGCAGCCGCAGCTCCGCACCCGCGTCCGCATACACCCGCGCCACGTGGCTCCCCACAAACCCCGTCGCACCTGTAAGAAAGACTTTCATTCGCTAGTGCAAAACCGTATGCGATTGCAGACGATTAGTCCAGCTTCTCCGGCTCAATCTGGATGTTCTTCTCACCCGCCAGCTTCTTCTCCCAGTACTTCTTCACCCAGGCATCGAAGCTCTTGCCAGCCGCCGTATCGCGCCCGCTAAACACCAGCGCCGCCACATCGCTGTACGCAACGCTCACCTTCGTCGTCTCCTTCATCGGAATGATCCGGATGAAAGAGTCCGCCAAAGTTGCGCCCACCCGACGGTCGAAGAGATATCCCTCCACCTTCGATCCATCCTTGCGCGTCACCGTCACGTCGCCGCGATAGTCAAACGCCTTCTCCAGCGCCTCGCGGATATCCGCATCGCTTGCCAGCTCCGGAGTCCAGCCCTCAAGCTGCTCCCGTTCGCGACCGGCGATCACTTCAATCTCGTCCTGATTCACATGCGCGAGCTGATCCAGCTTCGCCGCTTCCTGCAATTGCGTCGACATCGACAATCCCCCACTAAAACCTTGTCATCCTTCGCCGAAGGCGGAGGATCTGCTTCTAAGCCCAGCCACGGAACCCGGCTTAGTCTCCTGAAACGCTCTGAAGTTCCTTGCTCTGCGCAGCCACAGCGGCAGGTGCCGCAATCTGCACCAGTGGCCCGTGCTCCGCCTTCGGCCACTCATTCAGCAGCTTCATCGCGCCCTCGTCCTCATACGTCGACGGGAACATATACTTCTTCGCCGTCTCGATAAAGCCTTTCAGCGACCCAAAGTTATAGTCCACCGCCGAAGCCTCGTGCCCCGAGTGCACCATGCAGTTCGCGCACTTCGGATTGCCGCTCTTCGCGCCGTAGTTCTCCCACTCCGTCGTATCCAGCAGCTCCTGGAAGCTGTCGGCATAGCCATCTTGCAGCAGGTAGCAAGGCTTCTGCCAGCCAAAGATCGAAAACGTCGGCATGCCCCAGGGCGTGCATTCGAAGTTCCGCTTTCCCATCAGGTACTCGCTGAACAGCGGATGCGTGTTGAACTCCCAGCTCTTCTTCCGGTTCGAAAGGATCGCCCGGAACAACCGCCGCGACCGAGCCTTACCCAGAAAGTGTGTCTGGTCCGGGGCCTTGTCGTACGTGTACCCGGGCGAGACCATCATGCTCTCGACACCGGCCGCCATCAGCTCATCGAAGTGTGCGCGCACGCTGTTCGGGTCCGCACCATCGAACAACGTCGTATTCGTCGTCACGCGGAAGCCCGCAGCAACCGCAGCCCGCACGCCTTCCATCGCAATGTCGTACCCACCCTCGCGGCACACGGAGAAGTCATGATGCTCCCGCTGTCCATCCACATGCACCGAGAACGAAAGGTATTTGCTCGGCTTGAACAGGTGCAGCTTTTCCTTCAGCAGCAGAGCATTCGTGCACATGTACACGTACTTCTTCCGTGCCACCAGACCGGCCACGATCTCCGGCATCTGCGGATGCAGCAGCGGCTCACCGCCGGGAATCGACACCATCGGCGTCCCGCACTCTTCGACCGCCTTGAAGCACTCTTCCGGCGAAAGCTCAGCCTTCAGGATGTGGGCCGGGTACTGGATCTTACCGCAGCCCGCGCACGCCAGATTGCAGCGAAACAACGGCTCCAGCATCAGTACCAGCGGATACCGCTTCCGCCCCATCAGCTTCTGCTTCAACACATACGTTGCAACCGTCCACGCCTGTGATACAGGAACCATGCTCTCAATCTCCCAAAAACGTTTTTACGTACAACGGACAACTTACAACGTATGACGTCGCTAAGCCGCTTCCGCTTCCCGCTCCATCAACTTCTTGTAAGTCGTCAAAGCCAGCAGCGGGAAGTAATCCCTATACAAGTGGTAGGCAAGATAAAACACCCGTGGGAACCCAGTCCCTGTATAAACCGCCTCGCCGTTTCGTCCCGCGGCCGACTCATCCCACGATCCATTCTCCGCCTGCTTCGACACCAGCCAGCGAATGCCCTTGGCCACCGAGTCACTCCGCGTATCACCCGCCGCCAAAAGCCCAAGCACCGCCCAAGCGGTTTGCGATGGTGTACTCGGCCCAATAGCCTTCTGCAGCGCATCGTCATAGCTGCCACAGGTCTCGCCCCAGCCGCCGTCGGCGTTTTGCATCATCCGGATCCACTCCGCCGCCTGCTGAATCGCCGGCTCGTGGTTCCAGTAGCCCATCGCCTCCAGGCCGCGCAGCACCAGGAACGTTCCATAAAGATAGTTCACGCCCCAGCGGCCGAACCAGCTTCCGTCGGACTCCTGCTCTTTGAGGATGAACTGGATCGCAGCCTCCACGCGCTTGTCCCGCCGTGTATAGCCGTAGCTGGCCAGCATCTCGAGAATTCGCCCGGTAATGTCTACCGACGGCGGATCGATCATCGCGTTATGGTCGGCAAATGGAATGTACTCGAAGATCTTCTTGGTATTGTCCTTATCGAAGCCGGCCCATCCGCCGTTCTTGCACTGCATGGCGAAGATCCAGTCGATCGCACGCATGCAAGCCCCGTGTTGGGCCTTCGCATGGGGATGTTCGACACACTTCAGCGCCATAACAACCTGTGCGGAATCATCGACATCCGGGTAAAACTCATTGTTAAACTCGAAGTACCAGCCACCCGGTTCGACATTGCGTACATTGTTCGCCCAGTCGCCCTTGTGCCGAACTTCCTTGTCCAGTAGCCAGCCTGCTGCCTTCACCATGCGCGGATCGTGCTTGTCGACGCCCGCCTCGCCCAGCGCAAAGACTGCCTGGCCAGTGTCCCATACCGGCGAGACGCAAGGCTGCATCCGGAAGGTCGGGGTGGGATAGTTCGGTTCGCCCTCGGGAAAATCCAGGCCCAAACGTTCAAATTCATCCATGGCCCGGATGAACTGCGGGTCGTCGTTGGAGTAGCCAAGGCAGCGCAGCGCAATGATCGCATTCATCATCGAGGGATAGATCGCGCCCAGTCCATCCGACATCTCGAACCGCTCAAGCATCCACCGCTCGGCCTTCTTGATAGCCATCTTCCGCAGCGGTCGGATATGCACCCGTTCGGCCCAGTGTGCGATCCGGTCGAAGGCCAGAAACAGGTTCCGCCAGCCGACCGGTTTCTTCTTGTCCCAACGCAGATGCAGGTTCGCGTTCTCGCGCCCTCCGACAAACAACTCGTCGATCCCCTGCTCCGGCGCGATCTTCTTGAATGGCTTCTTGGCATACGCAATCGAGAGCGGCACCACGATCGCCCGCGACCATGACGAGATTTCGTAGATGTTGAAGTAGCACCAGTTCGGGAACAGAATCAGCTCGGGCGGAACCGCAGGCACAGCGTCGTACTCGTACTGCCCCATGAAGCACAGGTAAATCTTGGTGAAGGTATTCACCTCCACCACCCCGCCGTTTGCCAGAATCCACTTCCGCGCCTTTACCAGCACCGGGTGGTCCTTCGACCATCCCATTAGCTTCAGCGCAAAATAAGCCTTCACGCCCAGCGAGATATTGGAAGGCCCGTTCGGATAGATACTCCATCCGCCGTCCTCATTCTGGTGTCGCAGAATCTCGTTCACGGCGCGCTGCATCCGGCCTTCATCGCCCGTATCCAGCAGCTTGTGCATGAAGATGTAGTCCGACTCCAGCATCGAGTCGGCCTCAAGTTCACCGCACCAGTATCCATCCGGATGCTGCAATCCCAGCAGCCAGTCCTTTGCGCGCTCAATTCCGGCAACAACGTGCTCCAGACCAAGGTCCATCCGACCGAAGCGCGGCTGCGTCCGTCCATGGGCGGTCTTTGCCGGTTGCGGGACCGCCTGCGGGTTACTTATAGATTGACTCATTCGTATGTTTGACTCGACGAGGACAGAAGTTGATTCAGCGGACTACGGGTCCCATTGAAAGATAAATTCGGAAGCTAAACCGCCGCGACATTCATCGGCGGTGCCGAAGCAATCGCCTGCACGATCTCCGGAGGCAGACCAAACCGCACATTCTCCGGCATCACCTCAACTTCATCCACGGACCCAAAACCCTTCGCCTGCAGATACTCCACCACTTCACTCACCAGAACTTCAGGAGCCGAAGCTCCAGCCGTCACCGCAACCGTCTTCACTCCGTCCAGCCACGCCGGATCAATCGCATCCGCGCTGTCGATCAAATAGGAGTTCGTATCCAGGTTCTTCGAAACCTCAACTAACCGGTTCGAGTTCGAACTATTCGCTGACCCTACAACCAGCACAAGGTCAGCTCCATGTGCAACATTCTTCACCGCCGTCTGCCGATTCTCCGTCGCATAGCAGATGTCCTGCGACTTCGGCCCAGCGATGTTCGGGAACTTCTTCTTCAGCGCATCGATCATGATGCCAGCCTCTGAGAGCGACAGCGTTGTCTGCGTCAGGTAAGCCACCTTGTCCGGATCGGGCACCACCAGCGCCTCAACCTCTTCGACGGTGGAAACTACCTGGGTCACATCCGGAGCCTCGCCCTGCGTGCCTTCTACCTCTTCGTGATCGCGATGCCCAACCAGCACCAGCGAATACCCCTGCTTAGCGAACTTGATCGCCTCCACGTGGACCTTCGTCACCAACGGGCAGGTCGCGTCGATCACCTTCAACCCGCGTCCCTTGGCCGCCTCGCGAACCGCCGGAGAGACGCCATGCGCGGAGTAGATCACGCGCGCGCCCTCAGGCACCTCGTCCAACTCATTGACGAAGATCGCTCCCTTCTTCGCTAGGTCGTTCACCACGTAGCTGTTGTGCACGATCTCCTTGCGCACGTAGATCGGCGCGCCGAAGGTATCGAGAGCAATCTGGACGATATCGATCGCGCGTACAACGCCTGCACAAAATCCGCGAGGCTTGAGCAAAAGAACGCGCTTGGTGGAACTCTCTGTCGTGTCGATGGTTGAGGTATTCACAAAGATAAGTATACGCTGTCAGGCTGCCTAAGACTACGATTTGTGAACCACTTCTGGTGCAACCTGACCCGCCATTGAGCTTCTCCCTATAGGTTCTTCTATCGAGAAGACGTCATCTCGACCGAAGCGCAGCGGAGTGGAGAGACCCCGCATTTCCTTTCCGCTCTAACCGACATAGCAAGTGTGCCCCATTCATCGCAGTCTCATCGCGAGGAGTGGGTCGCGCCATAGTCGGGTGCAACGCCACCACGCCTCACGGCCATCTTCCCCCTACTCCAACGCCCTGTGCCCCATTCATCGCGGCGTCACCGCGATGAATGGGACTGGCCACGGAACCTACCGCAACGCCTCCGTGATCGCCGGCCTCACCTTATCCGCCTCACACCCAGGCGCAAGATGCCCACAATCCCCCTCCAGCACAAGCAGCTTCGCATGGATCAGCGGAGCAAAAGCGATCGCCGGAATTGGATTCACCATGTGGTCCTGCCGCGCATTCACGAGCAGCACTCGCGCCTTGATCCGAGCTGCTGCAGCCTCAAGTGAACTCCCCTTCCCAATGTCCTGAGACAGCATCGCGTGGATCTGCCAGCGCCAGTCGTTCGCGTCGAAGGCCCCGTTCGTCGTCCCCTCGGTCGCCGCGAAGAAGCTCTCAAACTCCGTCAGAGGAGTATGTTGCACACGAAACTCCGGCGTCGTCAGGTTCATGTTGTGGATCAACTGAACCACCGGCATCTTCGGATTGCCGTCATACCGTCCGCCCGCATAAGCAGGGTCGGCCAGCATCGCCGCCTCCTCGCTCCGCCACAGCATCTTGTCGTAACTCGTAAGCCGCGGCGACCCCACGATAGGAATCGCCACATCCATGAACTCCGGATAGCTGACTATCCATTGGAAGGTCTGCATCCCGCCCATCGACCCGCCCATCACAGCGTGAACATGCTTCAATCCAAGCGCCTCAGTCACCAAGCGGTGCTCGGATTCCACCATGTCCCGGATCGTGAACTCGGGAAAATCGATCCCATGCTGACTAGCGCTGTTCGACGGAGAACACGAAACGCCATCGCCAAGCGCGTCCACCAGGATGAAAAAATACGACTCCGTGTCGATATACCCCTGCGGCCCGAAGACCCGCATCACGTCCGCGCTGGTTCCCGTAAACCACGTCGGAAACACAATCGCATTCGACTTCGCTGCGTTCGGCGTCCCAAGCGTCCGGTATCCGAGCTTGCAGCCATGAATCACCGCGCCACTCTCAAGCTTCAACTCGCCAAGATCAGCAAACTGCTGCGGCGAACCAGCTCCCACCTGCCCACGCGCCAACCTCCCACCCAACACAGAAGCCAGAACCGCCACAAAGCCGACTGCTCGAAAGATATTCATCGTTCAGCGATTCTATGGCTCAACCTGGAGGTCCGCCAACAAATCCCAGAAAACTCTCAAACAAGGTAAGGGCTGAAAGCGCGATCCCATCCGCGCCTCAACCCTCACTCGTAGATCATCTATCGAAACGTCCTAAAGCTTGTCCGCCTCGCACGCGGGATGTCCGCAATCGCAAGTCAACGTCTGCGTCCCTTTCGAATCCTCACAGAAGGTCGAACAATACTTTTCCTTCTCGCCGACAACACACTGACACATCTCGTGCGCACACTTCTTCACATCCGCCATCGCAGTTCTCCTCGGAAAATAAAATCACTCCGTTCACTGCGATGCCCGATTACCCAATCGAGATGCCGATGCCTTCACGTACAACGAAGAACATACAACGTACAACGCCTACCGGCTGATCTCCAGCAACTGCTCTGCATGACGCATACTCGTATCCGTCAGCTTCTCCCCGCTCAGCATCCGGGCAATCTCCTCGACCCTCTCGCCCGTCTCCATCAGCCGAACCTCGGTCTGCGTCCGCCCCGCCTTCACAGTCTTCTCGATCAAAAAGTGCTGGTCCCCGAACGCCGCAATCTGCGGCAGGTGCGTGATACAGATCACCTGCTGCCCCCGCGAGAGCGCCTTCAACTTCTTCCCAACAGCCTCCGCAGCCCGCCCACCAATCCCAATATCGATCTCGTCAAACACCAGCGTCCGCGGCAGCACTGCCTTGACCACCTTCGCGCTCGCGTCCTCAACGGCGACCTTCAGCGCCAGCATCACTCGCGACATCTCACCGCCCGACGCAATCTCCGCCAGCGGCTTCATCGGCTCGCCCGCATTCGTCGCAATCAGGCAATCGACCGCATCCCACCCATGTGCCGTCCACTCCCCTTCGCCCTTCACCTCAATGTGAAACCGAGCATTCATCGCTAGATCATTAATCTGCAAAACCGCAGACTTCTCTAACTTCCGAGCCGCCGAAGCCCTAGCCGCACTTAGAGAAGAAGCCGCAGCCCGAAACCGCTCCGCATCCACCGCCTGCTTCGCCGTCAGCTCCGCCATCAGCACATCGCGATTCTCCACCTCCGCCAGCTTCGCCGCGGCGTCCGCGCCGAACGCGATCACCTCCGCCAGCGTCGGGCCATATTTCCTCTTCAATCGATCCAGCGCCGCCAGCCGATCCTCAATCTCCTCCAGCCGCTCCGGCGCAGCGTTGATCGACTCCGCAAAGTCCCTTACCTCCGCGCTCAAATCCTCGACCGTAGCCTTCGCCGCCGCAAGCTGCGTCACCGCCTCGGCAAACCGCGAGTCATACCGCGCCAGCTCCTCAAAGTGCTTCAGCGCCGCTCCCAGCGTCGACTCCGCCGCTCCCTCCGACTCATACAACAGATCGTGCGCGCTCATCGCCGCCGTATACAGCTTTTCGGAGTTCGCCAGCACCCGCTTCTCCGTCTCGAGCTGAGCGTCCTCGTCGTCCGCGACCAGCCCCGCGGACTGAATCTCTCCACTCTGAAAACGCCAAAGGTCTGCCATCCGCAGCCGGTCCTGCTCGGCTGACTGCAACACCTGCAATCTCTCCGTAGTCCCTCTCCACTCCGCATAAGCCGCCGCAACCGCGTCGCTCGAGATCGCCCCAAACCGATCCAGCAACAACCTCTGCTGCTCCGTATCGAACGACCCCAGCGTCTCGCCCTGCGAGTGAATCAATGCCAGCTCCGGCGACAACTGCCGCAGCACTCCCACCGTCGTCGCCTGATTATTCGCAAAGACGCGTCCTTTTCCGTTCGCTGCAATCTCCCGACGCAGAAGAACATCATCCGTCTCGCACTCGATCCCATTGGTCTCAAGCACCGCCCGAGCCCCCGGCGTCATCTCGAAGACGCAGCTCACCACCGCCTTCTCCGCGCCATGCCGGACAACATCGCTGGAAGCTTTTCCACCGAGCAAAAGCGCCAGTGCGTCGATCAGAATCGACTTCCCCGCTCCCGTCTCGCCCGTCAGCAGGTTCAGCCCATGGCCAAACGTCGCCGCTGCCCGGTCGATGACTGCATAGTTCTCCGCCCGCAACTCCAGCAGCATTAGGTCCTCACCATCCACATACCGCGAGAATAACAAAGCCTGTCGAATCCTTTCGCAACACCACACCTATCTCCTCCGCATCCCACAGAAGTACCCATCCCGCCGGTCGATTCCCTTCCAGTCCGCGATGACCCCTCCCGATAAACCGGTTAGCCGCGAGCCGCGCTCAATCGGTCCATTTCGCCCAGAAGAGGTCACCACCCATGCCCCAGAAGAAGATCCTTATCGTCGATGACGACCCCGAGATGCGCCTCGCCATGCACGTCCGCCTCAAGGCGAACCATTACGACGTCGGCTTCGCGGTCGATGGCGTCTCCGGCATCGCCGAGGCCCGCCGCCAGCAGCCCGACGTCATCCTTCTCGACCTCGGCCTCCCCGCCGGGGACGGGTTCACCGTCCTCGAACGCCTCCAGACCAACGACTCCATGGCCGCGATCCCCGTCATCGTCGTCTCCGGCCGCGACCGCGCCGCAAACCGCGACCGCTCCCTCAAAGCCGGGGCCAAGCTCTTCCTCCAAAAGCCCGTCCGCAACAGCGATCTCCTCCTCGCCATCGAACAGGTCCTCGGTACCAAACACACGTCGTCCCCCGACTCCGCTCCAACCGTCTACGACCTCGGCGAACAGACTCCCGCACGGGCCTTCTGAACTCTCTTTCTGAACCGTCTATGGACTTCAGGTTCCACTCGATGTCAGCATTCCTGAGTTCTTTCCCGCTCTGCGTCTACCTGCGATCGAACACACTGCAGCCTCTCCTGTCATCGGAGTACTCTCCCCGCCGCGCCCTCTACATGGCCCATCCCGGGCTGTTGTGGACGAACGTGATCTCGGACGCGCTGATCGCAATCTCCTACGTCCTCTTCTTCCTGGGCATCAGGTGGCTGGTCGGCAAACTCAAACACATCGAGACCATGAGGTCCAAACTCTGGGCACTTTCAGCGTTCAACGTCTTCATCATGTCCTGCGGGGCCATGATCCTGCTTCGCATCGTCACCATCTGGTATCCCCTTGCCCAGATCTCGCTGGTACTCAAAGTCATCTGCGCCCTGGCATCGCTGCCTCCCGCCATCCTCTTTGCATGGCGTGCTCAGGCACTTGCGTCCGGTGTAACCCGTTTCTTCGATCTTCTAGCAACAGAGCACCGCCAGTCGGATGCCCTTCGCGAGAGCGAAGCGCTCCTTGACCGCACCAACCGAATCGCCGGAATTGGAGGCTGGGACCTCGATCTCAGTACCAACGCGGTCAATTGGTCCGCCGAGACAGCCCGAATGCACGGTCTCGCTCCCGGCTATCGCCCATCGCTCGAAGAAGGGATCAACTACTACGCTCCCGAGTACCACCCGGCCATCCTCGCCGCCCTTCAAACCGCAATGGCTGGCGGCGGAGGCTGGGACCTCGAACTTCCCCTGATCCGAGCTGATGGAATCCGAATATGGGTCCGCCTCGTCGGCGAAGCCGAACTCGTCGACGGCAAGCCCGTGCGGCTCTTCGGCTCGCTCCAGGACAAGACCAAGGAGATCGAGCAGCGCGAAGCCCTCCGTAAGAGCGAGCTCTTCCTCGACCGCACCAATCGCGTCGCCGGAATCGGTGGCTGGGAGCTCGATCTCGCCACCAACGATCTCACCTGGTCCGCCGAATCCGCACGCATGCACGGTCTTCCCCCGGGCTACAAACCGCTCCTCGACGAAGCCATCAACTATTTCGGCCGCAGCTATCACGCCACCATCCGCGCCGCTCTTCAGCGAGTCATCGAGGGCGGCCCCGGATGGGATCTTGAACTCCCTCTCTACCGCGTCGACGGACGAAAGCTCTGGGTCAGGCTCATCGGCGAGCCTGAGATCGTCGACGGCAAACCCGTCCGCGTCTTCGGCTCCGTCCAGGACAAGACCGAGGAGATCGAGCAGCGCGAAGCCCTGCGCAGGAGCCAGGTCTTCCTCGATCGCACCAACCGCGTCGCAGGAATCGGCGGTTGGGAGTTAGACCTCATCACGATGGACCTTCTCTGGTCCGACGAGACGGCACGGATTCACGGTAGGCCTCCCGGCCACAAACCAACCTACGAGGAAAGCCTCACCTACTTCCCCTCGGAGTCTCACACGCAAATTCTGGCGGCTGTAGAAAAGGCTCTGGCCACCGGCGGAGGCTACGAGCTTGAACTCCCCTTGATTCGCCCCGACGGATCCCGCATCTGGGTCCGGCTCCTTGGAGAGGTCCAGCTTGTAGATGGCAAACCAGTCCGCATCTTCGGTTCGCTGCAGGACAAGACACTAGAAGTAGAGCAGCGCGAGATCCTCCGCAAGAGTCAGAACTTCCTCGACCGCACCAACAGTATCGCCGGCGTCGGCGGATGGGAGATCGACATTCCCACCGGCGTCGTCACCTGGTCGGCGGAGACCTACCGCATTCATGCGCTCCCCGAGAGCTACCAGCCATCCATCGAAGCCGGTCTTAGCTTCTATGTGCCCAGCGCTCGCGCCGTGGTTGCAGCCGCGGTGGAGCGGGCTCTTGAGACGGGCGAGCCCTGGGACGTCGAAGTCGAGTTCATCCGCGCCGACGAGAAGCCCATCTGGGTGCGAACGGTCGGAAATGTCGAGATGGAGGAGGGCAAGCCTGTCCGCGTCGTCGGCGCCATTCAGGACAAGACAGCCCAGGTCAATGCCCGTCTCGCTCTTCAGCGCGCCAACGAACGCGCCACGCTAGCCACAGATAGCGGCGGAATCGCAATCTGGGACTGGGATCTCTCCAACAACCAGTTCATCTGCGATCACTGGATGTTCCGCATCTACGGGCTGGAACCGATCGAAGGGCCGACGCACATGTCCCTCTGGTCAGACCAGCTTCACCCCGAAGACCGCCCGCTGGTTATCTCGGCGCTTATGGATGCCATCGAAGACCGCAAGCCCTACGACATGGACTTCCGTGTCCTATGGGCCGACGGGAGCACCCACATCGTCAAGGCCACAGGCCAGGTCATTCGCGATCAGGACGGCCGCGCACTTCGCATGATCGGGACCAACCGCGACATCACCGAAGCTTGCCGGCTCGCCGCCGAACTCGAAGCGCAGCACGAACTCCTCCGCGTCACCCTCTTCTCCATCGGCGACGCCGTTGTCTCCGTCGACGCCAGGCGCAACATCGTCTGGATGAACGGCGCTGCCGAGCGCATGACCGGGTGGGAGGCCGCCGAGGCCATCAATAAGCCTGTTTCCGAAGTCTTCACTATCCTTTTCGAGAACTCCCGCCTCCCCGCCTCCGTCCACGTTGATCCCAAAGTCGCCCGTAGCCGCCGCATCTGCATGGAAGAGCGCGCCATCCTCGTCGCCCGCGACGGCACTGAACTCGGCGTCGAGACCTGCGCCACTCCCATCTACGACAGCCGCGCCGAGCTCGCCGGCAGCGTCCTCGTCGTCCGCGACATCACCGAACAACTGCGCCACGCCCGCGAGATCGAGCAGATTAACAAGCTCCAGCTCGACCTCAAGCTCAAAGACCAGTTCCTCTCCCACGTCTCCCACGAGCTTCGTTCGCCGCTCACCTCCGTCTACTCCTTCACCTCGATCATTGCGGACAATCTGGCCGGTGACACCACCGACGAGCAGCAGCAGTACCTCCAGATCGTCCTGAAAAACGTCCTCCAGCTTCAGGCCATGATCGAAGACCTCCTCACCGTCACCCAGTCGAAAGAGGGCAAGCTTCCCATCGAAGCCGAAAACTTCGCCGTCGCCCCCGCCATCCGGGATGCCGTACACACCTCCCACCCTGCGTCTTCGGCGAGACAGATCGCTGTCGACGATCATGGCGTCCACGAAGACCACTGCGCCTGGACCGACCCCACCCGCCTGCGCCAGATCATGATCATCCTGCTCGACAACGCCATCAAGTTCACCCCGCCTGGCGGTCACGTCTTCATCCGCACCTACGATGAGGGCAAGATGCTGCGGATCGAAGTAGAGGACGATGGCTGCGGCATCCCCCTCGACAAGCGCGCCCGCGTCTTCGAGAAGCTCTACCAGATCCTCGGTCCCGGCCACGCGGATACCAGCCTGGAAGGCCGCATCGGCCTGGGCCTCGGTCTTCACATCGCCCGCGACCTCGTCCGCCGCCAGGGCGGCAACATCTGGGTCACCGGCGCGCCGGAACAGGGCAGCATCTTCAACTTCACCCTGCCATCCGCCTCCGCAAGGCAGGAAGATGGCACCCCACGACGCCGAAGCACAGACTGGCCCGCCGCCATCGACTCCCACCTAACCTCAGCCGCCTGACCTGCTGAACTCCGTCGTCCTGAGCGGAGCGCCGTGTAGCTTCACCGCACGGCGCGCAGTCGAAGGACCCCGAAGGCGCTAACGTCACCCATGCAGCTCGAACCTTTCACCCCCGAAAGGCCGCACCACCCCAGATTCCCCCAAATTTATCTCCCATCTCTCCCCTAAAAACCGAACCAAGTAAACTGAGGTCTGGTGAAATAGACCCTATGGCCTGCTGTCTGACTCTCGCTCTCTTCCTGTTTCAAGATGACGCCACCCCAGTCGCTCCCGTCTCAACCGGCAGCAGTGCCCTACTCGAGATGGTCCACAACAGCGGGCCCGTCGCCTTCGCCGTCCTGATCACGCTGCTCCTCGCCAGCATCTTCTCCTGGACCATCATGCTCTCCAAGTGGTCCAGCTTCCGCCGCGCCCAGGCCCAGAGCACGCGCTTCATCCGCGCCTTCCGCAAGTCGGGCCGCCTTAGCGAGATCGCCGCTCTCTCCGACCAGTTCAAGCCCAGCCCGCTCGTCCCAGTCTTCATGGAGATCAACGACGAGTACCAGCGCCAGACCGGCGGCCGAGGCATGCCTCGCAATCCCATCGCATTGGAACGCGCAGCCCAAATAGCCTCCAGCGAAGCCTTGACGTCGATGGAACAGCGTATGACCTGGCTTGCCACCATCGCTGCCGTCGCTCCCTTCATCGGCCTCCTCGGCACCGTGATGGGCATCATCGACGCCTTCCATGGCCTCGGCACCGCTGGCGCGGCGACACTGCGCGCCGTCGCTCCCGGCATCTCGGAAGCCCTCATCACCACCGCCGCCGGCCTGGTCGTCGCCATTCCCGCCGTCGTCGGCTACAACCAGCTCACTGCCCGCCTCCGCGAGTTCGGCTCTCGCATGGACGACTTCGGCCGCGAGTTCCTCAACCTCATCGAGAACGCAGCCATGGCCTCCACTCCGCCCGTCGAAGAAGAGACCTACAGAAGGAGCCGCTAGCCATGGCCTTCACCGCCCGCTCCGGTGGCTCCGCCCGCACCCAGACCGCACTCGCCGAGATCAACATAACCCCACTCGTTGACGTCGTCCTGGTGCTCCTGCTCATCTTCATGCTCACCGCGCCCGTCCTTCAATCCGGCATGGAAGTAGCGATCCCCAAGACCCGCTCCGTCAACCAGCTCACCGAAGAGCGCCAGGTCATCACCATCGACAAGGAGCAGAACGTCTTCCTCCAGGACAAGCCCGTCAACGTGAACGACCTCGCCGGAAAGCTCAAGGTCGGCGAACACAAGATCGTCTACGTCCGCGCCGACGAGCGCGTCCCCTTCGGTGCCTTCGCCTCCGTCATGGACGCCGTCAAACACGCCGGTGTCACGAACATCAGCATCGTCACCCAACCCCTTAACCAGAAGTAACGAGCCTGGAAAGAACGTCATCTCAACCGAACGCGATAGAACGTCCTCGTAACAGGACACCCTAAGAACACGTCATCTCGACCGGAGCGAAGCGAAGTGGAGAGACCCCCGCATTTCGCTCTCACCCCTAAGGAACGCTGAGCTTTGGCCACTAACTCCCTAACCCGCAACCCACCCCCCGAGAACCTCGGCGGCAACTTCGCCGGCGCGCTGCTCCTCCACGTCGCGCTCTTCGCGGTGTTGCTCGGCTACGGATACATCTTCCACCACGACGGCAACTCCTGGGGCGACAGCTCCACGCCTTCGACGACGATCCAGGCCACGATGGTCAACTCCATCCCTCTGCCTCCGCGCCAGCCCACCAACGCCGACAACGTCCTCACCTCCGAGACGCCAAGCCCCGCCCCGCCCGTCGCCAAAGAGAAGGTCGCTCCTCCACCCGACCCCAAAGCCATCGACATCCCCGACAAGCCTCAGAAGCCGGTTAAGGTAGCTCCGAAGCCCGTCGAAGCCACCCCACACCCGCAGCCCGTCAAGCCGCAGCCGCAGAAGGCCACCACCGGCGAAGCCCCCGGCGTTCGTATCGCCATGTCCGCTACGCAAACTCGCGCCGGCACCATCAGCGTCGGCACCAACGACTCCACCTTCGGCGCCCGTTACGCCTACTACGTCAAACAGATCACGCAGAAGGTCGCCAGCCAGTGGTACACCACCATGCTGGACGCCAACGCCAAGGGCCACCGTGTCTACATCACCTTCGAGATCGGCAGGGATGGCACCCCCTCAAATATCCGCATCCAGCAGCCCAGCGGCGACTCGACCCTCGACCAGACCGCCCTCCGCGCCGTCCAGCACATCGATACCTTTGGCCCTCTCCCTGACGGCTATTCGGGCTCTTATCTGAATGTTGTTTATTATTTCGACCCTCCCTCGGCACCTTAACTTCACCCCATCACAACCCGATCGCCGCTCTTCGCGTCTACCATAAGGTGAGAATGCAAAGCGCGACCCGCAAACTCTTCCTCTTCCTGCTGACACTCCTGTCAACAACCGCCGCAGCAACCGCGCAGGACAACGTCTTTACCGGAACCAATACTGGCGCGGACCGCATCCGCATCGCCGTCGCGGACTTCAAGTCCGGCTCCGGTGACACGTCTCTCAAGGCGACCTTCGACGCCACGCTTTACTCCGACCTTGCCAACGCGGGCATCTTCGACATCGTCTCGAAGAGCCTGATTCCGCAGACCACTCCCGGAACACCATCCGAGATCACGATCGCGCAATGGTCCGCCGCGCCGGCATCAGCCGCGATGGTCGCCTTCGGCAACATCTCTGTTCAAGGCGGGCAACTCATCACCAACGGCTTCCTCTTCGACGCCAACAATGCACAGTATCCGCAAGTCCTTGCCAAGCAATACTCCGACAACGCCACCGACGACGCCGCCCGCCAGACCGCCCACAAGTTTGCCGACGAAATCATCTTTCGCCTCGGGGGCGGCGTAGCAGGAATCGCCGAGACCAAGATCTTCTACATCCACGCCGCAGGCGGCCAGAAGGAAGTCTGGCAGATGGACTACGATGGCGCGAACCAGCACGCCGTCACGCATCTCGGGGCCATCTCGCTCTCTCCGCGCGTCTCGCCCGACAACACCCGCGTAGCCTTCTCCTCACTTGGCCGCGACGGCTTCCAGATTCGGATGTACTCCCTGCTGCTCAATCGTATGGTGAACTTCTCGGCCGCAGGCGGAACCAATCTCTCGCCCGCCTGGTCGCCCGATGGCCGCAGCATCGCCTACTCCTCCTCACGCTCCGGTGACCCGGAGATCTGGATCAGCGACGTCAACGGCGCCATCGCCCGTCGCATCACGAGCTTTAAGGGTCCCGACGTCTCCCCTGTCTTCAATCCCAAGACCGGATCGCAGATCGCCTGGATCAGCGGCCGGACAGGATTGCCGCAGCTGTACATCATGGATGTCGACGGCTCCGGAGTGCAGCGCATGACCGACGGGGGCTACGCAACTTCGCCATCATGGTCACCGAACGGCCAGTTCATCGCCTTCGCCTGGAACCGCAAGTACGGCCCCGGAGCGCCCGGCGGGCAGGACATCTACGTGATGGAGGTCGCCAGCAAGCGCTGGATTCAACTCACGCACGACGGTGGCCGCTGCGACTTTCCCTCGTGGTCGCCCGATGGCCGGCACATCGCCTACGCCAACACCGCGGACGGTCGTGACGATCACATGAAGATCTGGACCATGCTCGCAGACGGCACCCAGAAACACGCGCTTTCCTCAACCGGAGGAGACATGCCAAACTGGAGTTGGAAGTAAGTCTGCGGACACCTCTTAGGACGACTCCTTTTTTCTCTCTGCCTGAGGCCACGTAGTGCCTGCCGCGCTGCGGCAAGAATCGTAAATGACAAGAAAGTTCCGGAGGAACTGATGAACGTAGTTGCAACCCGACTTTTCAAATCTCCTGTCCTGCTGGCCTCGCTTCTCACGCTGTCGCTTGCCACGGGCTGCCACAAGAAACAGGGCCCCGATCCGAACAGCATCGGCCCAGCCACCGCGCCGCCCGCACCTGCGCCCACCGCAAGCATCACGGCTGATCCGCTGTCGATCGACCTCGGCCAGTCCGTCGTCCTGAACTGGCGCAGCCAGAACGCCAACGTTGTCACCATCGACGGCATCGGCCAGGTCAACGTGAACGGCACCCAGACCGTCTCGCCGTCGAACTCGACCAACTTCCACCTCACCGCGAAGGGTGATGGTGGCACCGTCGAAGCCAACGTCCGCGTTACCGTGAATGTCCCCGTCGCTCCGACGCCGCCTCCTGCCGATGCATCAACAGCTGGCGACATGGGCACTGACGCCGCCTTCCACCAGAACGTACCTGACGTCTTCTTCGACTACGACAGCTACGACCTCCGCCCGGATGCAACCACCGCCGCGTCCCAGGCAGCCGCGTACCTCACGGCGCACCCGGCGATCAAGATCGTCATCGGCGGATACTGCGACGACCGCGGCTCGGCCGAGTACAACCTTGCCCTCGGTGAAAACCGCGCCAACTCCGCCAAGAGTGCTCTTGTCTCGGCAGGTATCGCAGCCAGCCGCATTCGCGTCGTGAGCTTCGGCAAGGAGAAGCAGTTCTGCACCGACGAGACCGAGTCCTGCTGGCAGCAGAACCGCCGCGCGCAGTTCTCCATCGACCGCTAGAGCAATCCGCTAACTCACCATCCCGCGAGAGTGCCCAGTTCCTCCAGACGATTGGGTGAACCGGGCACTCTCAATCGTTCGACAGAACTCTTATAACCAGTCCACTGGCAAGTCGCTGAACCCTAGGAAAAGAACCGATGACCTTCCGATTCCCTCGTCTCGCCACCGCCACCCTCGCTCTGGGCTTGCTCGCGACTCCCGCCTTCGCCGTCAACAAGGATATGGTCCAGCTCCAGACCCAGGTCCAGGCGCTCGAGGACGCGGTTGCCCGCCTTCAGCAGTCGAACGATGAGCGCATGGGCGTGATGAAGGACCTCGTGCAACAGACAGCCGACTCCGTGAACAAGATGTCCGTCGTCGTGCAGGGTCTGCAGACGCAGATGGGCCAGCAGCACGAGGCACAGAACACCAAGATGGAGCAGGTCTCCGGCCAAATCCAGTCCTTGAACGACTCGCTCGATGAACTGAAGGCGCGGTTAGCGGGCATCGAAAAGTCCATCAACAACATCCAGAACCAGCAGCAGTCGATCAACGCAAACATCCAGAGCGGTGCTCCGGCCACGGGATCATCGATCCCTCAGCAGACCGCTCCCCCCACGCAGGATAATCCCGCGCCGCTCGGCGATGCACCGCCGGCTCCGGTCGTCCGTAAGCCATCGGCGGCTGTTCCGCAAGCCGACAACGGTGGCGGATCGGCGCCTCCCGTAGGCGATCTCTACAAGACGGCTCTCGGCGACTACATGGGCGCCCGCTACGCGCTTGCCACAGCCGAGTTCGGCGACGTGATCAAGTTCTACCCGGACGACAACCTCTCCGGCAACTCCTTCTATTACCTCGGCGAGATCGAATACCGCGGCGGCAAGTACGCTGCGGCAGTAAAGAACTACGACAACCTTGCATCGCAGTTCCCCGCCAGCCCAAAGCTACCCGCCGCGCGCCTGCACAAAGGCGAAGCGCTCATCGCGATGAAGCAGAACGATGCCGGAATCGCGGAGCTGCGCGCTGTCATTCAGCGATACCCGACGTCTCCCGAAGCCGCACAGGCACGCAGCCGGCTTAGTGGCCTCGGCGTAAGGACTGCACCCCGCAGATAGCTCGCGCGCTCAATTGCGAAGGCCGGCCATGGCAGCTTCAACCTGTTCGCGTTCCGCGCCAGACAAGGGCAACGAAGGCAACCGCGGCCTTCCACCGAAGTATCCGTTCAAATCGCTTCCGTATTTGATTCCGGCCACACCAAGCCCCTCCTCAACAACCGCAGCAGCCACTCGTAGCCGATGCTGCTTCTCAGCCGCGAGCGCGGGATCGCCATCCTTCCAGGCAGCTAGAACCTCGTAGCAGGCCTGTGGCGCACTGGCCGACAGCGGCGGTATCGCGCCCACTGCGCCAGCGCTCACAGCATCGAGAATCCCTGCCGCACTGCCACACAACATCTGGAACCCAACTGTCTTGGTGCGCGTCTTCAACGTGCTGACAGGAGTTGGAGCAACAGCGACCGCCGTGCCTCCCGAGAGCGACTCCGCCGAGACCAGCGCCCCAAGCGCCGGCTTGTGTTTCGCGATCATCCTTCCGGTGACAGCACCGAAGACCGATGTCACCGTGACCTCGCGGCGAACTTCGGTACTTCCTTCGCGTAGCTGCTCTACCCATTCGGCGCTCGCATACGCATCGACGATTGCGATGATGTTCCGGTGCTTAGCAAGGTCGATCGCAAGATCGGTAGCAATGGCGGCATCACCCGCGCCGCTATCGAGAATCACAGGCAGCGCTGCCGAGTCCGCGACCGTCTCGAAGTAGGTCCTTGCTTCTCTGACAAACACAGGTACTCGCAACATCGAAGGCAACGGTACCAGCGCAGCGTCGTAGCCACACTTCGCCGCAAACTCGATCAACTTGAGCGTATGGATCACAGAGTCACGAGCGACGCCCGCGATCAGAACCTTCTCCGCCGCAGCCGCATCAGCGACACAACACAATGCATCCTCAGTCTCCGCGTCCGACAGCAAGCTCGGCTGTCCAACGTGAGAAAGAGTCACCAGCCCCACAGCCGGCGTCTTCGAATAGCGAGCGACGTTCTCACGCAGCTTTGGCAGATTCAGGCGGCCGTCGGGTAGAAACGGCGTAGTCAGGGGCAGGAACAATCCTTCAAGCAGCATCTCTCTATTCTATGAGCGATGCTGCTTGAAGTGTTCGAGCACATCGTGACATCTAGCTTGCAGCGACCGCGACAGCGCGCTCCGCATGAAGCGCCTGCAGCGCCTTCACACGCACGCTGCCCTTCTGCAAGGCAGCAATGCCCTCAGCCGCGGCGCGTGCCGCAGCCAGGGTTGTGATGGTGGGAATACGGGCCAGCACCGCAGCGCGCCGAATCGCCTTCTCGTCAAAGAAGGTGTCCTGCCCGCGCGGCGTGTTGATGATGAGCTGAATACGATCGCTCTTGATCAGGTCCACCACGTTCGGCCGTCCTTCCTTCACCTTGTAGACGCGCTCCGGCTGCACGCCTGCGGCTTCGAGAACCTCCGCGGTGCCGTGCGTCGCAACGAGGTGGAAGCCCAGATTCATAAACTCCTTCGCCAGCGTCACCAGGCCCGCTTTGTCGTGGTCGTTCACGCTGAGGAAGATCGTACCCTGCATCGGCAACACTTGCCCCGCCGCGATCTGCGCCTTCGCGAAGGCTTCGCCGAAGTT